>NZ_CP087112.1:908639-1211519 GCF_025643255.1 Halomonas sp. 7T | reverse complement strand
CGCAATCAAAGCCGAGTAAACCGTTATGACGCCCCGTCAAGCCATGTTTCGCGGCGCCTTTGCCTTAGGGACGTTTGCACTAGTCACTGCCGGCAGCGTCGCACTTACCCGGGCACTGACTGCCGAGCGCATTGCTACCCACCAACTCGCCTATCAGCACCGACAGCTACAAGAAGTGCTGCCCTCTGCGCTGGCTGATACGCCGGTTCACGATGTGTTAGAAGGCGTATTTGAGCTGCCAAACCCGTCACAGCTTGGTCATCGTGACGGCACCCAAGGCTGGCAACTTCATCGCGATGAAGAAAGCGCGCTTATTCTGCCGGTGGTAACACGCCAGGGCTACAACGGTGAAATAAGACTGCTGGTAGGCATTGATCAGCATCAACGCATCACCGGTGTACGGGTGACTCATCACCAAGAAACGCCTGGGCTTGGCGATGACATTGAGCGCCAGCGCAGCGACTGGATTACCCACTTTAATGGGTTAAGCTTGGCCAGTTTGCCTTCTGAAGACTGGGCGGTACATAAAGAGGGGGGCGAGTTTGATGCCTTTACCGGCGCGACCATTACCCCGCGCGCCGTCATTAATGCGGTGCATCAAACGCTGATATATGCGGCAGAAACCGATCTCCCCATTACCTTTGAGGAGCCAACTCCATGAGCCAATGGCGCCAACTCACCCGCGAAGGGCTATGGTCCAATAACCCTGCGCTGGTTCAATTGTTAGGGCTTTGCCCGTTGCTGGCCGTGAGCGGCAGCGTGGTCAATGCCCTTGGGTTAGCCATTGCGACGCTTCTGGTACTGGTGGGCGCCAGCACAACAGTCTCACTGCTCCGCCATCAGGTCCCCAGTGCGGTGCGGCTACCTGCGTTTGTTATGATTATTGCCGCCTTTGTTACCTGTGCCGAGCTATTGATGGCTGCCTATGCGTACCCGCTCTACCAAGTGCTGGGAATTTTTATTCCGCTGATTGTGACCAATTGCGCCATTTTAGGTCGCGCAGACGCCTTCGCCTCGCGCCAGCCGGTGCTGCCTGCCGCGGTCGATGGCTTAATGATGGGGCTAGGGTTTGGCGCGGTGTTGATCGTCATGGGCGCGATACGTGAACTGCTGGGTCAGGGGACGCTATTTAGCGGCATGGCGCTGCTTTTTGGCCCCACTGCTGCTAGCTGGCAGTTAACGGTTGTAGAGAATTATCAGTTTCTGTTTTTCATTCTGCCACCAGGGGCTTTTTTTGTTGCCGGTCTGTTAATCGCGTTAAAAAATGTGCTTGATCAGCGTCGCGCCACCCGCGCGCATCCCGCCAGCGTAACGCCGCGGAGTGATCGTCGGGTCAGGGTGACCGGCACGATCAAATAAAGAAGCTTTAAATAACCAAGAGAAGATTCAATGAATGCCCAAAAGCGTCATGAAATTTTTGCACGCCTACAGGCGGAAAACCCACACCCCACGACCGAGCTAAACTGGAGTACGCCCTTTGAACTACTGGCCGCCGTGCTGCTTTCCGCACAGGCCACGGACGTTGGGGTTAATAAGGCAACCGCTAAACTTTATCCGGTGGCTAATACCCCCCAAGCCATTATTGACCTGGGCATTGATGGGCTAAAACAGCATATTAAAACCATAGGTCTATTTAACACCAAAGCTGAAAACTTGATGAAGACGTGCCACCTGCTGGTTAATCAGCACGGCGGTGAGGTGCCGCAAACCCGCAAAGAACTGGAAGCGCTGCCCGGTGTTGGACGAAAAACGGCTAACGTAATTCTTAACACGGCCTTTGGCCAGCCCACCATGGCGGTGGATACGCACATTTTTCGCGTTTCCAATCGTACGGGACTTGCCAAAGGCAAAGACGTGGTGGAAGTTGAGCAAAAACTGCTGCGCCATGTGCCTAAAGCGTTTTTGCAGGACGCTCACCACTGGCTAATACTCCACGGACGCTATACCTGTATTGCCCGCAAACCCCGCTGCGGTAGCTGCATTATTGAAGATCTGTGCGACTATAAAGAGAAAACCGAGCTTGGTTAAACGCCCAGACTAACAATAAGAGTATGCTGATGCCCTCGCCTACCGAACCGCTTTACAACCAACCTATTACTCAGCGTATTGATGCGCTGTTAAACCTTTCCAAACAGCACGCCAAGCACTATTGCAGCCCCAGTGCCTGGCTGGCACGCCAGCGCTATGTGGCACAGCATCCCACGTCAATCATCGTAATGAAGTGTATGGATGGGCGCATTCATATTCCCCACGCAACCCGCACGCCGCTCGGCATTATCACCCCGTTTAGGAATTTAGGCGGTATTTTTGATTTAGGCTGGCCTTACTTAGGGGAGCTATTAACCGACGCAGTACTGGATGCCGCGAAAGCGGGCAACCCCACGCTGATACTCATCACATATCACTTTTCCAGCGGGCATCAAGAGCGTGGCTGCGCAGGATTTAACTGTGATACGGAGGCCGCCAAAGCGCATGCCTACGCCGTAGCCAAGCAGGCCGGCCAGCTGTTTGGTGCTGATCACCAGCAGGTTTACCCGCTGGTATGCGGTTTTGAAACTGACAGCGACGCGCTGATCCTCCACGGCCCTCAGGGCGACGTATTGGACAGTCGTGAACTTGTCGGTCTGCCGCCAGAGGCTTTAAGCACTCGGCTGGCGAGCCTCTGCCCCGATATGCCGGAAGAGATTCAGCGCGACCTGCTTCCCTTGTTGGAAGGCAACGTGGCCCACGTTAGCGAGCTACAGAACATAGAGCGGAATTTAGATATTGAACACCGCGAATGGGTGATTTGTGTAGGCCGCGGCTTTGACTTCCTTCACCTGCCGAATACCGCGCTAATTATCGGCCCTTACGGGCCTGATTTAGCCGAACCCATAGGCACCGCCGCCGCGATCATTGACGCTAACATGCGCGCCGGACGCATTCCCGACGACGGTTTTATGCTGCTCGCTTCAACCCCTTACCAGCATAGCGGGGTAGATCGCGCGCGGGCGGAAATGAAGTCCCGCTTTCTGTCAGATTTCGCCGAACGGGTGATACAGCGGGAACACCCAATACTTGCCCAAAAAATGCGCCGCCATACGGCGGTGGTGCACTGGCCAACCCGTCGATTAGATTCCCTTGATTAATCGCTTACACGCTTTCAGCTATTCAATTCGCCTACTACAAGATTGCGATAAGCACCCCGCCACTGCGGCCACTGCCATGGGGTTGTGTCCAGCGATGGGGGCTGGTGATAGGGCTTCGTCAACCATGTATATAGACGTTCATACAGCCCATTACGCGTTCCGTCATAGCGGTACTCATCGGGGTAAAGCGCGGGAAAGCAGAGTCTGTCTGGCACAAGCGGCAGCGCCCCACGCTGGGCGGCTTCCATAATCGCCAACCCTTGGAACTCGTGCCACGTGGTTGAGACCACAATGCCACCGCCATTAAGCAGTGCACGGTACGCTGGTTCTGGCTGCGGCCCCCAACAAATCGTGTACTTAGCAAGCCGCTGCTCTGCCTCGGCAAAGATGGGCGGCACATCACGAAAACGCTGTCCTAGCACCGCAAGTTCAAACGGCACCCGCTGCTCGCTTAGCGTGAACAGAACCGCGAAAAAATCTTCAGGGTTTTTATCGTACTCCCAGCGATGATTCCAAAGGATACGCCGTGGGTTCGCATTCGCCCGCGGGGTATTATCCTCCAACGCGATAGGTACCGGCAGCACTTTTGACCGCTGTCGCAACTGCTCCAACGGTTTGGCGGCGGGAAGATTCTCCGGCATTTTTTTTAGAAATTGGCGCGCGCCGTCAAAAAAAGAGTCCCGATTATAGGAGGTGTTAAAAACGACAGTATCTGCCGCAAGCGCCGCATAGAGGTTAACCATCTTGGCCTCAACTTGAGGCATCTGCTCGCAGGATTCGGGGTAGGCAAACTGGTTTTCGTGGAAATACACAATTTTTTTGGCGCGCCCTAAGTGGGGAAATAATCCAACGAGCGTGGCAATATCGACCATAGACGTCGCCAGTACAATATCGTAAGTCTGGCTTAAGGTTTCATGCTCTTTCAGCCACCAGCTCAGCGGGTTGCCGCGAATCCGCCATGAAAAGTGACGAGGTGGTAGCGTAAGTAACGTCCAAGAAAACTCATCAAGCGCTGTCATTAAGCTGTGTGCCCAATAACGGTGACTCACCGCCTCGTAGGCGGATAATAAAAGTACCCGCATTAAAAGCCCTGTTGCTCAAGCTTTTCCGCCAACATCACTAACACCTCAATGCCTTGCACGTCGGTTGGTAACCAGGGCAGCGTCGGGCGCGGCAAACGCTCGAACAGTTCATCAATTCGCGTAAGGTAGGTGGCCTCCTGCTCCCGGCGTGCCTGAAGGAAGTCACCGTCTGCTTCTACAGGTATAAGGCGATTGATCAGCACGCCAGCCACCGGGATATGTACATCTTCAAGGGCTTTCACGGCACGATCCGTTTCTAAAATCGGCAGCCGCTCAGGCGTCATCACAAATAAAAAGCTACACGCTTTGGCATCTTCGATACGCCTTCTGGCTTGATGGAAGAGACGGCGGCGATCGATGAGCGTTTTCGCCACATCACGGGTGCGTTCATCTAAATTATCCAACGGGTCGGTCGTTGGGTCGTCGAAGGGAGTTGCGACATCGCGCCCGCGCTTGGGCGTTAAATGTTCCAGTACTTTGCCTAGCTCCGCCGATTTGCGGTTATGCGCCAACAGTCCGTCTGTCCAAGCTGCCATCGCTTCTGGCAGCGTTAAAAGTCGCAGCGTGTGTCCGGTAGGCGCCGTATCAAAAATAATCAGGTCATAGGGCGCACTGTCATCCACCATCAGCCGCGCTAACCGTTCCAGCAACGCCGCTTCTTGAGTGCCCGGCGACTGCCGGGTTAAGCGCATTTGGCGCTCAAGCTCCTGCATCATTTCAGGCGCAGCATAGCGGCGCATCTGCTTCACCACCCGGGCCAGATGCGCCTCAACTTCGATATCAGGATCAATCTCCATGGCATCCAAGTTAGGTAGTAAACGCCTTGGAATATCCGATAAGCTTCGATCAAACACATCGCCCAAACTGTGCGCCGGGTCGGTAGAGACCACTAAAACGCGCCTTCCACGACTGGCGGCCAGCACCGCTAATGAGGCAGCGACGGTGGTTTTACCCACGCCCCCCTTGCCACCTACCCATAGCAGGCGACGGTTCAGTACTGCTTGCATAGTAATCCCCAAAATAGGTAGCTCAGCATATTGGTTGTTTAGCGGGTCGCTTTCAACAACAGCGGAAATGATCCAAGGGCGAGTGCTCCATTCCCATCCGCTGATGCCAGTCATGGAAGCGCTCTAATAGCAGCGGCTGTAGCTCAAGCGTGTAATAGCCTGCAGGATTTTCAAGCCCCATCATTTCAGAGAACACCAGCAGCATAAATAGATCGTCTTCGTCACGCCGTGCCCGAGCAATAGCACCCCGATAGCGAGCGCTATACACTTCTTCGGTAAAAAAACGGGCTTGGTCTAACCAAGCCCGTAATTTATCGCGACGCGACGACGACCCGTTAGTTGGGTCATCGTGCATAACGTTACCTCTCTCTTAGCTGAATAGCAGAATTTACGACGCGGTTAATCACTCTGAGCCGCCATCTCAGCACGGGAGCGCTTCAGCGCAGCCGCACACTCCATCGCGACCATAATGGCTGCAATTAACACCACAACATCCAACACTAAAAGGAACATATTGCCCTGATTCCAGAAGGTACGGAGCTGGATAAGCAGCGCCAAGATGGTCATTATCAACAGGAAGCAAAGTGGCGCCAAGGTGTACCACATGGGGCGCTTCATACGCACCAGCATCACAGTAATCACCAGTAGCGTTAGCCCCGCAAGGAGCTGATTGGTGGTACCAAACAGCGGCCAGATAATTAAACCGCCCGAGCCGTCTGCACCACCGGCACCAAAGGCGAGCAGTAAACAGCTACCAACCGCTAAACCCGTAGCAATAGCGGGCTTTTTCATCCACTGCTGGTTATAAATATCCCCCCACTCTTGGAAAATATAGCGCTGTAGGCGCAACCCAGTATCCATAGTGGTACCCGCAAATAGAGCAGCCATGACGGTCAGCAGCGTGGCAGCCGTTGCTTCAGGAAGCCCGATACCGTTATGAATAATAAAGGCCCCGCCCTCAACGAAGGCATTCACACCGCCTTGACCAAAGGCACTGTACATCGCCTGCCAATCACCCAAGGTGGCAAAGCCGGCGGTGGCTGCCAAGATAGCGGCCAGCGCCAGCATGCCTTCACCTACCGCGCCGAAGTAACCCACAAAGCGCGCATCGGTTTCTTTGTTGAGCTGCTTGGATGTGGTTCCCGAGGAGACCAACCCATGAAAGCCCGAGATAGCACCACAGGCGATAGTCACAAACAGCAAAGGGATTAACGACGGCGTACCTGCCGGTACATCGCTGTTAAATGCGGGGGCTACCAGCGTTGGATTCAATAGCACCAGGGCGCCATAAAGGATAATCAAGCCAATAAAAAGCTGTAAGCCGTTAATGTAATCACGCGGCTGCAAAAGCATCCACACAGGCAGTAACGACGCAATCGCTGCGTAGCCAAACAGAATTAAAATCCATACTGCGTTGCCCGACATGCCGCCTACTTCAGCAGGCATCTGGATGGGAACCGATGGCCCAATGCCGATCAGGAAATAGAGCGCAACGACCCCGATAATAGAGACAACGGGCAGGCTAAGAATTCGGCGATAGATTAACTGGCCTATGATAAGCGCCACCAGGATCGCACCCCAAACCGGCACGACGGCGCTTGAGAAGTTCATCATTAGCCCAGCGATGACAACGGCAAAAACGGCGTTAACCATCAACAACACTAAAAATATGACAATCATGAAGATACTGCGCGCCCGTTTGCCAACGACATCGCCGGTCAGGGCACCGACGGACTTCGCCTTATTGCGCACGCTGGCCCAAATAGCGCCAAAGTCGTGAATCCCCGCAAAAAAAATCGTACCGAATATTACCCATAAAAAAGCGGGCGCCCACCCCCAGATGACGGCAATAGCAGGCCCGACAATGGGTGCAGCACCAGCGACTGACGTGAAATGGTGCCCCCATAATACAAAGCGATTGGTGGGTACATAATCCACACCATCTTCAAACTCATGGGCAGGGGTTTTAAAGTCAGGGTCTAACTGGTAAATCTTGTCGGCAATAAACTTAGAGTACACAAAGTACCCCAAGGCCATTGCACCAAGACCTACCACCAGTAGGACAATAGCACTCATGGACGCAGCTCCTTTGGTAATTTCTCGTTATTGTTGACAATATTCATTAACTTATTGCCACTTAAACATAGTGATGCCCTAAAGCGCTTACGTCCATGTTGCAGCGTAAGACTTCTTTTGAATTAAGCCCAAAGTTGTATAAATATAAAGTTGTAGTGCCGCTATTCACCAATAAAGGCTAGGCTGAGCCACAAAACAATCAGCACGTGAGATACACATGCCTACCCTACTTTTCTTATTTTTATGTGCATTGCTGCTTGGGGCGGCGACAGGCTACCTCTTTCGCTTTACTGCCCGTGGCGCCACATCGCGCCCATCAAGGCTGGTGTGTATCGGTATGTTAGGGGGTATTGTCGGTACCCTTATTTTTCAATTACTCGTCAACACCACAGGGGCACCTCTATGGCTGTTACCACTACTGATTGTTTCCCAAGTGTGGCTATGGCTGGGGCCATTCGGCCCTAAGCGTCATGCGAGTTAGTACCTATTTGGTTCCCCTTTTCAAGCGCACACGTCGAAGGTCGTCTTGGCCCCACCGCCGAGGCTACCTAAACTCCTTGGATAACCCACTACAATATGAACAGGGAGAGAGGCATGGCTAAAGTGCTGGTGGTCGATGACGAACCCAACATTGTGCTGTCGTTAGAGTTTCTAATGGAGCAAGCAGGCTTTGAAGTCATCACCGCAGAAGACGGGGAGCAAGCATTAGAACAAGTCAAAAACACCTCCCCTGACCTGTTGCTGCTGGATATTAGCCTACCCGGCATGAGCGGTTTTGATGTACTGGAGCGCTTGCGCGGTCAAGAAGCCACTGCCCACCTGCCGATTATTATGCTGACCGCCCATGGGCGCGACGTCGAGCGCGAAAAGGGCATGGCCCTGGGCGCCGACGACTACATCACCAAACCGTTTTCAACCCAATCGTTGGTTGAAAAAGTGAAAGCCCTATTAACTGAGGAGCAGCCATGACCAAAGGCGGGTTGCCCAAGCGCCAACGTTTAATTGGCTTATGGCTTCTTCTCAGCGGCATTAGTCTGCTAGGCGGCGCAGTTTTTGCAGCGTGGCTCGATGCTCAACTGGCTCCAACGGGGTTAACGCGCCTCGCGTTATGGCTGGGCAGCTTTTCCGGTGGCGCTACGATTTTTCTGGTGGGGTTACTGCTTGAGCGTATGCTGTTTACCCCGCTTCGCCACCTTCAAGTACAGTTGGCCCGCTTAGTCGCCAACCCCGATGCTCGGGATGAACACCCACCAGAGGGCTGGCTAAAAGCGCTTGCCCCCGACTTGCGCCGGGTGCGCGAAAGCTGGCGTGTTGATCGCAGCCGCCTTGCTACTGCCCATACGGAGGGTGCCCGCAGCGCGGCGCGTATTCGCCAGGAGCTGGAAACTCTTTTACAAGTGCTTGAAACACCGCTACTACTATGTGACCACCACCGTCGACTGATGCTTTTTAACCAAGCGGCAGAAGACTTTTTTATCGGCAACACCGGACTCGGTTTAGGTAAACGGCTGGAAGCCCTACTGCCAGTCGGCAGCTTACAGAATGCTCTTACCCAGCTGCCCAGCGACGGCTCACCCAGGGAACTGCTGACCCCCTGCGATAACCGCTGGTTGAAAGTGATGCTTCGCCGTGTGCCGGGCAGCGACGGTGAAACCTTGCTCACCTTTAGCGATGCCACGGCCTCCTGGTCTAACGAAATGGGCGTACGCGCTGAGTTGGCTAACATGCTTACGCCGCTTCGCCAGCATACCGCTAGCCTTACCAGTGCCGCCGATGCTCTGATCCAACTACGTCATCAACACGATGCTGACACGTCGCGGCTGCGCCAACGCTTTGAGCGGGTCATTCACGAAGAGGGCACCACGCTCGGCGAGAATGTCGCCAAAATTGGCCAGCTGCTGGACGATTTACAGCACCAGGGCGAACGGTTAACGCCGATGTGGTCAAACGATTTTTGGCAGGCGCTAGATGAACGCTTAGACCCCGAGCACCGTTTGATCACTCCGGTGGGCATGCCTGCCTGGTTTAAGGGCGATGCCCCGGCGCTAATTGCGCTTTTTGACTCCTTGGTAAAGCAGCTAAGTGCCCACCTCCCCGACAGCGGCTTTGAAGGTGAAATATGCCTGGGCAATAAGCGCGTCTATCTAGACCTTATTTGGCAAGGCAAGGCGCTTCCAGAGCACGAGCTCGCCGCTTGGCAGCATCAGCCTATTGCCAGCCTACCGCTAACACCCAAAGTGGCGGATGTACTGCGCCAGCATGCCAGCGACATTTGGAGCCTGGCGGATGATGATGGTTTACATGCGCGACTGCGAATGCCACTGCCTGCCATAGAACGAGTAGGCGCACCCCGAGAGCAAGCGCCACCACGACCTGAGTTTCATGACTTTGGTATCGCTGATTTGCCACCCCCCGATGAGGCATTAGCCAACCGTTCACTGCGCAGCTTAGATGTGGTGGCCTTTGATACCGAAACCACCGGGCTTGAACTACGCCGTGGCGATACGGTGATCAGCCTAGGCGCTTGCCGAGTCGTAAATGCGCGCCTGCTGGCGAGCGACGTGTTTGACCAAAAGGTTGACCCCAACCGGCCTATCCCACCGGCAAGCACCGCTATTCACGGCATTACCGATGCCGATGTCGCTGGCGCCCCACCGCTGGATATTGTGCTGACTCACTTTCGCAGCTACATAGGCGAGGCCGTGCTGCTAGCCCACAACGCCGCCTTTGACCTTCTTGCTATTAGCAATAAAGGAGTCGCGTTTGATAACCCGGTGATCGACACCCTGCTGATCTCTAGGGCACTTGACGAAGCGCTGGACGGGCATGACCTGGATAGCCTTGCCAAACGTTACGACTTGGCATTTCCGCCTGGCACCCGCCATACGGCATTGGGTGATGCCAGGGTGACCGCCGAGCTATGGCTTGCTCTGCTACCCCGCCTGGAAGCTCGCGGCATCGACACGCTGGAGCAGCTGCTAACGCTGCAGGCCAATGCGTTTGACCGACAGGATGCCAGTGCCTCATGAAACCTAACGGCGGACAATCGCGTAAAACAGAGCGCTTAACGGCGCTAGTCGCCCTTACCCTGCTGTTGTTCTGTCCACCCCTCATCATTGTGGTAGATCGCTTGCCCTCCTCAAATGCGGGCTGGTTACCGTTCTATCTGTTTCTTGCCTGGGCAGTCGTCATTGGGCTAGCCGCTTGGCTGATGGAACATCGCGCGAGACGCTAACCATGCGTACAGACCCTATTATTCTCGGCACCGCCTTTGGCTACTTAGCGCTACTCTTTGTGGTAGCCGCCTGGGGCGATCGGCGGGCCGAACAGGGCCGCTCACTGATTGGTTCGCCAACCGTTTATGCGCTCTCTATCGCGGTATACTGCACGGCCTGGACTTTTTACGGCAGCGTGGGGCGTGCAGCGGAGCACGGCCCTAGTTTTTTACTCATCTACCTTGGCCCTACCCTGGCCATGCTTTTGGCGCCCTCACTGATTCGCAAAATGGTGCGCATTGCCGCGCGGCAGCGAATCACCTCCATTGCGGACTTTATAAGCGCACGCTACGGTAAAAACTCGACACTTGGCGCACTCGTAGCCCTCATGGCGCTGATCAGTATTACGCCTTATATTGCCCTGCAATTAAAAGCTATCACCGTTAGTCATGCGGTTTTGATCAACTACCCTCACACCGCTGATACCACCCTTGTGGATGAGCGGTTTTGGATGGACAAATCGCTCTGGGTTGCGCTGGTATTGGCGGTATTTATTATTCTATTCGGCACCCGCCATTTGGATGCTAGCGAGCGACATGAAGGGATGGTAGCCGCTATTGCGTTAGAGTCACTGGTGAAGCTAGTGGCGTTTATGGCCGTGGGTATATTTGTGGTTTTCGTTATGTTTGAAGGTCCTGCGGCGCTATTTGCCGAAGTGGCCGCTACCCCCGCCCTGGTCAACAGCATGAGTTTAGAGAGCGTTCCAGGAGGCGCTACCGGCTGGGTCGGTATGCTGGCACTCGCGTTCCTGACTTTCTTAACACTGCCACGCCAGTTCCAGGTATTGGTCGTGGAAAATGTCGATGAACAGCATCTAACGCGAGCTAGCTGGCTGTTCCCCCTTTACATGCTGTTGATTAATTTATTTGTCATTCCCATTGCCCTGGCAGGTTTACTCCTGGGTGTTAGTGCAGGAGATCCTGACAGCTTTGTACTGACACTACCGCTTTCAGCCGGGCTAGAGGGCTTGCCGCTGCTGGTATTCATTGGCGGGCTTTCTGCCGCCACAGGCATGGTCATCGTGGAAACCATCGCGCTCTCCACTATGGTGAGCAACCAGCTCGTGATGCCGCTGCTACTCCGCTCTAAGCGGCTACACCTAAGCACAAAAGGTGAGCTCGCTGGCTGGCTGTTAGGTATTCGACGTATCGCCATCGTGCTTATCCTACTTTTGGGGTACCTCTACCATGCGCTGATTGGCGACTCCTACAGCTTAGTGACCATCGGCCTTGTCTCTTTTGCGGGCGCCGCTCAGTTTGCTCCCGCCTTACTAATTGGTCTTTACTGGCGGGGGGCCACGCGTCAAGGGGCTACCCTTGGTTTAATTGCAGGCTTTCTTGTCTGGTGCTACACCCTTTTATTACCCGGTTTTGCCCAATCTGGCTGGCTAAGCGCTACGTTAATCACCGAGGGGCCTTGGGGTATTGCCTGGCTTATTCCCTACGAGCTGTTCGGGTTAGAAAACTGGGATATTTACAGCCACTCCTTACTGTGGAGCATGCTCGCCAACGTAGGTCTGCTGGTGGGCGTTTCGCTATTTACCCGCCCCTCCCCTTTAGAGCAAACCCAGGCTGCACTGTTTACCGAGGCCATGCATCCTAATTTACAAACCACCTCACTATGGCATGGGAAAACGACGCAAGGTGCTTTGAAAGAGTTGTTGGTGCGCTATTTAGGCGAGCAAACCACGCAGCGAGTATTCCGACGCAGTGGTAGTACACATCCCTTCGTGCCTGATGACACTGCCCCGCCTGAGCTAATCACCCGCGCAGAGCAGGCGCTGGCGGGTGCGCTGGGTAGCGCATCCGCTCGCGTCTTGATCAACTCGGTAGTACGCGGTGAAGCGCTGGATATCGAAGCCATTTTGAGCATTTTAGATACCACCTCTCAAACCATTGAGTACAACCGCCGACTTGAGCAAAAATCCCAAGAGTTAGCGCAAATTGGTGAGGAGCTTCGCAATGCGAACGAGCGGTTACGCGAACTAGATCGGCTGAAAGATGAGTTCGTCGCTATGGTCAGCCACGAGCTGCGCACACCGTTAACCTCCATCCGCGCTTTTGCTGAAATTCTGCGAGATAGTGGCCAGCTACCTGATGAGAAGCGCAAGCACTTCTTGGGTGTCATCGTGCATGAGAGCCAACGGTTATCCCGCTTGATTGAGGAGATATTAGACTTAGCTCGCTTGGAAAGTGGCCGCTTAACACTCAATCCCGAGCCTCTTGATCTGGCTGCGCTGGCACGACACAGCATTAGCGCGATTGCTCATCTGCATGAAGAGCACGGCATCGCGTTGGACGTTGTGATTGAGGCAGACCCCGCCATGGTGATCGGCGACCACGACCGGTTAGAGCAGGTGATCATCAACCTGTTAGATAACGCGGGTAAGTTCGCCGACCGTCAGCAGCCCAAGGTACGCTTGGCGCTTTACCACCACCGCCGACATTTTCGCTTAAGTGTTGAGGATAACGGGCCGGGTATTGGTATCGAGGAGCGAGAACGAGTATTTGAGAAATTCCACCAAATACAACAAGACGGCGAGCTACCCAAAGGAAGGCCCAAAGGTAGCGGCTTAGGCTTACCTATTAGTCGCGGCATCATCGCTCACCTTGGCGGGCGGCTCTGGGTGGAAGATGCTAAACAGCTAGGCGGCGCCTGTTTAACACTGGAATTACCCGCGGCCCCGGATGAGAACAATGGCCAAGAACGTCCATAAAGCGATGCTGATAGTGTAATATCTCGACCTCCTCGCAGCGAACAGGTGATCTGCACACTGCTCAACGCTGGCCCCTGACACTCTGCACAAGGGCTTTGACCTGCTGGAGATCAAACTTCAACAGCAACTTCTCGTCCTCCCGCAGGCGGCGAAGGTCAACCCAACCATCTGCCGCCTGACCACGTGATTTGTTGTAACGCTGTTGTTCCATCAGGCACTGCTGAAAACGCTCAAACGCAGCGATCAGCAGATCCGCTTGGTCTAAGCTCACTCCATCCGTCTCATGACTAAGCGCAATCAAGCGCTCTCGGGTCCCTATTTCATGCCGTTTATAGCGCAGGCACAATAAACGCAGAGCACTAATGAGTGGCAGTAACCCCTGGCGTTTCAGGTTAATCGCGTGACGATGAGGCGCCTCAAGGTGTGGGCTAGACGCAATGCGGCCAAGCCGGTCTAAAGCAACCGGCAACTCATCGAGCAACAAGGCCATCTCATCCATAAATAGCGAGGCTTGAGGCAACGTTGTTGAGACGATATCCGCCAATTGTTCGGCAAGCGTCAGACTGCCTGCTACAGGCGTAAAATCAAGCAATATATTGGTTTGCTGCACGCGCTTAACGCGCCGATCCGCACTCCATATTTCCAGCTGCAAACGCCACTCGCTTAGCCGTTTTCGCCACATCGGCCAACGGGCCATCACGTGCCCACGACATAGCGGTATCCCCGCTTCATCTAAGCGCTGGGTAAATCGCTCGCCAAGGGCTTGAAAGTAGCCGTCAATTTCAACATGACGTTCATCGGGGTAGTCGTCAATGATTAACGCATTATCTTGATCCGGGCCGAGCAGGCTTTCATACCGAGCCGCCGAGCCAAGCATCACTACACAATAATCCACGGGGGGCTCACCCCAGCCCTGGGCACGCATTTCGTTTAGCGAGAGCGCTACCGCTTGTTGGTACAGCCACGCATTGTGGTCGCTGAGTACTTGACTAATGCGCCATGCGGGTAGGTCATAGCGCGCCAGCGCGTCAACCAGCCGCAGTTGGCTAGCGTAGGAATCCGCCAGTGTCAGGTGTGGAACAAAAAGTCGGGAAACAATGCTTTCTAACGGCGTGGTGAAAGCGAGAGGATCAAACTGGCCACTTTTATTGATTAAGGAGCGCCATGGTGAGGCCTGATACACAAAACGCATTCGCCTCTCCTTGGCTTAATGAGTGGCTCTGGTAATTACAACACACTAGTAGCGATGTTTTCGGGAGCAACGCTTTCGGAGCAAAGCTTTCGGGCTCTCAAACTTGCCCTTCACGCCGAGGGTCGGGTGCAAACATGGCGTCGCCTACTTCATCAATGTAGCGCTGCGCTTTAGTGACCATCATCGCATCGCAAGCTTCTCGCCCAGGAAGCATATCTGATCGTTCAAACCGATGCTCTTGAGTAGCACCCTCACTATCTAGCTTGCGAATCCAACCGCTTACTCGATATTGGCCGCTTTGGTTATCGGGCTGCGAAACGATTAAATACTCTTTGTACTCTACCGGGTCGGCCGCTTTGGTGCCGCTCTCTGCAACCCCCTGGCTACCGCTTCCAAAAAGACCTGAAAGTAGTTTTTTTAGCATAAGTGGTTCCCCTGCAATAAAAACGGCCAGCTGCGCGCTGGCCGCTTAACACCTAATTAACTCTGCTGACGCCCTTTACCGGCGGCAATACGCAAGCGCAGCGCATTTAGCTTGATAAAGCCTTCTGCATCTTTCTGATTATAAGCACCCGCATCGTCTTCAAACGTAGCGATAGACTCATCAAACAGCGACTGCTCGGACTTACGGCCTACCACGGTTGCGTTGCCTTTGTAGAGTTTCATGCGCACGACACCACAAACGTTTTTCTGCGTTTCGTCAATGGCAGCTTGTAGCATGCGGCGCTCGGGGCTCCACCAGTAGCCGTTGTAGATGACTTCTGCATATTTCGGCATCAGCTGATCTTTCAGATGCGCTTCTTCGCGGTCAAGGGTCAGCGACTCAATGGCACGGTGGGCGCGCAGCATAATCGTGCCCCCTGGCGTTTCGTAGCAGCCGCGAGACTTCATGCCTACATAGCGGTTTTCGACGATATCTAAACGGCCGATACCGTTGTCACCGCCCAACTTGTTAAGCCTCTCTAGCACTTCGTGGGGCTTATGCGCTTCGCCATCAATCGCAACGATATCGCCGTTCTCGAAAGTCAGCTCAACGTAAGTTGGCTGCTCCGGGGCGGCTTCCGGAGAAACGCTCCAACGCCACATGTCTTCTTCGGCTTCGGCCCAAGGATCTTCCAAAATGCCGCCTTCGTAGGAAATGTGCAGCAGGTTGGCGTCCATGGAGTATGGCGATTTTTTCTTCTTATTAGAAAAATCCACCGGAATGTTGTGCTCTTCGCAGTAGGCCATCAGCTTCTCGCGAGAAGTGAGATCCCACTCGCGCCATGGCGCGATGACTTTCACCCCTGGCTTCAGCGCATAACCACCCAGCTCAAAACGCACTTGGTCGTTACCTTTGCCTGTTGCGCCGTGTGAAATAGCATCGGCACCGGTTTCATTGGCAATTTCGATCAGACGCTTGGCAATCAGCGGGCGAGCAATGGAGGTACCCAGCAGGTACTCACCTTCATAGATAGTATTGGCGCGGAACATTGGGAAAACGTAGTCCCGCACAAACTCTTCACGAAGGTCTTCGATGTAGATCTCTTTCACACCCAGCGCTTGCGCTTTAGCACGGGCGGGTTCAACTTCCTCCCCCTGACCGATGTCGGCTGTAAAGGTCACTACCTCGCAGTTGTAGGTCTCTTGCAACCACTTAACGATTACGGATGTGTCCAGGCCGCCTGAATACGCCAGCACAACCTTTTTGACATCGGACATTCTTGACTCCTTGTGTAGGGAAAGCAGTTCACCAAAAAATATAGCGCGGCACGCTATGTGCTAACACAGACCAGTTACCACAATCTATTAGTATAGCGCTCTCAATGCTCAGCGAATACCGTCAACGACGCCTTGGGGGTAAAGCTGCTAGAATCACACCATTCATTGCGGTGGCTTGCTGCACACCCTATCCGATTACTCGCTTTACTAAGGAGAGCTGCATGAGCGAGGCAATTGCCCGCGAATTAATGGCCCAACGTTTTCGCAGTTACCTGCCGGTTGTCATTGATTTAGAAACGGGTGGGTTCAATGCCCAAAACGACGCCGTACTTGAGATTGCAGCCGTTACGCTCACCATGGATCCAGAGGGTAATTTATTGCCCGATGCCACGTACGCCTATCACATTCACCCCTTTGAAGGGGCGAACGTTGAACAGTCGGCGTTGGATTTTACCGGTATTAATTTGGACGACCCGCTGCGCCGTCAAGTGGCGCTTACGGAGTCAGAAGCATTGGGGGAGCTTTTTCGCCCCATCCGAAAATCCATTAAAGCCCACGGCTGCTCACGTGCCATTTTGGTGGGCCACAACGCCGCTTTTGATCATAGCTTTTTAAATGCTGCGGCTAATCGCTGCGATGTAAAGCGAAACCCGTTTCACCCGTTCTCAAGTTTTGATACGGCAACACTGGCGGGCTTTGTGTACGGACAAACCGTACTTGCCCGCGCATGCCGTGCAGCGGGTATCGATTTTGATAACAAAGCCGCCCACTCTGCTCGCTATGACACCGAACGTACCGCTGAGCTTTTCTGCGCCATGGTGAACCGCTACAAAGATTTAGGCGGTTGGCGGTTAGCTCAGCAAGAACAGGAGTTGGATATAGGCGAGTAGTCCGCCTAATGCAGCCTCTGCTGCTTTACGCTAAACTTTGCGCTGTTTGTGATGGGCTTGCCAAGAAAAGCCAAAACGCTTCCTTGCGTGAAGCCCACCTACTTTAGTCATCAAGCACGCCTTGAGCGCGCTTAAATTATCTGTTTTTAGGAGATGAGACGTTTCCATGGCTCAGCATAATGCCTTTTACGCCCAATCTGGTGGCGTTACCGCCGTCATCAATGCCAGCGCCTGCGGCGTTATCGAAGCATGCCGGCAGGCCCCGGAGCAGATTGGTAAGGTGTACGCCGGTCATAACGGCATTATCGGCGCCCTAACGGAAGACCTCATCGATGTGTCGCAAGAAAGCGATGAAGCCATTGCCGCTCTACGCCACACGCCAGGCGGCGCATTTGGCTCATGCCGCTACAAACTAAAGGATATCGACACCCACCGTACGCAGTACGAACGCTTAATTGAAGTTTTTAAAGCCCATGATATTCGTTATTTTTTCTATAACGGCGGCGGCGATAGCGCTGATACCTGTCTAAAAGTTTCGCAGCTATCTGAAAAACTAGGCTACCCGCTAACGGCGATCCACGTTCCTAAAACAGTCGATAACGATCTGCCGATTACTGATAACAGCCCTGGCTTTGGCAGCGTCGCTAAATATATCGCCACTTCTACCCAAGAAGCGTCACTGGATGTCGCGTCCATGTGCGCAACGTCTACCAAAGTATTTGTACTCGAAGTAATGGGGCGTCACGCGGGTTGGATCGCCGCTGCAGGCGGTCTGGCAGGCGCAGGGGAAGGCGAACCACCCCACCTGATTATCTTTCCCGAAATTGCGTTTGACCGTAGCGCCGTTATGGCGCGGGTAGAAGAGAGTGTCACCCAGTATGGCTACTGTGTCATTGTGGTCTCGGAAGGCGCTCGTTATGCCGACGGTACTTTCCTGGCCGATGCGGGCAACACCGATGCCTTTGGCCACCGCCAACTAGGCGGCGTTGCCCCTACGCTGGCTGGAATGATTAAGCAAGATTTGGGCTATAAGTATCACTGGGCAGTGGCAGACTACCTTCAACGTGCGGCACGTCACCTTGCCTCTAAAACGGACGTCGATCAGGCGTATGCGGTGGGGCGTGAAGCCGTCACCCTGGCGCTGGCGGGCAAAAACTCCATGATGCCGGCCATTCGCCGCATCTCTCAGGAGCCCTACCAGTGGGATGTTATTTCTGCTCCCTTGGCGCAAATCGCCAACCAGGAGAAGTTTATGCCGCGGGACTACATCAGTGAAAATGGCTTTGCGATTACCCAAGCTTGCCGCGATTATTTATCACCACTGATTCAAGGGGAAGACTTTCCTCCCTTTGAAAATGGCCTGCCCAAGGTAGCTAAGTTAAAGCTGGCGAAAGTGGAACAAAAACTGCCTACTTTCACACTGTAAGCCCTTTGGGTTTGTGACGAGCAATACAAAAAGGGGCGATGCCGTCAAAGCATCGCCCCTTTTGTTTGCTTAGGGCTTTTTTAAAGCAACCTACCTTAGCAACCACGACAGTACGAGCAACAGCAGCAGAATGCCTGCAACGCCTTGCCAAAAGCGTCGGGGCTCTTGGCGCGCCTCCTGTTTAACCGGCTGACGCCCCAGGGGAACTCGTAATGCATGCAGAAATTCTGACATACGTCTAAAGCGCAGCGCGCGCTGTGGATCCAATGCTCTGCGCAAGGCCTCATCAAGATCAGGCGTTATCTCAGGGTTCGTGGTGCGCGCACTACGATAGCTCAGCTCTTCCAGATCGGTATGACTGCGCAGACGGTTAGGCGTTAGCACATAGGGCAGTGCACCGGTCAACAACCAATACACTGTTGAAGCCAACGAATATTGGTCGCTGCGGCGCCCAACACTATCTCCCAGAGCATACTCTGGAGCCGTATGTTCGTTAAAGCCAATTTGGCGCAGCAGCTCGCCCGAATGGCGATGCCCGTCTACGTCACGCATGTGGCAAGCACTAAAATCAGCCAAAATCAGCTTGCCGTGGGTGTCGATCAAAATATTATCCGGGGTAATTTGCTGATGGATAATGTCACGATGGTGCAACGCTTGCACCGCTTTACCCAACTGGTTAGCAATATCTAAACGCTGCACTAAGCTCGCCTGAGGGTGCTTTTCCGCCCACTCTCGTAGCGTTTCACTTTCGATATACTGCATCAGGTAGTACAAATAGCGGCGCGGGCGCGAGGGTTCCACCACCTTCACCACGAAGGGCGACTTCACCCGCTCTACCACCCATTGCTGGAGTAAAAAGTGCTCCAGGTAGGCATTACGAAGAGACAGCTCTGGACTTGGCGCTTTCATCACCATGTCACGTTCTGAATGTAGGTCACGCACGCGGTAAACACGGGATTGCGCATTACGCGAGAGTACTTCCTGGACTTCAAAACCATCGAGACGCTCGCCTACCGATAACTCAGGCGGTATGGGTAAATCACCGTAAATTAAGCTAGGGTGATCGTCATCCGCCTCTTCCGGCAACTCATCAATGCGCACCAGCTGAAAACAGAACTGGTCGCCTCCGTAGCCTCTCTCCTGAGCACGCTGTTTTGCTTCATTAGCGAGACGCTCACAGGCCGCATCTAAATCACTGGCATCCTGACGAATTAAGCGTACGTAGTCAGAAGGCAGCAGTGTCCCCCTAACGCCCTGGGTGGTGAATACAAAAAGATCGCCTTGCTTCAACGCCAGCTGGGTATAGTCGATATCCACGCTACCATCCATTCCCAACGCTCGCGATGGGTAGCGATAGCCGCCTATGTCGGTTACGTGATCACGTGTCAGCTGCTCAAACTCAGCACCACGCAATCGAAACACGAGCGTATCGCCCATATGAAACAGTTCCGCTTCCCGCCCTCGAAACACGATCGCAGACAGTGAAGAGACAAAACTGCCCTCTTTTACATGCTGACTTTGACTGTAGCACCAGCCATTTAATGCTCGTAGCACGCGCGTTGCCGACATTTTGGTATCCCAGTGATCCGGTGTCGAATAATAGTCGGCTAAAAAGCCACGCACGCTTAAATCGCCAGCCTGCTTCGCCATGGTGTTTCGTGAGATAGAGTCACTGATCACCGCGCAAACACCTTTCACATTCAGGAGAGGTTTGTCAGGCATCCGTACCGACATAGAACTACGGTGTTGGCGCCTATCCGGGGCAACAAAGGCTTGTCCGTAACTGATTAGCAACTGGGCGTGCGCCAACTCATCCTCCTAGGCTTACCGCTTAATGGGAATCCCCACAGTTAACGCTCATGATACACGCTGGCAGTACGAAACGATGCCCGCCAAACGTCGCTACCCCTATAAAAACAGGCACATTTTAGGGTGCTTATAAAATTAGTCGATTGCACACACCTATGTCGCATTGGTAATCCAGCAGCCATCTTCGTATAATTCTTCGCCATTAATGCAATGCATCAATGCACCTACTGCTTAGTCACTGCACTACATAAGCCAAGGAACCAACGATGAACTTCGATAATATCCCCGCTGGAAAAGATCTGCCCAACGACCTTTACGTGGCCATTGAAATTCCTGCCAACCATGCGCCGATTAAATATGAAATCGATAAAGACATGGGCGCCCTTCTCGTTGACCGTTTCATGGCTACCCCCATGTTCTATCCGGCCAACTACGGCTTCATTCCTCACACCTTAGCTGACGATGGCGACGCCCTGGATGCACTGGTTGTCACTCCTCACCCAGTTGCGCCTGGCAGCATTATTCGTGCGCGCCCCATCGGCATCTTGAACATGACCGATGAAGCGGGTGAAGACGCTAAACTTGTCTGTGTACCGCACCCGAAACTAAGCACGCTGTATGATGATGTTCACGAAGTCACCGACCTTCCTGAGCTGCTGCGCCAGCAAATCGCACACTTTTTCGAGAACTACAAAGACCTCGAAAAAGGCAAATGGGTCAAAGTGGAGTCTTGGGAAGGCGTTGAAGCTGCTCGCAAAGCGATTGAAAAAGCCGCAGCGGCCTACCAAAAGGCCTAAAAGCTGGGTTAGTTAGTCTGAAAAGGCTGCCTTCTATGGGCAGCCTTTTTACGTTTACAGTCGTTTTTGTTTAAAACAACACGCGATGATTAACGCAGAATGAAGCACCGCGTCACGACACCGCAGCAGCTACGCTAGCACTAAGAGGTGCGATATGCTTCCTCTCAGGCACTCCGCTAACCTGCACAAGGATACATCGTGTTACCCATCAAACGTTTCAGCCTGTTTTTATTGCTTTGCTGGCTCCCTCTGCTGGCGCAGGCTCAGTGGTTTTCCGCTTCTAACAATCAAAGCGACTTTTTACCTGTTTTAGAGGCGTTTCAGCCAACGGCCTGGCATAACGGTGAGACGCTTTTCATCGGTATCGATATTACTGATGAGTACTACCTTTATCGCCACCAACTTGCGGTCATTAGTGAACATGATCGCGTTACCCTAGAACAACCCGTCATCCCCCAAGGCACCTTTACCAACGATGAGTTCATGGGCGATGTCTACATCTTTCGCGACAGTCTGGTGTTTGAAACGCCCTTTTCAGAGGCCCACAGCGGCCCTCTCGATATTGAGCTAACCTTTCAGGGCTGTGCGGACGCTGGCCTATGCTACCCGCCTGAGCGTATTACCCTGGAAGCCAGCGAAACATCTCCACCCTCCAAATTTGTTAACTGGGAGGTGGAGCCTACTGCACCATCAAATGTTCCGGCAGAACAGAGCAACTCCACTGTTTCAAGCATCAGCGCTCCACAGAGCCAGGACAGCCGCTTTAGCGCACTCATTAGCGAGGCTAGCCTACCACTGGCGCTTGGCCTCTTTTTCCTCGCCGGTATTGGGCTTACTTTTACGCCTTGCGTACTGCCGATGATCCCTATTTTGTCCTCCATTGTTGTTGGTCAAAACCCCACCAAGCCCCGTGCATTCGTTCTATCGGCCAGCTATGTACTTGGCATGGCGTCCACCTACGCCGTCGTGGGCATCTTGATGGGCTTATTTGGCGCTGGGCTTAATCTGCAAGCCCACTTGCAATCTGCGCCGGTACTTATCACGTTCGCCCTGCTGTTTACGCTATTTGCGCTTGCCATGTTTGGCGCATTTAATTTGAGCGTTTCCCCACGAGTCGCTAGCCGGATAGATGCGTGGCAAGCCCGCGCACAGCAGAGCGGTCCTGCCGGGTTAGCGCTAGCAGGCGCGCTCTCGGTGCTGGTCGTCTCGCCTTGTGTGACCGCACCGTTAGCCGGCGCACTGGTGTTTATTTCTACCACCGGCGATGCATTGATGGGGGGCGCCGCTTTATTCGCGCTGGGGCTGGGCATGGGCATCCCACTGTTGCTGGTGGGTACCTTTGGCACCACCTTACTACCCCGCACCGGCGCCTGGATGAACGGCGTAAAAATCGCCTTTGGGCTGCTAATGCTGGGTGTCGCTATTTGGATGATTGAGCGGTTAGTGGCGCCATCGGCAGCCCTTTTACTCTGGGCTGCGCTGGCCATTGGCAGCGCACTCGTGCTGGGCGCGTTAAATACGAATCAATCCCTCGGCTGGCCTCGGGCACGTCAAACCTTGGGTCTTTTGCTGCTTGCCTGGGGCATTGCATTGGTATTTGGCGCAGCCCAAGGTGGCAGCAACCCGCTTCGTCCACTGACGGTTTCAGGTGGACAAACCGAGGCCATGACCCAAGCCCTCTCTTTTCAGGAAGTAGACTCGCTTAGCGACCTGGAAATGGCCGTAGCCCAAGCGGCGCGCAATCAGCGCCCCGCCTTCGTTCACTTCACTGCTGACTGGTGTATATCCTGCAAGCTAATGGAGCGTGAAGTGTATCCCCACCCCGATGTCAGCGCCGCATTGAACGATTTTCAGCTGATAGCGGTCGATGTGACCAGCACTGACACGCAAAGCCGAGAGCTGCTAAATAACTTCAATCTATTTGGCCCACCTAGCCTGCTGTTTTTTTCCGAGGGTGAGGAAATCCGTGATGCGCGCATCCAGGGCGAAGTTACCGCTGAGCAGCTTGCACAACACCTGTCGTCGTTTAAGCGTTGGCAGCAAAGCTAGGCACGAAAGCAGCCCTTTAAGTGCGCCTTTTAGGTGGTTGTGTCGCGATCGTCGTCAAACAGTTGTTTAATTTCTTAATAACGAGCATGTCTCGCCCACTGCTGGACATGCTCACACTTTTTCGGCACACTCCGCACCCATATTAGCTAAAAATGCATTTTTTACGGCTGAGCAAAGGGTAACGTTCGCCATCGTGCAGCGTTCTTTTCATTTTTAACTCTGGTTTACTGCGCTCTTTTAAGCGTCATGGCATAGGCAACTCGTTTTTGCTTGCCTACCCTGTAGAAACCTTTAACTCCGACTGGGGCCACTATATGGATATTCGTAAAGTTAAGAAATTGATTGAGTTACTCGAAGAGTCCAACATCAGCGAAATTGAAATTCAAGAAGGCGAAGAGTCCGTCCGTATCAGCCGCCATCCGAATGGGGCAACTTGGCAGCCCCAGCCAATGCCCCAATACGCCCCGCAAGCCCCCTATCAGCAGGCACCCTCCGCTAGCGCTGCGCCAGTAGCGGCTGAGCCCCAGGAATCCAGCTATCGCGGTGAAGCCGTTCACTCCCCCATGGTGGGTACGTTTTACCGTAGCCCTGCACCGGGCGCGAAAGCCTTCATTGAAGTGGGCGATACTGTGAAGCAAGGCGATACGGTATGCATCATTGAAGCAATGAAAATGATGAACCAAATCGAAGCCGACCGCGACGGCGTGGTTGAAGCCATCCTTGTGGAAGATGGCGAGCCGGTGGAATTCGATCAGCCTATGATCGTCATCGCTTAATCTTTCATATCAACACGGATGGATTCTCCCATGCTGGACAAGGTACTTATCGCGAACCGCGGCGAGATTGCCCTCCGTATCCTACGGGCCTGTAAAGAACTGGGCATTAAAACCGTAGCGGTACACTCCAAAGCTGACCGTGAACTAATGCACGTTCGCTTAGCAGATGAAGCCGTATGTATCGGGCCGGCATCGTCAGCGCAATCTTACTTAAACATTCCAGCGTTGATCAGCGCCGCCGAGGTGACTGACTCCACGGCCATTCATCCAGGCTATGGCTTTCTGTCAGAAAACGCCAACTTTGCTGAACAGGTAGAACGCTCCGGCTTTACCTTTATCGGCCCTCGCGCTGAGACGATCCGCTTGATGGGTGACAAGGTCAGCGCGATCCAGTCGATGAAGGAAGCAGGCGTTCCCACGGTGCCCGGCTCAGACGGCCCCTTAGGTGACGATGACGCTACCAATTTAGCCACGGCACGCCGAATCGGCTATCCGGTGATCATTAAAGCGGCTTCGGGTGGCGGCGGTCGCGGCATGCGCGTAGTGCATACCGAAGGCCACTTGCTATCAGCCATTACGGTAACCCGCACAGAAGCACACGCCGCTTTTGGTGATGGCACGGTTTACATGGAAAAATTCCTTGAGAAACCGCGCCACGTTGAAGTTCAAGTGCTTGCTGACGGCCAGGGCAATGCGATTCATTTGTATGATCGCGACTGCTCGCTACAGCGCCGCCATCAAAAAGTGTTAGAAGAAGCCCCCGCGCCTGGCCTTGACCCTGAAGCCCGTGCTCAAGTGCTGGAGGCGTGTCGCCAAGCGTGCATCAAGATTAATTATCGCGGTGCAGGCACCTTCGAGTTCTTGTACGAGAATGGCGAGTACTTCTTTATCGAAATGAACACCCGTGTTCAGGTAGAGCACCCGGTGACCGAGATGGTGACTGGCGTAGACATCGTCAAAGAGCAGCTGCGCATAGCCTCTGGCTTGCCTCTTTCGATTCGTCAGGAAGATGTAAAACTTAGCGGCCACTCTTTTGAGTGCCGGATTAACGCTGAAGACTCACGCACGTTTATGCCCTCACCGGGGAAGGTAACGCTGTTTCACTCCCCCGGCGGTCTCGGCGTGCGTATGGACTCGCATCTCTACACCGGCTACACCGTCCCTCCCCACTACGATTCACTGATCGGTAAACTGATTACGTGGGGAGAGGATCGCGAAATAGCCTTAACGCGGATGCGTAATGCACTCGACGAGCTGCTGGTCGAAGGCATTAAAACCAATATTGACCTGCAAAAAGACCTCGTCCGTGACAGCTACTTCCGCCAAGGCGGTGTCAATATCCACTACCTTGAGAAGAAGCTCAGCAGCTAACAGAGCCAAGTAATCGTGGCGCTCTAAACCAGTCACACTAGGTAGGCATGGCTAAACGGGGTGGCGACAGCCACCCCGTTGCTGTCTTTAGTACTCCTAGCGTTCCCAATGTACTGCTATTTAAAAAAGCGGAGATCCCATGCCCTGGCTTCAACTCAAAGCTCACGTTGCCCCCGAGCAAGCGGATCTGCTCGAAGAGCTGCTGCTCGCCGAAGGTGCCACCGCCATCGGCCTGCAAGATGCCCATGACAACCCTGTCTTTGAACCAGAGCGAGGCACAACGCCTCTGTGGCAAGACACCATCCTCACCGGCTTGTACGACGACCTTGAAGGCATTCATGAAATGTTAGGACGGATTGAGGCCGCCTGGGCTGAGCAGTTGCCCAGCGAACCTTGCCCTACTATCGAATATGAGCTACTTGCTGACCGAGACTGGGAAAGAGAGTGGATGGACGACTTCACTCCCCTACGCATGGGAGAGCGACTCTGGATTGTGCCTAGCTGGCATGAACCACCGGAAGCTGACGCCGTTAACCTAATTCTCGATCCCGGCCTCGCCTTTGGTACCGGTACTCACCCTACAACAGCACTCTGCCTGGAGTGGCTGGACAGCCTAGCCGTTGCCGGCCAACTGCAAGATAAAAAGGTGCTGGATGTGGGCTGTGGCTCAGGAATACTTGCCATTGCAGCGCTTAAGCTAGGCGCCCTGCATGCTGATGGCACCGATATCGACCCCCAGGCACTACAAGCTAGCCGGGATAACGCCGAACGCAACCACATCAATGACGAGCAGCTGGCACTTTACTACCCAGAGCAGTTAACAGGCGGCCCCTACCCCGTTGTTACCGCGAACATACTGGCAGGCCCCCTAGTTGAGCTATCCCCCATGATTGCTGGCCACGTCGCCCCAGGCGGGCAGCTGGCCTTATCCGGCATTTTGGCTAACCAAGCCAACGACGTGCTAGAAGCCTACCAAGCTCAAGGACTCATCATGGAAGAGCCATCACTTCGTGAAGGCTGGGTACGCTTATCCGGAAGGCGACCGGCTTAATCGCGCTTACGGCCTTCACCCCACCGCCGAGTAGGCGTATCATACGCCCCCTTGAAACGCCTACCCGTCGATTTCATGCAGACCCACAGCGCAGCACTATGACTCTACTGACGACTCAACCCCCGAAGATTGGGCCTTATCAGTTGCCTAATCAGGTGATACTGGCGCCTATGGCTGGCGTCACCGACCGCCCTTTTCGGCAGCTTTGCCGACGGCTTGGTGCTGGCTGGGTAGTGGGTGAGATGGTCACCTCCGACCCATCACTGTGGCATACCCGTAAATCTCAGCTACGTATGGATCACCAAGGCGAGCCTTCCCCGCGCGTGGTGCAGATTGCCGGTGGCGATGCTGACATGCTTGCCAATGCGGCGCGGCTCAACGCTGAGCTAGGCGCACAGGTGATTGATATCAACATGGGCTGTCCAGCGAAAAAGGTCTGCAACAAAGCCGCTGGCTCTGCTCTCATGCGTGATGAAGGGCTAGTGGCTGAGATATTAGAAGCCGTGGTGGCTGCGGTAGATATCCCCGTCACGCTTAAAATTCGTACGGGCTGGTGCGCTGAATCAAACAATGGGCTGCGCATCGCTCAACTGGCCGAATCTGCCGGCATACAGGCACTGGCGGTACATGGACGCCACCGGGAGCAGCGCTATACTGGTTGGGCGGAGTACGACACGATTGCGGAGATTAAATCGCGCCTCTCGATACCCGTATTCGCCAATGGCGATATCGACAGCCCAGAAAAGGCCTATGACGTACTTCGCTATACCGGAGCAGATGCCGTCATGATAGGCCGCGGCGCTCAGGGTAATCCGTGGATATTTCAAGAAATTAGCCATTATTTAGCCCACGGCGAGCGGCTCACCTCTCCGAGCCTGAGCGAACGTCGTCACGTACTTACTGAACACGTGGGCGAACTGCACACATTTTATGGCGAAACCATGGGTGTTCGCATCGCACGTAAGCATGTCGGCTGGTACCTCAACGATGATCAGCGTTTTTCGGACCATCAACGCCGAACGCTAAAACAACAGTTTAATGCGCTTAGCTCGCCTGATTCGCAGTTTGAGTGGATTAATAATGCCATGACGCATGACGCTGTAGAGCGTCTGCTAGCCAAAGGAAGCCATGCTGCATGACCGAACGCGACCTGCTTTCCAGCGAATCTTCTACTCACCTTTCCGGTACGCTGGCGGACCCTGCTAACACGACGCCACCTCAACCCTTAAGAGAGGCTGTCGAAACGGCTATGCGTCGTTACTTCGAGCATCTCGATGGCAGCCAGGCGACTGACCTCTATGCCATGGTGATGGCCGAAGTGGAGGCGCCGCTTCTTGCCTGTGTCATGGATCATACGGACGGCAACCAGACCCGCGCTGCCGATGTACTGGGTTTAAATCGCGGCACGCTCCGCAAGAAGCTGAAACAGTACGGACTCATTGAAGGTGACGCCCCCTAACCCGGGGCGTTATTAGTTTTTAACTCACGACCCTGCATACGAGCATTCTCATGGTTGATAGCACTCTTAAAGCTGATAACAACGTAACCCCCGTTCGCCGCGCCCTATTAAGCGTCTCTGATAAAACCGGCATTGTTGAATTTGCGCGCGGCTTAAGCCAACACGGCGTAGAGCTGCTGTCTACAGGCGGAACGTTTCGTCTACTGCAAGACAACAGCATCCCGGTTATAGAAGTTTCTGAACATACCGGCTTTCCCGAAATTATGGATGGCCGAGTTAAAACGTTACATCCCAAGATTCACGGCGGCATTCTTGCCCGTCGCGGGCAAGACGATGCAGTGATGGCCGAGAATGATATTACGCCCATCGATATGGTCATCGTTAACCTATACCCCTTTGCCGCCACCGTAGCCAACCCTGACTGCACGCTTGAAGACGCTATCGAAAATATTGATATCGGTGGCCCCACCATGGTGCGCGCCTGTGCCAAAAATCATGCGTTTACCACGATTGTGGTGAATGCAGATGATTATGCGCGCGTTTTAGGTGAACTCACGCGTCACAATGGCCATGTAAGCGCTGAAACCCGCTTTGATCTCGCCGTTAAGGCGTTTGAACATACGGCAGGCTATGATGGGGCGATCGCTGACTACCTAGGCCGCAAAGTCCACAGCGAAGACGCTTCTTTCGCCCGCACATTCAATCTGCAGTTACATAAAAAGCAGGATATGCGCTATGGGGAAAACCCCCACCAGCAAGCGGCATTTTACGTTGACCCAACCGCGAGCGAACCGAGTGTTGCCACGGCTAAGACGCTTCAAGGCAAGCCGCTCTCTTTCAATAATGTGGCCGATACCGATGCTGCCTTTGAGTGCGTAAAGGCGTTCGACAACACCGCTTGCGTCATCGTCAAACACGCTAACCCTTGCGGCGTGGCCGTCGGTGCGTCGGCCCTGGAAGCCTACGACAAAGCCTTCGCTACCGACCCGACCAGTGCCTTTGGCGGCATTATTGCCTTCAATGTACCGCTAGATGCCGAGACCGCACGCGCCATCATCGACCGCCAGTTTGTTGAAGTCATTATCGCTCCTGGCGTCAGCGATGAGGCGGCCAGTATCGTCGCGGAGAAGCAGAACGTTCGCTTGTTGGATGTGAGCGCTCACTGGCCGGGCACCGCACAGGCTGGGCTTGATTTTAAACGCGTCAATGGTGGCCTGCTGGTGCAGGAGCGCGACCAGGGCATGGTTACCCGCGAAGAACTAACCGTCGTCAGCGAGCGAGCGCCATCGGAACAGGAACTACGTGACTTAGCCTTTGCATGGCGGGTGGCTAAATTCGTCAAATCTAATGCCATCGTCTACGCCAAAGCCGGTCAAACCATTGGCGTTGGCGCAGGCCAGATGAGCCGTGTTTACTCAGCTAAAATTGCGGGCATCAAAGCTGCCGACGAAGGGCTTTCGGTTCCTGGCTCGGTCATGGCGTCCGACGCCTTCTTCCCCTTCCGCGATGGCATTGACGCCGCCGCTGAAGCGGGCATTACCGCCGTCATTCAGCCGGGCGGTTCAATGCGCGACCAGGAAGTAATCGATGCAGCCAATGAGGCTGGTATTGCAATGGTATTTACAGGAATGCGCCACTTCCGCCACTGAGCACACGTAGATTGGAGGCTAGCATTTAACATTTTCAAGCACATGCTAGCCCGCGGACTAAGCGCGCCAATCGTATTATTTAATGCGAAAAAAGCCCTCACTGGAATGAACCAGTGAGGGCTTTTAATCACCTGATAGACGGGCGAGCAAGCTTGTTCACTTAGCCAATATCAATACAGAGGTATTTGGTTTCCAAATACTCTTCCAAGCCTTGGTGCCCACCCTCGCGGCCAAGGCCCGAGGCCTTTACCCCTCCGAAAGGCGCGGCGGCGTTGGAAATCAGCCCCGTATTAACGCCCACCATGCCATATTCAAGCGCTTCTGAAACACGCCATACGCGCGCTAGATCGCGAGAGTAGAAGTAGGACGCCAAACCATATTGCGTATCATTTGCCATCTCAATGGCTGTTTCTTCATCATCAAAAGGAAAGACAGCCGCCAGCGGGCCAAACGTCTCTTCATGGGCCACTTTCATTTTATCGGTCGCAAAGCTGATCAGTGTAGGCGTAAAAAAGTTGCCTCCCAACGGGTGTGGGTGGCCGCCCAGCAGCAATTCCGCGCCATTATCAACCGCATCTTGCACGTGCTCACTGACTTTTTTGACAGCGTTTTCGTCAATCAGCGGACCAATATTCACGCCAGACTTAGTGCCATCTCCTACGTGTAGCTCACTGTTCATTGCCACCGCAAGCTTTTCACAAAAAGCATTAATGACACTGGACTGCACCAGAAAGCGGTTGGTACACACACATGTTTGGCCAGCATTGCGAAACTTAGCGGCCATCGCCCCTTCAACTGCAGCATCAAGATCCGCATCTTCAAAAACAATAAATGGCGCGTTACCACCCAGCTCCAGCGATATTTTTTGCACATGCTCGGCCGCCTGGGCCATCAACTTACGCCCAACCTCAGTCGATCCCGTGAAGGTTATTTTGCGCACTTTAGGCGACTGCGTCAGCGCTTTAGCTATTTCAGACGCATTACCCGGCACTACGTTGAAAACCCCGCGAGGAATACCCGCTCTCTCAGCGAGAAGCGCCAGCGCAGTCGCCGAAAACGGGGTCTGACTAGCCGGTTTCACCACGATAGTACAGCCAGCAGCCAAAGCAGCCCCTGCTTTGCGAGTAATCATCGCCGCCGGAAAGTTCCACGGTGTAATAGCACCTACGACACCTACCGGCTGCTTGGTGACCACAATGCGCTGGCTGGCTTTTGCAGCCGGAATGGTTTCACCATAAACACGTCTTGCTTCTTCAGCAAACCAGCGCAGAAAGCTTGCAGCGTAAGCAATCTCACCCTCAGCTTCTTTAACTGGCTTACCCTGCTCGTACGTCATCAGCAGTGCTAAATCATGCTGGTGCTCGAGCATTAAATCGTGCCACTTAAGTAATAAATCAGCACGCTCTTGAGCAGTTAATGACCGCCAGGCAGGCAATGCGGCGTCCGCCGCATCAATGGCACGCTCTGTTTCGGCCCTGCCTAATCGCGGAATATCGCCAACCGGCTCGCCGGTTGCTGGATTGATAACATTGATCTGTTCACCACTATCTGCGGCTACCCAACTGCCGTCGATATAGGCAAACGGGCAATACAGCTTTGTCTCTTTCAGCGCTTCCATGACAGACTCCTGACCAGATGATGGCCTCGCAGGCACATAAACCCTTTCATGCTAAGACGAAAAACAGCATTTGACCAAGTGTTTGGCAACAATGCAGAGAAGACGCGTGGCAAAAAATACTCAAAAAGCCTGCTTTGGACGCAAACAGCAGCGCCCTTAATTAATCAATGTTAGAAACTCTTGACGTGTGGCCTGATTAGCGCGAAAACCGCCCAGCATTACTGAAGATGTCATGCTTGAATTCTGTTTCTCAACACCTCGCATCATCATGCATAAGTGGCGCGCCTCTATAACCACCGCAACCCCTCTTGCTTGAGTAACTTGTTGCACGGTCTCTGCGATTTCACGGGTAAGGTTCTCTTGAATTTGCATACGCCTTGCAAACATATCCACGATTCGAGCAAATTTAGAGAGCCCAAGCACCTTACCATCCGGCAAATAAGCGATATGGCACTTACCGATGAAGGGCAACAAATGGTGCTCACACATTGAGTAGAGTTCGATATCTTTGACGAGCACCATCTCATCGGTTTGAGATTCAAACACCGCGCCATTGACAATTTCGTCCAGCGACTGACGGTACCCTGCCGTTAAAAACTGCATGGCCTTGGCTGCTCGCTTAGGCGTATCACGCAGCCCTTCACGCTCTGGGTCTTCCCCCAAAGCAGTAATGATTTCTCGGTAATACTGGGCGATATCATCAGTCATGCTAAACCTCATCTAAACTGTGTATGCGCACTTTAAAACGTTAGTACAGCGTCCGCTTTTATTGGTGCGCAAAATTTATTAGCTGCAACTTTATGCTCGTAAACAACTTCTCAAACAAACAGTAACAAGCTGCGCAATACGTCCTTGCGCCAATCGTATACAGAAAATATACTCTGAAAAACATTTGTACAACTAAAAGCTGCATGCATGCTTATTTTAACGTACCTAGCCTCACTGTGGCAGAGTGCCGCGCTCCCCCGTTCGTGTCTATTTGAGCTGTGCTATGATAAGTCCCTATTTTGCTTTAATCGCAGCGTCAAATTTCGAGAGCACTCTACATGTCACTTAAATCAACATCTTTTTGGTTAACCACTCTCATCGGCTCAGCGTTGGCTGCCCCTCTTCAAGCCGCGGATAACTCTTTAACTCTGCCGGGTGGCGCTAGCATTGGCGTTGAGGTGGTCGAAAGCTTGCACCTTAGCGAAGAACAATCGCGTATTGCGGATATTTTACTGCACCCCGCACCCGCTAGTAGTGCAACGCATGAGCTGCCGGAGTACTGCGTTCTCGTCGCTAATGCTCAGTTAAGCGGTAACCGTATTCGGATGACAACTCAAGACGCAACGTGCATTGAAACCGATGAAGCAGAGAGCGCTATTTATTCTGGCGAATTCAAAGCCAGCGCTTATTCCGATGACGGTCAGTACGGCTTAGCGTGTGACAGTGGAGCATGTACACTCAGCCCTGGTGATTCGTTTGTCTTAACCCTTGATGAAAGCGTAAATATTTCTGCGCAAGACAACCCATCCGCAGAAATAAATGCTGCTCGACGTGAGACAAATGGTGAAGGCGTCGCCAATCCGATACCCGCCGACCGCCCTGCCCCCAGCGAAGCTAGTAACGCGCCCTCAACCTCGGCAGAGTAAAAGTGGCCTGGTCTGTGGTGTGCGCTAAATGATCACGCTCTCAGGCCAGCCAAATCGGCTTTTCAAGCTGTAAGCACTGTTGCTCTAATTGGCGAATATGCTGATCCCAATATCCGCTTTCTGCTAACCAGGGAAATGCGCGGGGAAAAGCGGGATCATCCCATCGTGAGACTAACCATGCAGTATGGCGAATTAAGCGGTAAGTCCTTAATGGTTCAATCAAAGCCATTTGTTGATGCGGAAATGGCAGCGTCTCTTCATAACCCTCAACAAATTCACTTAATTGTGCGCGCCAGCTATTAGGGTCGTTTACTGGAAGCAGCATCCATACGTCTTGGATAGCGGGTGCTGTAATACAGTCGTCAAAATCAACTAACGTGAATGCTTCATCTCTACCCAGCACATTCCCTAAATGGCAATCACCATGAGTCCGCATCATCGGTGTGGCATCAACAGCCTTCACGCCAGGCTGACGAAGAATTTTTTGAATAACCTGCTGGTAGCCGCGCCGCTGGTGTTTACTGAGCCACTGGCTCGCCAATACGCACGTTTCTGCTTCACTGATATCGCGCTCAAACTGCAACTGGCGCCGGTATTGAAAGGCTTTTCTACTCGCTACGTTATGAAGGCTGCCCAGCGCTTCTCCCAGAGCAAAAAGGTGGGTGGGATTCTCTAACTCAGGCGCTTGTCCCCCGCACTGGGGAAACAATGCAAACCGAAACTGCTGAAATTCATGCAACGAGCGGCCGTGACTATCCCGCCATGGTGCCATTACCGGCACATCTGCTTGGCGCAGCTCTTGCAGAAAATCGTGCTCTTCTTGAATCGCGTCATTACTCCAACGTCCAGGACGATAGAACTTGACTATCCAGCGGCTACCGTCATCATCGCGAAACATAAGCACACGGTTTTCGTAGCTGTTAAGCGCGAACGGTTCGCCAGCAGGCCAGACACCAATTGACTCAGCGGCAGACATAACGGTGTCGGGCGATAGCGCGTTAAACGGATGTGACATAAACCGCTCCTTGGAATGGGAGGCTTATTCTATCAACTCTTATCTAGCGGTGTACGGGCAGCCGCCCATATATCGACTCGTTCAGCACCCGCCTCAAGCGCGGCAACGGCTAACGCGTGTCCAGTTGCCCCTGTTGTGACCACATCATCAATAATCGTAACGTGTGCCGGTAATACTGAGCTCACTCGAAAAGCGCCCACCATGTTGGCCATTCGCTGACGGCGATTTAATGAGCGCTGTGAAGGCAAATGCTGGGTACTGGCAGCGCTAACAACAGGCAGCTCTAATCGTCGCCCAAGCTGGCTAGCGAGCCAGTGCGCTTGGTTAAAGCCCCGCTCCCGGGCACGAGCAGGATACATAGGCACTGGCAGCAGTGCGTCACCCAACGCAGGCGGGGGCCGCGTCAGCATCAGCTCCGCTATAAGAGTGCCTGCACGGGAAGAGGCATTAAACTTAAAGTCATGGAGCAACTCTATAATCGGCCCCTGATATAGTAGCTCAGCTACCGTCACTGTATACGCAGGAGGGCTTGTCATGCAGTGCCCGCATAGGGACTGATCTTGTGGATATGACGTACTCGTTAATGGGTCTTTACAGCGCAGACAACCCTTGTTGTTCCAAGGCAGGCCATGGAAACATTCATGGCACCAACCACTGCTGCACACTCCAGGGGCTAGGCAAAACGCGCAATAGCCTGGCAACCCGGCACGAAGCCAGTCAGTTGACTTGAGCATTGCCCGATTAAACCGATTCGTAACCCACTGCGTCAGATGCATACGCCACCCCCGCCTATTAGTGATAGCACCACAATACTTAAAGTATTGACATTAACAAAGAAGCTGTTAGTATATGCCTCGTCTTCAAGCGGATGTGGTGGAATTGGTAGACACGCTAGATTTAGGTTCTAGTGCCGTAAGGTGTGGGAGTTCGAGTCTCCCCATCCGCACCAATTTAAAAAAAACGGTTAGCCATCGGCTAGCCGTTTTTTTTGTTTTCTGCTTACCTCTACATCATCTCTCTAAGCTACTGACGAACACTTCTTTTTAGGCTAAGTTATTGTCCGTACGTACCTACAAGAGAAGGATCGCGTCCAATGGAGTGGCTTAGCGATAACGCCCAGGCAATTTCCGCCGTTACCAGTATATGCACACTATTAGTGTGGATATTTTATGCTCAATTGCTTTATAACGGTTATGTCCGCCAGCGGCGACCGCGCATTATTATTAACCGCGGCAAGGGTAACGGCATGGAAGCTCTTTGCCTCATCAGCAACATGAGCAATGAAGCTATTTATATCCAGCACCTGGTGGCTGTTCTGCACACTGAACAGGGGCGACATGCACTCGACGTTGTGGAGTATCAACAGGAGAGTGACGAAGATAAAGACACCAGCTACCGCACCCATCAAGGCCCACTTGCTTCAGGCGACTACCTGCATATTCAATCGTTCGGAAACATAGTGAACCAGGTCAAACGGCACTGGGAAATAGATGATGACATACTGCATAATCGCAGCATCCAACTTGAAATTCGCGTAATCGCTATTTACGGCTCTGAAGACATGCCGGTGGGTGCTTCACGTAGGTTTAACCTCGATATAGACGCAGCGCCAAACCACCAGCTTATTCCCGCCAGCGTAGACACAAGTCGGCTCAATGGTCGCAGACAACGAAAGCAAGTTCTTAAGTGGGCCAAAGAGATTGAAACCCACAAAGCGCAGTAGTCTTTCCTTTTACGCAAAGGCACCGATACACGCTACAGCTGAGATGACTCGATGCATAAAATGATAATGTTTGGCTGGCTTGGCTTGTTTACCGCATTGGCAACTAGTGCCTATGGTGAAGAAGAGGACAGCGATCTACCCGCCTGGGCGGAAGAGCAGGTAGAACCTTTTCGCGCTAGCGTGGGTAATTGGGTAGATAATACCTCACGCAACATTGACGCTTTTTTTGGCGGCGATCAATCAAGCGCTGTTAGTAACGAATCCTACCTTCGCCTTGGCCAGGAAATTGATTGGATGGAGGGTGAAGGCACCAGCGGAGATGTCAGCATACGTTATAGGATAGATTTACCCACCACCGAAGAGCGGTTGCGCTTAATCATCGAGAGCGACCCAGAAGAGTCACAAGGTACCTTAGCCGATCAAGGCTCAGGGCGGCTGTATAACGATCAGCGAGACCGACGCTCTTCAACGCTAGGCCTTGACTGGCTAGAGAGCCGCGATAAACGAGAAAACTGGAGCAACCGAATCGGTGCGGGCATACGCTTAAGATTGCCGCTTGACCCCTATGTGCGCTTTACCAGTGAACGGTTGTGGGATATTGGCGAAGGCCCCTGGCAACTCGAATCGTCTAACCGTGTATCGTGGTTTAACAATGAAGGCTATTCAGCGCGCACCCAGTGGGATATAGGCCGCCCTCTTTCCGATAACCGTCATCTACGCTTTATCACGACCGTACAGTGGCGCGAAGAAGAAGATACTCTAGAGTATAGCGAAGTTGCTGAACTGAACCAGCGCTTAAACAGTCGCAGCGCCTTGCGCTATTCTGCAATCGCCATTGGCGAAAGTGCGTCAAACCCACGTATGACCAACTACTACCTCCAAACTCGCTATCGTCGCGATGTTCACAAAGGCATTCTATTTGCCGATATTATTCCTGAACTACATTTTCAACGCGAAGTAAGCTACGACCCGCGGTGGGCGATGACGCTGCGCCTGGAGATGTATTTCCAACGAGAGATTAACCGCGACTATTTCAACTTCTAACACTGATTGTTACTGCCGCATATATATCAGAGGACGCATTGGCAATGACTGCCAATGCGTCCTAAACCTGCTTTATATCGCGGCCATTCAATCAAAGCCGCAAACCGCCATCACACTCGATAATACGTGCGGTGAAATAGTCGTTCTCGAAAATAAACGCAACGCTTTGGGCAATATTATCGGGCTCACCTAACTGCTTCAACGGCACGCTAGCGGCAATTTTTTCCAACATATCGGGCCGCATGGAAGCCGTCATGTCAGTCGCGATAAAACCTGGTGCCACTGTCCCCGTGCGAATGCCATAACGTGCGAGCTCCTTACCCCAGGTGACGGTTAACGCATGGATCCCCGCTTTAGCAGCGGCATAGTTACTCTGCCCCATGTTGCCAGCACGGGAAATACTGGAAATATTAACGATAACGCCTTGATGACCGGCTTCCACCATCTGGGTAGCCGCCTCGCGCCCGCAAAGGAACACCCCGGTTAAATTGACATCCAGCACTTTTTGCCACGATGACAGCGACATGCGTTTTTCGACCTTGCCATCTTTCGCCTTGATGAGCAGCGCATCGTCAGTCACACCTGCATTATTTATACAGCCGCTCACTGGCCCCATGCGAGTTGCTATATCGGCAAAGGCTGCTTGAACAGACTCTTCATTGGCAACATCAACCACAAAGGCCTGGGCATCAATTCGCTGGGAAGACAGTAATGAGACAGCCTCATCAAGCGCTTCAGCACTCCTATCTAATAGCGCCAAACGCGCGCCCTGGGCGCCCAATCGCTGCGCCGTGGCAAAACCCAACCCACGCGCACCGCCCGTAATAGCAATAATATTATCGGTCAACTGCATGTCACTCTCCTTCCACAAGATTTTTTTGAGCACTGGCACCACAACTCAGTTACAAAACGGACGCTAACTGCTGCTATAACCACACCTAGCTTGGCGCCTATTAAATAAGTGCCGATTGCTTAGGTTCACTAGAAAAACCTCTGTCCATAAAAACCATATTGTGCACTGCAGCATAAGGTAAGCTGTGCAAAAAATCGAGTCGTCAAACGTCTTTGGGCCAACGCAAAGCCGCTGAAAGCTGCTTGTTTTCTGATTTTCTGCCACCATATTGTGCGATTACGTCTGCTGTGGAGCGCATTATGCCCATCCTCCTTTTTATATCGCTTTTCACCTTACTCGATTTTGTGCTGCTTTTTTCCGTTGGTAGTCAAATAGGCTTACTGACGACGTTACTGTTAGTGGTTGGCACCGGCTTTGTGGGTCTGCACTTAATTCGTAAAGAAGGGGTATCCACATTTGCCCGAGCCAAGCAGCGCATGCAAGCTGGTGAAATTCCATCCAATGAACTACTCACCGGTGCAGCGCTTATTTTTGGTGGTGCCCTACTCATGGCCCCAGGGTTTCTTTCAGACGCCTTAGGTCTCGCCTGCCTAATGCCTACTGCTCGCCAACTTATGCTGAAAGCCCTTACTTGGCTGGGGCTTAAAACGGCTCATAAACAGCATTATCAAGCTGACGCTTCTTACCAGCGACAAAGCCAGCGCCATGATCACGAGCCGGAGCACTCGAACGGCCCCCTTGAAGGCGATTTTATTAGCCGTGACGACGCTTCTAGGCGGCACTAAGTGCTTATTAGGCAAGAAAATTGCGAATACGCAATTTTTTTCTTGCCGCCCCCTTGAAAGGCTCTGGCCAGCCCCCACTTTTGAGGCAGAGACAAATTCGGCGAAAGCAGATGCTTTTCGCCATTAACATGAAGGCATGTGCCTTCACTTTTCGCGGCCAGTTCGGCCTCGAAAGTTCCTTTTAAGCTAATAGCCTTCATAGGCTTGACGATACTCAGGAGAACGTGAGCATGAATATCCGTCCTTTGCACGATCGCGTCGTAATTCGCCGCAAGGAAGAAGAGCAGAAAACAGCTGGCGGCATCGTGCTACCGGGTAACGCGCAAGAAAAACCCACGCGTGGCGAAATCCTGGCGGTGGGTAACGGCCGTATTCTTGAAAGTGGTGACGTACGCCCATTAGACGTCAAAGTTGGCGACACCGTTATTTTTAAAGACGGTTACGGCGTAGAAAAGCAGAAAATTGATGGTGAAGAAGTGTTGATCATGAGCGAAGCCGATATTTTGGCGGTCGTTGAAGGCTAACTGTTACGGCAGCTACGCCTTTCAATTATTTACTTTCACATTTTTATATTCAATTTAGGAAGTAACAAACATGTCAGCTAAACAAGTTAAGTTCTCTGATGATGCCCGTAAACGCATGGCGCGTGGCGTTGACGTACTTGCCAATGCCGTAAAAGTCACCTTGGGTCCGAAAGGTCGCAACGTGGTGCTCGACAAATCGTTTGGCGCGCCAACCGTTACTAAAGACGGCGTATCTGTCGCTAAAGAGATCGAACTGAAAGATAAGTTCGAAAACATGGGCGCACAGATGGTTAAGGAAGTTGCTTCCAAGACGTCTGATGCCGCTGGTGACGGTACCACTACAGCCACCGTTCTGGCACAAGCAATTGTCGCGGAAGGCCTTAAAGGCGTGACTGCTGGTATGAATCCGATGGATCTCAAGCGCGGCATCGACCAAGCCGTCGCCGCTGCGGTTAAAGAGATCCAAGCGATGTCTGTTCCCTGCACCGACACCAAGTCGATTGCCCAGGTCGGTACGATTTCTGCCAACGGCGACAAGCGCATCGGTGAAATCATCGCTGAAGCGATGGAAAAAGTCGGTAAAGAAGGCGTCATCACCGTTGATGAAGGCCGTGGCTTTGAAGACGAGCTAGAAGTGGTTGAAGGCATGCAGTTTGATCGCGGCTACCTCTCTCCTTACTTCGTTACCAACCAGGACACCATGACGGTTGAGCTGGAAGATCCTTACATCCTGTTAGTGGATAAAAAGATCTCCAACATCCGTGAGCTGCTACCGGTTCTCGAAGCCGTTGCTAAGCAAGGCAAGCCGCTGGCGATCATCGCTGAAGATATCGAAGGCGAAGCCTTAGCAACGCTAGTTGTAAACAACATGCGCGGTATCGTTAAAGTAGCCGCTGCGAAAGCGCCTGGTTTCGGTGACCGTCGTAAATCCATGCTGCAGGATATCGCTATCCTGACCAACGGCACTGTGATTTCTGAAGAAGTTGGCCTAACGCTTGAGCAAGCAAACCTGGATCACCTGGGTACCGCTAAGCGTATGACCATGTCGAAAGAAAACACCACCATCATTGATGGCTCTGGTGCAGAGGGCGATATCGAAGCACGCGTTAACCAAATCCGCGCGCAAATCGAAGACACCTCTTCTGACTACGACAAAGAGAAGCTGCAAGAGCGCGTTGCCAAACTGGCAGGCGGTGTTGCCGTTATCCGTGTCGGTGCGGCAACCGAAGTAGAAATGAAAGAGAAGAAAGCACGCGTTGAAGATGCTCTGCACTCAACCCGTGCTGCCGTCGAAGAAGGCGTTGTACCTGGCGGCGGCACCGCCCTAGTTCGCGTCATGGCGACCGTACAAGGCCTGACTGGCGACAACGAAGACCAGAACCACGGCATCAACATGGCACTGCGCGCTATGCAGTCTCCGCTGCGTCAGATTGTGACCAACGCGGGTGAAGAAGCTGCTGTTGTTATCAACCGCGTGAAAGATGGCGAAGGAAACTTCGGCTACAACGCACAAACTGGCGAGTACGGCGACCTGTTTGAAATGGGCGTACTGGATCCGGCGAAAGTAACCCGTACTGCTCTGCAGTCTGCCGGTTCCGTTGCTGGCCTCATGATCACCACTGAGTGCATGATCGCTGACGACCCAGAAGAGAAAGAAGCCGCTCCTGATATGGGTGGTATGGGCGGAATGGGTGGCATGGGCGGCATGATGTAATGCACCCCTGAGCCTATCGCTCTGACGTTTCACGTCGCTAAGAACCCCGCCACGGCGGGGTTCTTTTATTTAACACTCCCCGTTCCACCTCTAACGGTCGTTAAAATCATGCTACTATCAGCGCCTTTATCCGGCAGCTGTAGGTCTTCATCACCGTGCTTTCCAATATTCGCATCGTACTCGTTCAAACCTTCCACCCTGGCAACATTGGCGCTGCTGCTCGCGCAATGAAAACTATGGGCTTATCCGAGCTTGTACTGGTCAATCCACGGGCTTTTCCTGATGAGGAAGCAACGCGCTTAGCGGCTGGCGCTCAGGATGTGCTGGACAATGCGCGCGTGGTTAGCTCATTGGATGCGGCGGTGATGGACTGCGTTCAGGTCGTCGGTGCCAGTGCCCGCTTGCGCAGCCTGCCCTTACCCCACTATGACGAACCTGATGACATGTCGTTTGACGTCATTCAAAATGCACACACCGCTCCGGTAGCCTTGGTGTTCGGGCGGGAACGTTCGGGCCTGACAAACGACGAAATTCGCTGTTGCACACACCAAGTCAGCATTCCTGCCAACCCAGAGTATGGCATCCTGAATCTTTCTCAAGCGGTACAGATCCTAGCCTATGAGGTACATCGGGCCTGGCGCAAGCGTGATATGAACGGCTTTGAGTATCAGCGTCCGCTAGAAGCAACGCCGCCCAGCCGTGAACAATTTGGTTACTTTCAAGAGCATCTTGGCCGCCTGATGCAACAAAGTGGCTTTTTAACCCAGCCCCACGCCCGCACCGAAGAGCAGCTTCAAACCCTCTTTGCCCGAGCGCAGCCGAGCCGGAAAGAGCTTTCTCTGCTACGCGGCCTGCTAAGTGCTTTTGAAACGCACTTACCCAAACAGTAGCAACGATAGCTTCTGGCACACGACAAAAAAGGGCAGCTCATCGCTGCCCTTTCCACTATCTATTTTCCACTACGTATTTTACGACTCACCGCAGTTAACGCGGTAAATATTACTCTCGTTTATAACGACATGGCCGCCAGCCAGCCAAACGCGATCAGCGGAATATTATAGTGCAAGAAAGTCGGCACCACGCTGTCCCACATGTGGTCGTGCTGGCCATCAACGTTTAAACCCGACGTTGGCCCTAAGGTGGAGTCCGATGCAGGCGAGCCTGCATCCCCCAATGCTGCAGCGGTCCCCACCAGCACGACGGTTGCCATGGGCGAAAAGCCAAACTGAACAGCCAGCGGCACGAAAATAGCGGCAATGATCGGAATAGTAGAAAACGAAGAACCAATACCCAGCGTAATGAAAAGACCTACCAACAGCATCACCAAGGCGGCTAGCCCACGGTTATCGCCAAACAGATCGAAGGCACCCTCTACCAGAGACTCGATATCGCCGGTGGTTTTCATTACCTCGGCAAAGCCCGCCGCTGAAATCATGATAAACCCAATCAGCGCCATCATACGCATACCGCTGGTAAACAGGTCATCCGCCTCGCGCCATTTAAAAATACCGCCTAGCGAAAGTAAGCCAATACCCACTAACCCGCCCACGATCATTGAACCGGTATAAAGCTGCAAACCCAGTGCTGCTACGATAGCGACACCCGACATAATCAACCCCAACACATGGGGCTCAGCAGGCGTTGGCGCCTGTTGGTGGGCATTCGCGACCAACGCTTTGCTCGCATAGTGGCGCTGGCCACGGTAGCTAAACAACAGCGCAACCACTAAGCCAATGGCCATGCCACCTACGGGTATTGCCATCGCCATCGGCACCATACTTCTGGTGATTTCTAACCCCAGCTGTTCCCCAGCACTGTTTAAGTTGGCTAGCAAAATGTCGTTCAAAAAAATGGCACCAAAGCCAACGGGCAAAAGCATATAGGGCGCTGTTAAGCCGAAGGTAAGCGCGCAGGCAACTGCACGGCGGTCCAGCTGAAGCCGGTTCATGACGGCAAGTAGCGGAGGAATGAGCACCGGAATAAACGCGATGTGAACTGGAATGGCGTTCTGCGATGAAATAGCCACCAACAGCACGGCTACTAACAGCAGTGTTTTCACTCGCGCTTGATGAACCACCGACGCCTCCTTGCCCAGCATCGTAATAAGCCGGTTAGCCAGCATGTCGGGTAATCCCGAGCGAGAAATCGCCACGGCAAAAGCACCCAACGTTGCATAGGCTAGCGCCACCTGAGCACCGCCACCGACACCTTCGTTAAAGGCACTAAGCGTTTCATCAAGCGACAATCCCCCAATCAGCCCGCCAACTAACGCACCGACTACCAGCGCAAATACAACAGACACACGTAGAAGCGACAGTGCCACCATCACTAGCACTGCAATAATGACTGCATTCATGGAAATACCCAGAGCAATTGTAAGGTCGTTACCGCTGAAGGTGGCAAATACTACCAGATGAAAGCCACTTAAGCAGGCACTAACTAAAACGCAGTGGAGCAATCTAGCCCTCTGACCGCTCTATCTAGCGCTGTTTTACTCGCCCAAGCATCGACTTTAGTCTAATAACCATTGCTGCTTTGCAACATGCCCCTTAGTATGCCTGCCTTTCTGTACGCGCGATAATCACTAATTTAGTTTTTACAAACTTATCAGGAGCCTACATGGGCATGCTGGCTATTATCATTTCACTCGTCTTACTGATGTTTCTCGCCTATCGGGGCATCTCAGTCCTGCTGCTGGCACCGCTGATGGCCTCTCTGGCAGTGCTTCTTTCAGGAGACGTCGCCTTCTTACTCCCTATTTACACCGACACCTTTATGAAAGCGCTGGGGAACTATGTTATTCAATTTTTCCCCCTCTTTTTGCTGGGTGCACTCTTTGGTCAGCTAATGGCAGACTCAGGGGCTGCTCAATCTATTTCAAATGGTATTGTTAAGCGCTTGGGCACCCATCATGTGGTGCTCACTGTAGTGATTGCATGCGCGGTATTAACCTATGGCGGCGTCTCACTCTTTGTTGTGGCCTTCGCCATATATCCGATTAGCCGCGAGCTGTTTCGCCAAGCCAACGTGCCTAAGCGCTTGATTCCTGCGTCGATTGCTCTTGGTTCTTTTACGTTCACCATGACAGCACTGCCAGGTACGCCAGCCATCCAAAACGCTATTCCTATTCCCTATTTCGTTACAAATAGCTTTGCAGCTCCCGGCCTGGGCATCATTGCTGGGCTCATTATGTTAGGGCTTGGCATTTCTTACCTACAATCTCGCGTTAAAAAAGCAGCGGCCAATCACGAAGGTTATGGCCAGCATACCGAACGCGAGGCCGACGCAACCGATAACATCGCTGCCATGCCCTCTATGCCGCTAGTAGTAGCACTAATACCGCTGGTGATGGTGATTGGCCTTAACGCGCTCTTTACCTACGGCGTTTTTCCCGCCATGGACCTTAGCTTTATGAGCGATGCCTTTGAGAATGTAACGCCTAGCCGGCAAACAGGACTGTGGGCAATTTTAATTGCTCTGCTGAGTGCTTCTAGCTGGTTGATTATTAGCCATTGGCGGCACTGGGAAAACCTCAAGGAGACCATTAACAAGGGCTGTTTTGGCTCTTTATTACCCATCTTCAATACCGCATCAGAAGTAGGCTACGGAGCGGTGATCGCTAGCCTCGCCGGGTTTGCGATTATTCGCGATGCCGTACTGAATATCTCACCGGGTAACCCACTCGTTTCCGAAGCGCTGGCGATGAGCGTGTTAGCAGGCATTACCGGCTCCTCTTCAGGCGGGCTATCCATTGCCCTTGAAACCCTAGGCAGCGAATACTTAATGATGGCGGCACAGGCAGGAATTAATCCAGAGCTGATGCATCGGGTTGCAACGCTTGCAGCAGGCGGCATGGATACCCTGCCCCACTCAGGCGCGGTGATTACCCTGCTGGCTATTTGCGGCTTAACGCACCGGCAGTCGTACGGTCACTTAGCAATGGTTACCATTGCGTTACCTATCGCGGCACTGGTGAGCGTTATTACCCTCGGCACGCTATTTGGTAGTTTCTAAATCCAGTCAAGCCATGCGATAGTAAGTAGGCTAACGGCATTCGTATTCGTGTGCCTATAAACCTCTAATCCTCAGCCCAAAATAACGAGACTTAACATGGCTACCTCAAGGCAAAAAACGCTGCTTTTCATTTTACTGGCGAGCCTCGTCATATCTACCGCCATGGGGCTTCGCCATGGATTTGGACTCTTTATTGAACCCATGAGCAGTGATTTTGGTTGGGGACGTGGGGTATTTGCCTTTGCGCTAGCCGTGCAAAATCTTATCTGGGGGCTTTCTCAGCCTTTTACCGGCGCACTGGCGGATCGTTTTGGCGCCGCCAGAATTATCGCTATAAGCGGCATACTCTACGTCCTTGGGCTCTGTTTTATGAGCCTTTCGACCAGCGCGCTAGGGATGACGCTGAGCGCGGGGTTACTGATCGGTCTCGGCCTTTCTGGAACCACATTCTCGGTCATTTTAGGCGCCGTGGGGCGCGCAGTCGCTCCAGAAAAGCGCAGTATGGCGATGGGGATTGTCAGCGCAGCGGGTTCGTTTGGCCAGTTTGCCATGCTGCCTGGAACGCTAGGGCTCATTGAGTGGCTAGGCTGGTCGGCAGCACTACTGGCCATGGGCGCCATTGCGGCATTTATGATTCCACTTGGCGCCATGCTCAAGGATCGCCCATCGCCTAAAGCACTCGGCGACTTAAGTCTACGCGACGCCCTCAATGAAGCGGCAAGCCAGAAAGGCTTTTGGCTACTCTGCCTGGGGTTCTTCGTGTGCGGTTTTCAGGTTGTGTTTATTGCGGTTCACTTGCCTGGTTATCTTTTTGATAACGGTCTTTCAGTACAAGTTGGCACCACGGTATTGGCACTGGTGGGGCTGTTTAACATAGTGGGCACCTACACGGCAGGCTGGCTAGGCGGCATATGGTCTAAACCGCGCCTGCTGAGCTGGCTTTATCTGATTCGCGGCGCGGTTATTGCAGCGTTTATTGTCCTTCCGCTAACGGCGACTAGCGCCTATGTGTTTGGTATCGTGATGGGGCTGCTATGGCTTTCAACCGTGCCGCTCACCAATGGAATAGTCGCTTCGGTGTTTGGTGTCCGTCATTTATCCATGCTGGGCGGTATTGTTTTCTTGTTTCACCAACTCGGTTCATTTATGGGCGTTTGGCTGGGTGGCTATATGTACGACCTTACGGGGCACTATGATACTGTTTGGCAAATTTCGATCATACTTTCCCTAGCCGCCGCAGCGTTGCATTGGTTTATTAGCGAAAAGCCGCTTGCTCGCCCAGCACATTCACAGGTGACGTTATGAAAAGCACCATGACAGTAGCCGCCATGCTTTTAGCGGCCGCGTTAGCCGCAGGCGGGATTGCACTTGCCTGGTGGGGCTGGCAAACGCTGGATGGCTCGCTACTTCTCTTAGGGAGTCGCTTATGCTGAGCGTTGGTGCATAAACTGCGCGCAGTACCAAGCCATCATTCGCGCTTCATCGGTGGGTATTATCCACGCGCCCACCTTACTACACGCGGGTGAAATACGGGCCGCATGAAGGGCGTTAGCGCTGCTGTCTAGAGCAACTCCCAGCCAAGCACACTGCTTCACTACCTGCTCACGTATATACGCGGCATTTTCGCCTACCCCAGCGGTGAAAATAAGCTGATCCAGCCCACCCAAGGCGGCGGCTAGACTGCCTATTTCCCGAGCGATTCGGTAAGCATAAAGCGATAGCGCCTCTTCAGCCTCTGGGGCGTCGCTTTCCAGCAGCTCTCGGACATCGCCACTGATATCCGAAACACCGAGCAACCCTGAACGCTTATAAAGCATCGTTTCCACCTCTTCAGGCGACATGCCTTCTCGCTGAATGAGGTGCAACACTAAACCAGGGTCGACGCTGCCTGAGCGCGTGCCCATAGGCAGCCCTTCTAGCGCTGTAAAGCCCATTGTCGATGCCACACTGCGCCTATTCTGCAGCGCGCATAAACTAGCCCCGTTGCCTAAGTGCGCCACAATAATGCGCTGTTTACTCGCCTCCTCAGGTAAGTAGCTATCCAGTACACGGCTGATATAGTCATAAGAGAGGCCGTGAAAACCGTACCGAATTAGCCCTTTTTGGGTAAGCTCACGCGGCAGGGCAAAATGGCGCGCCACGCTAGGCTGCTCAGCGTGGAACGCCGTGTCGAAACAGGCAATTTGGGCGACGTCCGGATAGCGCTGCACTAATTGCTTAATAGGCGCTAGCCCATGAGGTTGATGTAACGGTGCCAAACTGTTTAGCTCACTTAACGCGTCTAGTTGCTCTGCTGCCACCTTAATAGGCGCCTGATAGTCACGCCCACCGTGCACAACTCGGTGACCGATTGCTGCTATTGAGCCGTTCTCATCGGCCTCTAGCCACGCCATCAACGATGACAATGCCTCTTCATGAGTGGCGGATGGCGCTAAGCCACCTAACGAGAGAGCCTCACCTTGGGCATCGTTTAGGCGAACGGCTTCACGCCCACGGCTCCCAATGCCAGAAAAGTGTCCTTCAACCTTCAGCGTTAGCGCGTCAAGGGTCAGCGGCGCTTCATTCGGCGCCAGATAAAGCCCAAACTTGATGCTCGATGAACCACTGTTGATCACCATTATTTGCATAACCGCTTACTCGCCCTTTAATGCGTTGCTCTGCTGTTGCTGATAGTCGGCCAGCAACAGCGCTAGTGCGCAGGAAGCCATTCGCGTTAACGCATCATCAGCACGGCTCGTTAACACAATCGGCACCCGGGCACCAACCACAAGCCCAGCCCCCGTTGCATCAGCCAGGTGGCTTAATTGTTTCATGAGCATGTTGGCGGCTTCCAAGTCAGGCGCTAATAAGATATCGGCCTGCCCTGCCACGGAAGAATGAATACCCTTGGTTTTGGCTGCCGCTTCCGATACGGCATTATCGAACGCAAGCGGGCCATCCAGCGTTGCACCGGTGATCTGACCCCTATCCGCCATTTTGCACAGTGCCGCCGCATCAAGCGTAGAAATAATCTTTGGATTAATCGTTTCTACCGCCGAGAGAATAGCCACCTTGGGATTGTCATTACCCAGCGCATGGGCGAGCTCCACGGCATTTTGGATAATGTCGCGTTTTTGTTCCAACGTAGGATAAATAGTAATGGCGGCATCGGTAATGAATAGCGGACGCGGGTAAGTAGGCACATCAAATGCCATCACATGGCTCAGGCAGCGCTCGGTGCGCAGTCCCCCTTCCCGTTTAACCACCTCGTGCAGCAGTTCGCTTGTAGGCAACGAGCCTTTCATTAGTGCATCTACTTGGCCATCCCGTGCCAACGCCACCGCCTTGGCCGCAGCGGCATGGCTATGTGGGGTATCGATCAGCTCGAACGCACTAATATCAACATCAGCCGCATTCGCCGCTGCCTCAATTTTAGCCTTAGGCCCAACAAGCACAGGCACAATTAACCGCTGCGCAGCAGCCTCGACCGCGCCTCTTATAGAGCTCTCATCCACGGGATGGACGACAGCCATACGTAATGGCGCAGGATGGTCAGCGGCGGTGAGAATCTCATGGAGCCGCCCCCGCTCAGAGAGCCGAATAGCAGGAAGTTCTGCACGGGGACGGCGGATTTTTTCAGTAGGCGCCAGCACCTCCGCTTCGCCCTCAATCACAATGTCGCCATGCTGATTTCGGCATTCGCAGGCGAATATTACGTGATGGTTACGTGACTGTTTTTCCGTCACCTTAACCGCCACATGCAGCACATCACCCAAGCGAACCGGTGCCCTAAAACGCAGCGTTTGACCTAGGTAAATAGTACCAGGCCCAGGCAGTTCCGTTCCCAGCACCGTAGAGATAAGCGCTCCGCCCCACATTCCGTGAGCAACCACTTCTTGAAAGCGGCTTCTTTTCGCATAGTCATCGTCCACATGCGAAGGGTTGATATCTCCCGACATAATGGCAAACAGTTTGATATCATCCATGGTCAAGCGTTTTTCCAGGAATGCCCTATCGCCCACTTTTATTTCGTCAAACGTTCGATTTTCAATCACATCGCTGGAATGTGCTGACATTAACCGGCTCCCTGCATTAGAAGGTAGTAACGAGGACGCACTTAAAAAGGTGCCAGGCAAACGGCGCATGACCCCTGTGCTATTGCTGGCCCCACTAGATTGTAGTTATCAATAACCCAATCAACACGATTTAATCATGAGCAGGATCAAGACGACGACATAACGCTCTGAGTAAACTACCTAAATAACGCTATTTAAGACAAAAACCTCATGGATCCCTGATGAATTTCTTACTCTCTTTCTCACACCAACTGAGAGATAGCCTACGCGATCTGGCGCCTGTTGTATTAGTCATGGGCTTTTTTCAGCTGATAGTGATTCGGCAGCCTTTGCCCGACACGCTAGCACTACTTGATCTCTTTTTAGGGCTTCTTTTTGTTGTCATGGGGCTAGCCCTTTTCATCAAAGGGCTTGAGCTTGGCCTCTTTCCATTAGGTGAAAATTTAGCACGCGCATTTGTGCAGAAAGGCTCCGTAGCGTGGCTATTGGTGTTTGCTTTTGCTTTGGGCTTTGGCTCAACGGTGGCAGAACCTGCGCTTATTGCGGTCGCCGCGCGGGCTGGGGAAGTCGTGTCACAAAGTGGCTTAATTGCTGATACACCCAGCGCGCAAACCTCTTTTGCCTTTACGCTTCGCATGGTGGTCGCGGCCTCCGTGGGAACAGCCGTTGTGGTGGGAGTATTAAGGATTTTTAAAGGCTGGCCGCTACACCTAATGATTATTGCCGGTTATGTCATTGTTCTGCTACTGACGCTGGTGGCACCCAGCGAATTGGTAGGTATTGCCTATGACTCTGGCGGCGTTACCACCTCCACCATTACTGTACCGCTAGTGACCGCGCTGGGCGTTGGTCTTGCATCATCAATTAAAGGACGTAACCCCATGCTGGACGGCTTTGGTCTTATCGCCTTTGCCTCGGTGATGCCGATTATCTTTGTACTGTTATTCGGCATTTTTGGCTTGAGCTTAATGGAAGGCGCTGTATGAGCTTACTCATTACGTTTTGGGAAACACTGCGCGATATTCTGCCGATAGCCGCCATTATTTTTGGCTTTCAGTATCTTGTCATTCGTAAACCGGTTAAACGACTCCCCCAGGTACTCGCGGGCTTCCTAATGGTCTGGGTCGGGTTATCGTTTTTTTTAGTCGGTTTAGAACAGGCCCTTTTTCCTATGGGTGAGCTAATGGCCACTCAGTTAACCGAAGCAAGCTTTTTACCTGCGCTTGCCGAGGGTGCACAGCGCCACTGGAGCGACTACTACTGGGTTTATGTGTTCGCATTTGCGATCGGTGCCAGCACAACGATTGCCGAACCCTCACTTATTGCTGTTTCCATTAAGGCAGGCGAAATATCGGGCGGCACCATTAACCCCTTGATGCTGCGGATTGCCGTGGCACTTGGTATGGCATTTGGGATTACGCTTGGTACGTGGCGAATTGTCATGGGTTGGCCGCTACATTGGTTCGTGCTAGTGGCTTACTGTTTAGTCATCCTGCAAACCCTTCGCTCACCACGCTCTATCATTCCGCTTGCCTTTGACTCAGGTGGCGTTACCACATCGACCATTACGGTGCCTATTATTGCGGCGCTTGGGCTTGGCTTGGCTTCCGCTATTCCTGGCCGCAGCCCGCTAATGGATGGTTTTGGCATGATAGCACTTGCCTGCTTGTTCCCTATTATTACAGTGATGGGTTACGCCCAGATAGCCCAATGGCAAGACAACAGAAAACGGCCTGCTACCAATATGCCTGGGAATAGCATTCAAGAAAGTAAAGGAGACAGTAATGCGCTTTAAATTGATTGTAGCGATGGTTGAAGATGAACTCAGCGATGACATTCTGCAGGCCGCCCGCGACGCTGGGGCTACTGGCGCAACCGTTATCAACAATGCACGGGGCGAAGGGCTTAAAAAAGCACGAGGCATTTTTGGAATGGAGATCACTGCCCAGCGAGATGTCCTGCTTTTTTTAGCTGAGGAACACATCAGCCGGCATATATTGGAAGCGATTCAACAGGTAGGCGAGTTTGATGAAACGCCCGGCACGGGCATTGCGTTCCAAATTGATGTGGAAGATGCCGTTGGCGTTAAGCACCAGATCAAATCGCTATCAGAGTCGTTAACTCAGCCTTTATAACGCTTAAGGAATTCACAATGACACTTTCCACATCTTCGCTAACCATGCCCTCCCTAACCGAACGCACCGCACGCGATGCCATGCATAGCCACTTTATTGCGGTTGATGGCTTTGTAACGGTTGCCGAGGGTTTGGCCCTGCTGCGCCAGCGCCAGGCCTCTGTCATTATTATCAATCGGCGCAATGAAAAGGATGAGCTAGGTATCGTTTTACCGTCCGACATCGCCAAGAAAGTGCTGTCTCCAAGCCGCCCACCCGAACGTGTCAATTTATATGAAATAATGACAAAACCTGTTGTTACCGTACGTCCGGAAATGAACATCCGCTACTGCGCACGTTTATTTGAACAGTTCGGATTATCGCTCGCCCCTGTCGTAGATGCCCAGCATCAGGTTATCGGCATTGTCGATTATCACCACTTAATACTTGATTGGTTATCAGATACTCAAACCACTCAACCTTGATTGGCGCCAAACACACGATCGTTCAGTCCAAGGGCTGTACATCCACTTGGCGATGGCGCCACTTGCGCATCAGTACGCCGTGTTTAGGTGAAAAGAGTAGCGCCGTAAAGAAACAGCTTGTTGCTACCAGCACAATGGTACCGCCAGAGGCAACATCAAACGCGAACGAAAGGTACAAACCCAACACCGCTGACCCTACCCCGACGCCCACTGACAAGAGCAGCATGGTTTTAAAACGGTCAGTTAAAAGATGGGCAGTAGCTCCCGGCGTAATCAGCATCGCTACGACTAGAATAATGCCAACGGTTTCCAGGCTCGCCACAATAGTCAACGTCAGCAACAGTATCAAACCGTAATGGATGATACCGGTATTGAAGCCAAGGGCCTGGGCTTGAGTAGGGTCAAATGCGTACAGCATTAACGGTCTAAAGGCGAGCCAAACGACGATTAACGCCACCACGCTGGCGGCTAGTGTTAATAACAGCGCAGACTGCTGCACACCGAGCACATTCCCAAACAGGATGTGCATTAAGTGGGTGCTTGAGGCGATCTTACTGATAAGCACAATCCCGAGCGCAAAAGCACCCGTGAACATAATACCCATCGCAGCATCAGATTTTATTCGCGTGTGGCGCTCAATCGCACCAATGCCCAGCGATGTTAAAGCCCCTGTGACAAACGCACCGATAAAAAAAGGCAGTCCCAACAGGTACGCTATAGCAACACCGGGCAACACGGCGTGGGAAATTGCATCGCCTAATAGCGACCAGCGCTTGAGGACGACATAGCAAGAGAGCATCCCGCAAATAGCCCCCACCATAATAGAGGTCAGCAGCGCCCGCTGCATAAAGGCATATTGAAACGCGCCCGATATGCTGTCGGGCAACAAGTTGACCAACAGCATCAAAGCAGCAATTAGACCACTCACCAATGCATCACTAAAGGCGTGTAAGATTAACAATAATTCGGTCATGCCTTATCCTTGCGTGACTGAAATAGCTCTCGGTCGTAGCGCTTGATCGTCACTCGATAGCTCGCCAGAGCTGACCGCGAGTTCAGCTAATCTAGCGTCACTAAGCATATCTTCGGGTTTACCCGAACCGCGTACAACACGGTTGATTAACACCACATGGTCAACATTGCGGCGCGCACCGGGCATGTCATGCGTCACCATGATGACCGTACGTCCTGCCTCACGCTCGCGTTTTAGGACGTCTAAGATGAGTCGTTCACTAGGGGGATCCACGCCTGCTAACGGCTCATCTAACAACAGAATTTTTGCCTGCTGGGCCAGAGTCCGGGCGAGAAGTACGCGCTTTTTTTGCCCACCTGAAAGCGCTCCGATAGGCCGATCGGCCAGCGCTAGCATATTCACATCCTCTAGCGCGCTATGAACGACCTCACGATGCACAGGCGCATACCAGCGAGCCGGGAGCAGGCGTCGCCAAAGGGAGTCGTTGCGCATGTGCCCGTAACGGCCACCCATCACGGTTTCCCATACTGAAATGGGAAAATCCCATTCAATCGCTTCTCGCTGAGCCATATAAGCGATATTGCCCGCTTTTCGCTGAAAGGCAATCGGCTCACCAAAGGCATCTACTCGTCCTCGCAGCGGTTTCATGCTGCCGGTCAACACATGGAAAAGCGTCGATTTACCTGCTCCATTAGGGCCAACAATCGCGGTCCACTTTCCAGCGGGAAGCGAAAGGTTGATATTCTCCAGCACTGGCTGGCGATGATAGGCAGCATAAAGCCCTCTAATATCAATCGCCGTTAAAGCGCTGTCAGACCGGGGCGTCATAGTCATTTACTCAGCAGCTAAATAGTGACGCAACAACGCTACATTATGGCGTTGCATTGCAAAATAATCAGCGGCTTCACCCGTCGGCTCACTCAGTGAGTCAACGTAGAGCGGCCCTGCTACTTGCAAGCCTGTATCTCGCGCAATGCTGGTTACATGACGATCGGAAATAGTGCTCTCCCAAAATAACGCTGACGGCTGTCGCTCGTTAATCATATCGATAACACGCATAAGCTGCCTAGGCGACCCTTCGGTTTCAGCGTTGGTTCCCCAGATACCATCATGCTCAAACTGATAAGCGTCGGCAAAATAAAGAAACGCCGCTTCACTGGAAAGCAGGACTCTGCGCTCTTCAGGAATGACCTCTAACGCCTCTTGTAACTCCACATGCAAATCATGCAGCTGTTCTTCTAAGGATAACGCTCGCTGCTGAATCTGTTCCGCCTGCTGCGGCAACAGCTCCTCAAAAGCACTGGCGATTACGTGTATATAAGCAGCAGCGGCGCGGGGATCCATCCATAGATGAGGGTCTATATCCCCTTCCATTTCACCTGTAACAATAGATTGCGTTGGAAAACCGGATGCTTCCGCTACGGCAATCATAGGTACATTTTCTTCAATGGTGGCCTCTACTTGGCGCATCCATTGCTCCAATTGGTAGCCGTTGTAAAATACTAAATCGGCATCTTCGAGCGAAGCAAAATTATCAGGAGAGAGCTCCCATTCGTGCACTTCAGCGTTCACCGGTGTTAATACAGATACATGCGCATCATCACCCGCTACTTTTTTAACTAAATCGCCTAGAACCGAAAATGTGACAGCAACGTTAATGGGTGGCTCATGTAGCTCGTTGACCTCAGCATTGGCAGTACTCCAGGCCAGTGACGCACCAAGCAATATCCCCATGTGTAGCTTGCTCATCATCGATCTCCGCTATGCTAATCTCTGGTTGCTAACCACTGTAGCGCACCGAAAAAGCTTTGTGCAAATAGTTTAGCCTTGGCTAACAATTATCCACAAAAATACGCTACTATCACCAATTAACGTTTCCACTAACCTTGATAATATTTGCCAATGAGTGACTCCCAACAGCGGCGATCGTCTACAAACAGCCTCAGCAGCGATGCTCTCCCACCCGTGGAGCAGCACGCGCAACAATATGCGACTGTACGCAATGCACATGAGACCGAGCTGATTGAAGACTATGTTGAGTTGATTGGCGATCTCATCCGACATCGCGGAGAAGCAAGAGCAGCCGACATTGCCGCTCGCATGGCTGTCAGCCAAGCCACAGTATCCAAAATGATTCGACGTTTAAATGACCAAGGCTTAGTCACCAATAAGCCCTATCGCTCTCTTTTCTTGACAGAGGAAGGCGAGAAAATGGCGAAAACCTCTCGGGCAAGACACGATGTGGTACTAAACTTCCTACGTGCATTAGGCGTTAATGACGGCACAGCACGTATTGACGCAGAAGGAATGGAGCACCATGTGAGCGATGAAACGCTAGAAACGATGCAGCGTTTTACTGAACAGCAGCGTAAATAGTCAGCCGCCAAGGCCCAGCGAGCTCAGTTGCTCCACTTCGTAACCAACAGGCAGGATTAATCACTATATTATCTACGGCGTAGTAAAAACGGCTAAATATTAAAAAAATGCCTAGGACAATGTTTTGTATAAAACATTGCCCTAGGCATTTGGCTTATACTGACTTACATCTAACTAATATACTACTTTATAATAACTCCATACCGTTATGACCTTTTTGGTTTAGCCAAGCCTAACAATAAAGCCAACCGGTAAACAGTAGAGTACACCTTGAGGAAGTAACACAACAGATAGGCTAATAATTTTTCTTTAAACGTAAGGTCCTTCTGCAGGAATAGCTTCAAAGCTTTACGTGGAGGGAGACACCCTTTGATCAAAGTTAAAATAAAATTATTCTTTGAACTTTGCTTGTTTTTATTTATCTCTCCGCCGAGCAACCGTCTTTTTTTCTTGAGCATCGCTTTAATATCAGAGCGAGCGGGATGATTAACTATCACTTCAGAAGCATACTCAATGACGATACCTTTCTCATTAGCCCGTCTGCCCCACTCAACATCACCACCGGACATAAGGGCATCGTTAAAATGTCCAACCGTCTCAAAATGCCTGGACCAGGTGACCATATTTGCTGTTGCTGAGCCGCCGACGGTAACGTATTTTTCTTGATCAAAAGCAAACGCTTTTTCATAAATTTCAACAATTGTAAGCTTATCAGTTTTAAAAAAAAGTTCTATCTTGCCAGCAACAAGCTCTGCCCCCTGTTCAAGTCGAGCAACGGCGGATTCAAGCCAGAAAGGATCAGGAATACAATCAGAGTCAGTAAATGCTAATATATCACCTTGTGCAATTTTTAACGCCGCGTTCCTAGCTGCATAAGAGCCAGGCTTGCCTTCTTTAATCAAACTGACGTTTTCAGAAAGCAAAAGATTCGCTGGAACAACGTCATCAAGTGCGTTATTAACAATGATCACCTCAAATTGATCTTGAGGAAACGACTGCTTGCTTAGCGCGTCAATACATTTTTGTAAGCGATCCCAATCATAATAGGTAGGCACAACCACCGATACCCGTGGGCAGCCAATAACTTTTTCCACACTAACATTATCGCTTAAAACACTGTGTTCTATATTTTTTTCTAAAAATGACATTTTAATCACCAAACTTTTTGACATTGACAGCCATTTTCGGCAATTAGACTAGCGAAGCTACAGCTCAGAATTGAGAAATCAGGCTTCCGTTAAACGTCACATTTCCTTCTAATGTCTGATTGACTCCAGGCGAGTATAAAAACTTACCAGATAAATAGTTCCTAATGAGGTAACATATAAATCTTTACCAGTAAGTCTAACGCTGAAACCTAATATCAAAAATAAAACAGGCATCGCAAGATGAATAAAATCAGCTCAGTCCCCAAAGTTCTGAAAAAAAGAAGTTTGTCTTTGAAGCAATTCTTTTAAACTTGGAGTAACATATTCTAAGTAAGTACGCGTCAAGTGATGGGTGTCTGACCACATTAACCTTCCATCAAAATATGCAGGGCACAAGCCCTCGTCACATATCATTTCAGTGAAATCTACCGAAATAAATAAGGGTATTTCACCTACATACTCTTCTGCGGGGTTGGTTTGTAACAAAACCTCTTCAACTGGGCGTGCACATTGACTGGCATCCTCTCGGTTTTTCCACACACAATAGCTTGGGTCATTCTCAAACCAAGGGTTGTCTCTAATACCAATGACGGGAATACCTAAAGCGGTTATTTCCTGCCATTTTTGAACATATCCAGCCGGCACATACTCAGTCGGATCGTTACGAACTAACCTATTTTTACGAAAGCGGTTAGATCTCGTTGAATTTGTTACAACGACAGCAGGATTGATATTACTTAAATAATCAACGATACCTGCATTCCAGTCATCACATGTTGGGTTATTCTCTACGATTTTATAACCTAAAGAACATGAGTGCTTCAATATAGTTACTAACTTAAAACCGTGTTGCTCAGCTAGGCTAGTAAAAAAAGGCTCCCATTGACCAACATGTGAGCCACCTACAAGTGCAATGATATTTTCGGCGTTAGTATCTCCAAATTCACACAGTATAATATCTGAGTCGCTTGCTTGTGTAGCACAATTGTTTTCTTTTTCCATAGCCTCACTTAAATCTTTAGAAACAGCAGTAACATACCGATAATCAAGTTCAGTAGCATCATCTTGTATGTAAACACCTGCCTCATAAAAAAACCTTTTGTTAAATACCGGATCCACATCATAAAGGTTTTCAAAATAATACTTTACACTTAGCCCAAGTGCCACGGAAGGGATAAAAAAAACAAGCCCGGTGGCAAAGGCTAGCCAAGTCTTATTCTTAGGTATTTTTCTAAATGGGCGCTCAATTAATGACGTAGTTATAACAGCAAGAATTATCCCTAAAAAAATAACAATAGTGCCTTTCATAAAACCTAAATCTACCGTCTCATAATAATTTTGAAAAAAAACTAATACTGGCCAATGCCAAAGGTAGATAGTGAAAGACATGGCACCCAGCATAACAAGATACTTGTTAGTTAACAGACTATTAACTATTGACTTATGTTCAATGGCGCTACCTGAAACAATCAAAAATATAGCGGCAAAAACTGGTAGCAGCGCAATATAGCCTGGAAAATTCCAGCCCCTGGGAATCACGACACCAACACTTATAAGCACCACAAAACCTACTAAAGAAAATATAACAGAAAGGTCTTTACTTAACTTTAGATGCGGCAAAATTACAGCAACCATAGAGCCGGCCAAAAACTCCCAAACCCTACCTAAAGGATTAAAATAGGCAGTGCTAGGCGCCACTATGGTAGAGAAAACTGAATAAATAAAAGAAGCGGAAATTACTGCAAAAACACCCGAAATCAAAGGCGTTAGCGACTTCATTTTGCTTGATATATATAATAAAGGAACCATCAAAAAAGGAAGAAATGCATAGAACTGAATCTGGATTGATAACGCCCAATACTGTTGAAAGGGGCTTGCAGGATCTCCACTTTGTAAGTAATCAACTTCTCGCCTCATTAACAAAATGTTTTCTAAATGACCTGCACTAAGAATAAACTCATGAATAGTTGCTATCCAATACACCGGAGAAATAAAAAAGTAGCTAAGTAGCAATGTTGATACTAATACTACATAGGCAGATGGCGTTACTCTTTTTACAATGTTCGCCCAAAACTGTAGAATTTTCAGTTTTTCATCTTTGGCATATTGACGCAACAATATGCCCGTCATCAAGTAACCTGATACGACAAAAAACACATCGACGCCACCGGATACTTTCTGAAACCAGATATGAAAAATTAGTACTAGCATTGCTCCAATAGCACGAATCCCCTGAATGTCATAGCGATAGCTATTGTCACGAGCATAAATGTCAAATGTTTTAGTCACAGTCCCTCCTTGAAGATTAGCAGAATCCATTTCTGTGAAACTAATACAAAAAAATTGGAGCCAAAGATGGGAGTTAGTAAAGAGTTAATTTAAAAAAGACTTATAAAAAGCTTTCCCGCAATTTTTCATAATAAGGTTGAGGAATTGATAATGATACTAAGGTAAGCCATTGACGAGGTCGCATACTGAATAACATTAAGGCAGCAACATCCTGTTTAATTGACTTTCCCACTTTCTTTTTTTCTACTGCCCACGCAAGTATTTTTCGGTTAATTGACGCTTTTAAATAGCGTTTTTCATTCCATGATAGACCAACTTCACACTCTTTCTTTAAATCGAAGCAAGGATGAACATGAATCACATTATTCTTATTCCTTACAACACCACTATTATCTAGTAACCAATAACTTGTAACGGTGGCATCATAATGAACTTTTTTGAAATAGCATAATGCTTTTAACCAAAAATAAACATCGCCGGCACGTTGGTATCGACCAACAGGAAATCCACCGAGCTCGAAGAATCGATCACGCTGTATGCATGCACCGTTCATATGGATAAAATCAGAGCGTGAAAATGCAGACAATGCGTCTTGACGATTAAACACACCAGTCTTTAAAATATCACTTTGGGGAACAAGTTTATTACCTTTCATTTTTTGAAAGGCATTAACAAATAATTCGATATTTGGATTTTTAGCAATGGCATCAGAAAACTTCGCAATATGATCTTTGTCAAGTAGGTCATCTGCGTCAAAAAAGACTAACCAGTTAGAGGTTGCTTTTTCTGCGCCATAGTTTCTGGCTGCATATCCGCCGGGGCCGGGTTTATCCCGTTGAAATAATTTTATTTTACCCTTGCGCTCTTCATCTAATAAGATATTAAGTGATGCATCCGTTGACGCATCATCTATCACTATAATTTCAAAATTCTTAAACGTTTGTTCATACAGACAAGAGAGCGAGTCTAACAGAGTAGTAGCTTTGTTATGTACAGGCACTATTACTGAAAAAGCATACATAAATGCTCCTTATCTATATAATAGAAATTATATTATGGCAAACAATTAACCGTGGATCATTAGCTCTTTAATATAGCCATCAATGTTACGTGCTATTGTTTGAGCACTCTCCTCAGCATCAACCGACAGCACAGGGATTCCTTTTTTTTCAAATTCACTCATCACTTCTTTTCTTTTCTCTTGAGCTTTATTGCAATATTGCGCAATTTCCCACTCTCGTTTATTTCTATAATAAGGCAAAATTTTCCCAGTCTCTCTATACCGCTTCAAAATTCGCTCAGCTATAACTTCAGGGCGCGCTATCATATGTATAAGCACTCTTCTATTCATCAGCTTAGTAAACAAAGTTTCATTTTCTTTCCAATTTTCACTAATTTCATATTTAAAATGATGAAAAAGTCCTTCATCCACTAAAAATATAGATGCGTTTTGCTCATTTTCAACAAATTTATCCATTGCTTTGGGGACAATAGTGTTTCTAATATACTTAATTTTTTCTTTTTTGTTATCTAGGTTTTTAGTTTTATACTTTATTATTTGTCTATAAGCAGTATCGATGTCTGCATTACTTTTAAACCTAGCGCTCCATAGTTTAGTAAAAAATACTTTTTCAATGAGACCTTGATCTTCAAAATAATTAAGCAAAGTACTCTTACCTATCCCCGGGCAGCCTACCACCTCTACAAAAAGCGATTTTTCAACTTTATCTATCTGGTAGCTAAATACGCCTTTCACAAAGAGACGAGACTTAAATGAAGGTCTATATAGACGACCAGCCCAGCTTTTTGAGAGAGATATTATTTGCGTCATGACCAATCACCTTAATGTAAGATAGGCATATATAAAAAATGGCTAACTATTAATAAAAATACAGCTTATAGGAAAATATATAGAAAGACATACCATCGATTTAATAATACTGACCTATTCCGATAAGCGCTTGGTGACTTCCGATTAATAAAAGCTTTAACTAAAACGCATTAAATCTAAAATAGATATCATCAGATTTGAGAATTGGCTATCAAAACGATTACTTTTTCAGTGAATACTTTTTCTTAATATCGATTTGATTGGCCGTGAAAATTTAGAGACAACCCTTTTTTTTAATACATGAAAAATATATTTAGTAGAATACCCTCGATCGTTGTTCATAGAGGCTTCATTTGTTGGAGTGTAAATACGGTTGTCTTCACAGCAGTACACTGCTTTTCCCGAAATTTTTACAATATTTTTAGCCTGCCAAGAACTGCTCTCGATAAAAAAATTATAATTGTGTTTTTTGTAGAATAAACCCTTGTGCAAAGAGCGATCACCCAGGCGCTTACGCTCATCCTTCGAGGGCAGGTCCAGCATGACTAAATGATCATAATCAATACCCTGCTGTTTAAGCCATGATTCCGTCTGACTACGGTACTTTTCTAAGCGATTAGTTACCAAGCAGCCTATTTTCCCTGCGGGCAAAAAAAGAGGATCAGCATTTTTCAAGAAATCAATATACTTTTCACCGTCATCGTTCTGACTGGGCATAGGGTCAACGCATAGTACGCCATCAATATCAACGCATGCCCGGGACAGAGTTGCAGGCGTGAAAAGGTTCCACTGAAAAACTCGCGGCGATTCTAAAGTGGACAAGGAAATATCGACATGTTGGCTACTGCCGCGATCTACATAAATTGCAAGGGTATCGATTTTACAAGGGCATTCATCAGGAATGGCACTAAGTGCTTCCTGCATAGTACGCCCAGTAATGACGCTATCATCTACAAGAAGTATTTTGTTTGCATTCCATGCAGTATTTATTTTCCCTTCATTTTTATTTCCCAAACGAGTTTTAAGTGTTTGGTTAGCAACAAAATCGGGTAACCCTATCACATCGATATGCAGGCCCAAAGCAATCATGCTTGCAGGAATCATACCGCTTCGGGGAATTCCAACAACCAAGTCATAGCCCTTTCCATGGATACGAAACAGGGACGCGGAGATATCCTCACTCAAATTTCCATATGATCTATAGTACATTGGTATTCCCCATTTGTAACACTTACATTACTTAAAAAACTATAGCTTTTGTTACACCCTAGCAAATCGTGTAGTTGCTAATTTTTAAAATAACGTCGAATATTTCTTGGGATATTATTATAAGCAAACCTTAAAAAAGGAATAGGAAAATAATAGAAAGGAGCGTTAAGTTGCCGCAGCTTCTTCAAACTAATCTTGAATGAATTAAATGTATATCCTAAACGATTACCCACTTCAAAACTCTGGCCATCGTGGAGCCGCTTGATCGTCAGAGGTAAGTCTACCCGGTAAAATATGTGACCTTTTTTAAGCGCTCGTATCCATAAATCAATATCAACCTGTCGGGACAAGGATTCGTTATACCCGCCAATCTGGTCAAAAAACTGTCTAGAAAACAAGATTGAACTGTGATTGATCGGATTTCGAATATAAAAGCTCTCAGGCCCCATTGGAGTAACTTTGAAGTCTTCTTTAATCTGCGATTCACCTACTCCCTCTCCATAAACCGTTTGACTAGCAGTAACAACCAACGCCGCATCTGGAAATATATCAAGGGCCAAGGCCTGTTTTTCCAATTTTTCCGGTAACCACTTATCATCAGCATCAATATTGGCTAGCCATCGGCACTTAGCATGACTAACAGCAAGATTCAGCGCCTTTGAACGCCCAATGCTCTGCGTATCGATTAGATGAACCGGTATGGGAGCCACATTTTGCAACCTAATGAGCATATCCCAAGTATCATCGTCGGACCCATCGTTAACCACTACAACTTCTTGGGGAAGGAGTGTCTGAGTAAACACCGAAGAAAGGCAGGATTCCAGAAACTTTTCGCCATTCTTAACAGTCATAATGACAGAGATTTTCATCTGCCCCATCAGTCACCTCCGCAGCATGAAGCAAGCTTATCAATCAAGAATTAATGGTGATAAAGAAAGTACAAACTCTTATAGTTAGATATCAAACTTCTAGACTCTCTTTATGTAGGAGTAACTACATAAACAACCCTTGTTTGCGAACTTTGACATTAACTACTTTCCACATTAATGATTTTACTTTATTTTTAAAAAAACGGCTTCCAAGTTCATCTCCAGGATTATACATACAGTTATCTTTTATACAGAAAACAGGTTTTTTTGCTTCTTGACATATAATTCTTGCCTGATAGGAATCGTATTCGATAAACAAATCTGAGGATGAATCCGTGAACTTTCCCACTTTAAAATTGATGAGATTTTCTAACGTCATAACGTTATCTTCGCTATCGGACATGACAAGCTCTCGGTATGAAACTCCCCTCTCGGCCAGAAGCGATTCCACTTCTTGACGCTTTGATTTACTTTGACAAGAAACGATGGTATCAATAAGACCCGAGGGTATATAACGAAAATTAATTTCATTTTTATTATTTTCTTCTTCACTTTTTTTTATCATTCCTTCCAAACTGATGCAGGATCTACTTATAACTTTATGATGAAAGATATTCCACTCGAAAGCTCTTGGATGGGGAACAAACTCAAGCACAATATCTACATCTTTTCTGAAGGGCTTGCTAGAGTATACGGCCAGAGTTGATGCCCGGGATGATAGCCACGCAGGAAGTGCTTCGATTTCACTTTTTAACGAGTTACCGGACATTATACTATCATCTACAATAAGTACTTTTTTCGCTTCCCAAGGTAATGTCAATTCATTTTTCAGCCCGCGCGTCATCCCTTTTTTTAGTGGGTAATTATTTACCCAGGAAGAAATATCCGTACAATTTACATTCAGTGCGAGCGCAATCATATAAGCTGGTACCATACCACTTCTTGGTATACCCACTACTAAATCCCAATCCCCTGAGAACTTCTCGAAATTTTTGTTAATATCTCTACCTAGGTCGCCATAGGACTTAAATATTATTTGCATTGAGATTTCTCCATGGCTTCACCTCAATTAATTAGTAACAACGATCGCAAGTACTGTTGATTTTACACGCGTTAATATTTACTTTTCCATCAATCTATGATTATCAATTAAAAAAATCATAGTATTAAATTTGTTTACTATTTTTAATGCATACCCATACGTCGTGTAACCGATTATTTAATACGGCTACAAAGCCGGTCATAATAAGGCTGCGGCACTAATAGTGAGGCGGCATTTATCCATAACCGCATGCTCATCGCGCTTAATTCCAAAGCTTTTAAATCTAAGCATACCGACTGTCCTAGCTTTTTTTTCTGAACGGCTCTTGAAATAACTTTACGATTTATCGCTCGTCGAAATTGCCGCAGCTCACTACGTGTCAGTTTTGAGTTATACTCCTTAAAAAGTTGAAGTGCTGGAGGCAATTCAAAAACCTGACGCATGTCATTAATAGAATTTTCGTGCTTAATTAACCACAAGCTCGTAACAGTAGCGTTATAATGAACAGTTCTTAGTTCACATAACACTTTTAACCAAAAATAGACATCGCTACTACGACGATAATACCCTGCAGGAAAGCAACCCAACGAAACGAATCGATCTCTACTTATACAAACACCATTTATATGAATAAAGTCAAAGCGTGCCAGAGCTCTTAAGGCTTCAAAACGACTAAGACGCTCAAAAGGCATTCCTTTTAAGTAGGGTAATCGGCTCTGTCCTTGTATTTTTTGGTAAGCGTTAAAAAAAAGCTCTATACCTGGGTTGTGTGCGATATCATTAGCAAAACAAGATAAGTGATCAAGTAGCATGATTCCTTTAGCATCATAAAAAACCAACCAATGCCCCTTAGCTTTATCTGCTCCTAAGTTATAAGAAGCATAATCCCCGCCACCCATCGAGTCTTGCTGAAAAAGACGCAATAATCCTGCTTTTTCATGCTGAATAAGTACGTCAAGAGAGCCATCCGTGGAACCATCATCTATAGCAATGACCTCAAAATCTCTGAAGGTTTGACGATACAAACATTCTAACGAGGTTGACAAGGTTGCTATTTTGTTATTGACGGGTACGATCACCGAAAAAAGGGGCATATCAATACATTTCCTCTTTTTTAAGGATGATAATGCCGTATTAGTGGATACACTATTTAGTAAGCAATGTATGCAAAAGGAGTTCTTTTTATGATATATGTGATATTAAATTTTCAGTAGAAGAGACCTCTCGAATTTCTTCTGTCGTGTTTTCTTCTGGCGTCACTACCCCCATCGCCTGCAGCATTACAGCATTAACCTTATGGACATCGTACCTCTCTTCAGCTATTTCATGAGAACGCTGCCCCATAGCTTTCACCCGCGCTGGACAATCAATAAAGTGCTGCATGGCGCTAACAAGCGCATCAACGTTTCTTACCGGTATCAAGTAACCGTTTTCGCCCTCAAGAACTGTTTCTCGACAACCAGGCGCATCAGTAGTGATCACCGCCCGCCCCATCGACATAGCTTCTAATACTGAGCGTGGGGTGCCTTCTCGGTAATAGCTGGGGAGTACGTAAACGCTGCAATTAGCGATGGCGGGTCGCACATCATCAAGCCAACCTAAGTGCTGGATTGAGCCTTCGTTTACCCACGCATCTAGCTCCTCCTGAGCAATTGTATCGGGATTACTATCAATATCGCCGGCCAGCTGAAATACCATTTCAGGATGCTGCTGTTTGATTCGACGCGCAGCACTAGCGTATTGGCGCACACCTTTGTCGCCTAGTAAGCGGGCAATCAGTAGAAAGCGCGGTGGCCCAGGGGGCAAAGAAGCTAGCGCAAAATGCGCCATATCTACCCCAGATCCATTAAGCACTTGCGAAGGCACTTTCTTACGCAGTATCCCCAGCTCACGAAAAAGAGATTCATCATCTGGGTTTTGGAAAAATACTTTGTCTGCCCTATTTAGCGCTGCCGCATAAAGACGACGCACTACGTGAAAGACTAAGGCACGCTTACCACTAGCCTGGCCTGCAAAAGCGTAACCTAGGCCTGTAATGAGCGCATAGCGCTTAGGAACCCTAGCCAGCCACGCGGCCAACATGCCATAAACAACTGGTTTGATAGTGTAACCAAGCACCATGTCAGGCCGAACGGTACGCATCAACTGGTAAAGTGACTGTAGGGTTAAAATGTCTTTTAGCGGATTAAGACCCGCTCTCTGCATTGGGTAGTCGTGAGTAATTGCACCCCATGCTTCAAGCTGTTGGCAAGTCTTTGTATCCTCAAAAAGCCCAGGGGCGGCTGTATGCACTTCTAGCCCTGCGTTAATCAGCGCCTGCACCAGCGGCCCCCGAAAATTAACTAACGAATAGCTTGTACCTGATATCAACAAAAATCGCCGTTTCGATATTGGATTATTAGCATTCATAAAAACTCCTCAAAGAACCACCAAGCCACACCATCGTTATGTGCATCTCATTTGGTGTTTACTATTAAAATAGTTGTAATGGGAAGGGGTAGCTTTCAGTAGCCGATGTGTTAGAAAGCAGTATTAGTACATTTCTTCATAATTTCTTGTAGTACTTGGCAAGTCTTATCAATTTCTTGCTGGGTAAGCGTCGGGTGGCATAAAAACATGAGACTCGTTTGACCAAGCTCCTGAGCCACTGGCAGGCTGCCTTGCGGCTGCCAGCCGGCTCTTACAAACGCTTTTTCACGATATACCTCAGAACAACTACCTGAAAAGCAGGGTACCCCGCGCTGATTAATCTCTTTTAGAATTCGGTCTCGATCCCAGCCTGCTGCAAGCTGATGAGGCTCAATAAACACGTAGCATTTATAAGCACCATGTTGAGAATTTTTGCTTACGCTACTGGATGCTGTTTCTGAAGTTAAAGATGGTACCCGCAATCCTGGGCAGTCAGCCGCGGCTTGCCAAATACGTTGAGCATACGTTTGCCGAATAACACTCCATTCGGGCATACGTTTAAGCTGTATACGACCAATAACGGCCTGCATTTCGGTCATACGCCAGTTGGTGCCAAAGGTGTCGTGTAACCAGCGAAAACCAGGCGGGTGCTCATGCACATAAACAGCATCCCAGCTTTTACCATGGTCCTTATAGGCCCACATTTTTTTCCAAAGTGCGGAGTCGTTCGTGGTAACCATGCCCCCTTCGCCACCGGTCGTCATAATTTTATCCTGACAAAACGACCAACACCCCACGTGACCAATCCCCCCCACGCTCCTGCCCCGATAACGGGCTCCGTGGGCTTGAGCACAATCTTCAATCACATAAAGCCCGTGCTGCTCTGCTAATGCCATTAGCCCATCCATTTCACAGGGCCAGCCTGCTAAATGCACCGCAATGATGGCGCGAGTACGCGGCGTAATCTTTTCAGCTACCGTGGAGGCAGTGATGTTTTGAGAATCGCGATCAACGTCAGCGAAAACGGCTATAGCACCGGCATTTGCAATACAAGACGCTGAAGCGACAAAGGTTCGAGAGGTAACAATCACCTCTTCATTATCTTTTTCACCAATGCCCAAGCCCTTTAACGCTAAGTCCAGTGCGTTGGTTCCGTTCGCCAAGGCAATAGCATGCTCAGTCTCAGCAAACTGGGCAAATTCTTTTTCAAATTCAACACATTCTTTACCTGTCCAATAATTCACTTTATTGGAAAGCAGTACATCCTGCACCGCTTGAGCTTCTTCCTGGGTAAAAGAAGGCCATGGAGAAAACGGTCCGTTGAGCATATTAAGGCCTCATACTCAATAAGTCTTTTTCGTTCATGACAATGGGCCTCTCATCTACATCTCTGAGGAATATTGTGCCTTGGGCAAACTCATAATGCTGGTAAGCAAAGGAGAAGCTTTTAGATTTAAGATTTGCGTCAAGGTAGTCTAACGGCAAGTTTGCGCCTGCCTGGGCCAACGACGAAATAAAAGCGACAAACCTGACGTTTATTTCAGTTATTATTGGCTGACCATCTGCATTTTCTTTGAAATCAACCGTAAAAATCCCGTTAGGTTTGCATTGATATTGACTAAAAACCGAACGGATAGCTTCATCAGCAGTCCTCACCAACCCTTTATCATTAATCATTCTGCCAAAGGCGGTATTACCCGTTATCCCAGAAGGCGCTACCTTTGACATAATGTATGTCACTCTCTCAGCGCACGCAGAGCGTAAAATCTCGCCATCCATATACAGTACTTTGCAAGCCAGGTTTCTACCGGGAAGAAACTCTGAAGCAATAAACTCTTCGATGAGTGGGTTAATACGCATCCACTCTTCTAACTCTTTTTCACTATTAATTTTTAAGGAACCAAGGCCGCTTGATCCAACGGTACCACGCACCCAAAAAGGGTAATCTAATGGAAAATTGTTACTTCCTTCGCCATTTTTAAAAGTACAATAATTAGGTATATAGTGCTTATTTCTCAAAAGGTGATGAAGCTGTTTCTTATCGACTAATGCCTCAGTCGGGCGCATAGATGAAATAAAAGCCTTGCAGGGCAACCCTTCTTGTTCTTTACGCTTCGCCCAAGCAATGACCTCAACTTCAGGTAATACAACAGCAAATTCAATATGGTGATGGTCAATTATTTTAGATATTTCTGCCCAATAATGATCATCATTTGCCCTAGGTACTAGATAGGTTTTGCTGTAAGAAGCATTATCATAAAGACCAATTGCCAATGGATTGGCATCTACACCAATAAAATTATAATCATTATTTCCAGAGTCAATCACTGATCTAACAAAACTGCGAGGTGTTGGGCCACCCACCCCGGTAACCAGGATATTGATTTTATTAGCCATTTTTACCACCTTTCTCTTTATGCAGTTTTGATGCTTTAAAATTAGGCATAGCCACTTCACTTGAATAGCTAACACCCTCTCCCACTAGCACTTTCTTAATCGTTAAAAAAAGTATTTTAACATCCAATAAAAACGTTTTATTATCCACGTACCAAATATCGTAATCGAATTTTTTTTCCCAAGAGATTGCGTTACGTCCATTAACTTGTGCCCAACCTGTTACTCCTGGGCGCACCTCATGTCGTCGTGCTTCGTAAGCGCTATAGTGGGGCAAGTATTCCATTAGTAAAGGTCTTGGCCCTACCAAGCTCATATCCCCTTTTAATACATTCCATAATTCGGGTAATTCATCAAGACTAGTCGCCCGTAGGCGTCGGCCAAATGGCGTCAGACGCTCTTTTTCGGATATCTTTCGACCTTGCTCATCATAGACATCCCGCATAGATCGGAACTTAATAATCTCGAACGGTTGACCATTTAATCCAGGACGGTATTGTCGAAACAGCACAGGAGATCCTAACTTATAGCGAATCATGAGTGCTATGATAATCATGATAGGTGAAAGCAGTATCAACCCGAGCATCGATACGGCTATGTCAACTTGTCGTTTAAACATAGAGCACTCCATTAAATGCTGATATTCCAATTGACTAACCAACAATAGATCACTTTATTATTAGCAAGCCATTCCTAGGTACCTATGATGCTTAATCTAGCTATGCATTAACTCGGAGTGTACCGCCACTGAAGTATTGGACAACAATAGCGGTTTTGCTCTTCCTACTGAGTAGTAGGTAAAGCCTTTTGACAACATTCTTTGAGGATCATAAAGATTGCGACCATCAAAGATCGTTGGTTCGTAAAGCTGACTTTTTATGAGTTCAAAATCAGGTGCTCGAAAATTCTGCCACTCCGTAACAATAATTAGTGCATGTGTATTTTTAAGTGCTGCTTCTTTAGTTCCACAAAGGATTAATTGCTCATGTGTACCGTAAATTCGCTGTGCCTCCTCCATGGCTTCTGGATCATAGGCTTGAACATTCGCGCCTGCTTCCCAAAGTGCCTCCATCAGCACACGACTCGGCGCATCACGCATATCATCAGTATTAGGTTTAAACGAAAGCCCCCAGATGGCGAATACTTTACCTTGCAAGTGTCCATTGAAATGCTCATTTACTTTTTCAAACAACGTTGCTTTCTGCTCCTTGTTGCGCAACTCAACTGCTTTAAGCACCTTGGCATCGAAATTTATAGCATCTGAAGCACGGATCAGCGCCTGTAGATCTTTCGGAAAGCACGAGCCGCCATAACCTACTCCAGGATAAATAAAGTGATAGCCAATGCGGGGATCTGAGCCAATTCCTTGTCGCACAGCCTCAATGTCAGCACCCAGACGCTCCGCTAAGTTAGCCATCTCATTCATAAAACTAATTTTAGTAGCTAGCATGCAATTAGCGGCATATTTAGTCAGTTCGGCGCTTTTCACATCCATTACTATGATTTTGTCGCGATTTCGATTGAAGGGGGCATAAAGCTCGCGCATCACCTCTACGGTAGTATCACTATCAGTGCCAATGATAATTCGATCTGGTTTCTGGCAATCTGAGACTGCGCTACCTTCCTTGAGAAACTCAGGGTTTGAAACAACATCAAAGTTAATATCGTCACGGCCACGTTTTTTTAATACTTTTTCCACCTCGGCACGTACTTTGTCGGCACTGCCCACCGGCACGGTAGATTTATTGATGATGATCTGGTTACGTTCCGTATGTTCACCGATGGTAGCCGCCACAGTAAGCACGTACTTAAGATCAGCGCTCCCGTCCTCATCCGGCGGTGTCCCTACGGCGATAAATTGCACCTGGCCATGTTTGATTGCAGCCACCGCATCGGTGGTAAACTCTAGCCTACCGGCAGCGTGGTTCTCTTTTACTAAAGCCTCTAATCCCGGCTCGAAAATGGGTATGATGCCCAATTTAAGCTTTTCAACTTTATTAGCATCTACATCAACGCAGATCACGTGATGGCCAACTTCAGCCAAAATAGCACCTTGAACTAGGCCAACATAACCCGTTCCGAAAACTGTAACGTTCATAGGGTTTCCTGCTCAGTCAGTGTGTTAATAAAAGAGAAAAATGCACTTCACTTAAGTGAAATAGATGCTTTATTTATGATTTTTTCAGCGTTTTCCGCTGCGGTTTTATTTAATGAGTAGTAGTCCCGATACCAACTAATAAAATTCTCAACGCCCTGCGAAACCGGCATGGAGGGCTTATAGCCCACCTTTGCTTCAAGCTCGCTTGAGTCCGCATAAGTATCAAGCACATCACCTGGCTGTAGGGGCAGTAGTTCTTTTATCGCTTTTTTGCCCAAGGCTTTTTCAATCGCTTCGATATAGGCGCCAATTGTCACTGGGTTGTTGTTACCAATATTAAAGAGACGAAACGGTGCACTACTATTAGCGGGGTCTGGACAGTCGCTATTCCACTCCTGTGTGGAGGTCGCGATGTCATCACTCGCTCGGATGACCCCTTCAACAATGTCGTCTACATACGTAAAGTCGCGTGTGTGCCGACCATAATTGAAAATCTGAATGGGCTCATCGGCCAAAATTTTCTTAGCAAACTTAAACAGCGCCATATCTGGGCGGCCCCAGGGACCATAGACGGTAAAAAAGCGCAGGCCGGTGGTGGGTAGCCCAAACAAGTGGCTGTAACTGTGAGCCATCATCTCGTTAGCTTTCTTGGTAGCCGCATAAAATTGCAACGGATGATTAGCACCCTGATGTTCAGAGAATGGCATTCGTGTGTTAGCGCCATAAACACTGCTCGTACTGGCATACGTTAGGTGTGCAATCGAAGCGTAGCGGCACGCCTCCAATATATTGGTAAACCCAATTAGGTTGCTTTCTACATAGCTGAGCGGGTTTTCTAGTGAATAGCGAACACCTGCTTGAGCAGCTAAGTGTATAACCCGGTCAAAACGATGCTCGTCGAAGCATTGTGCGACCGCTTTTTGGTTAGCCAAATTGGCGCGAATAGAAATGTAACGACCGCTTGCCTGAGCAGCTGTCTGATCCAGTAACGCAAGACGCGATTCTTTAATAGTGGGGTCGTAGTAATCATTGACGTTATCAATACCGACAACACTATCTCCGCGCTCTAACAGTCGCTTAGCCGTGTGAAAGCCGATAAAACCGGCATGGCCGGTAACTAAAATCTTCATACAGTGACTCCATGCTGACACAGTCGGGGACATGGGAAAGGAGGAGGTTCAATGACGAACAAAACGCTGAATATGTTGCCAACTCACCCGCTTTAAACCGCCCAACGCTAAGGGCACCAGTGCCACTGAACGCACCATCGCCAGCACGGGTCTCGGTAGCTCTTTTAAACATAGGGATCGAGGTAGGCCAGTATATGGAAACCACCGCTCACCGTAGGAACTCTGCGGGGCTGAAAGCGGCAAATCGCCGGTGAATCGAGAAGGCACGGCATACCAGGCATAATTGCCTTTCAACGTTTCTATCTCGTCAGGACCAGGCTGTAGAAATTCAAAATCAATGATTTTAAGCCCCTGGCAAGGGTCATAAATAAGATCTTCTGGATTGAGGTCGATACATTCGTAGCCAAGACGACGGTAGTGCAGGATAACCACTCTTACGCGCTCAATCGTCCAGATAGGTAGCAACCCATGAGGTGAAAAAGGCGCGCGGGGTGAGAGAATACGCTCCATACGATTGGCATAGCGCTCAAACACTAAGTAATGAGGGCCTACCTCAAGTAATCGCGATACTTCAGGCAGTGATGCACCTAGCTCCCGAGCTCTTACCTCACGCTCTAGATAGCGCTCGCGCCCGGGTCGAAAAGTTTTACAAATGGCTTCCGTGCCGTGGAAATCGACTAGCTCAACTTTGGCTCGACACACTTGTTTACTTAAGTCAGCAAGAACCGGGTAAGGTGTGCGAAACGCCGCGTTATAACGTAGGGCTGTTTGTCGTATTTCATCAATTTGTTGGGGCACTATGTGACTAAGGTATTTAAACACCTGCGTTGCATTACAGGTTAAATCCACTGGGTCGTATTGTTCTTGCTTACTGTATTCATGGTTAGCCTTATAGGTTATTTTTTTCTTAACCGTCAGCAACCGAAGATTATCAATTCGCTCAGGACTATCTGGCGAAGATGCTTCCTGGCGTACGGGGTAAACATCGTGCACCACTAAAAAGTGAACCGGTAAACCGCTGATGTCTTCTCGATTATTTATTGACGGCTGAGGGGAGTTGTCTATGCCTTGGTAAAGCGCATGCTGCTGGTCTTTTTCGAGAGACACATCACACAAAACATTAAAACCGTAGCGATCCAGTAAGCCACGCAGAACGTCGAGGTATTCCAACCCTTGCTCTTTAATCAATAAGACGGCAACCCCTGAAAGCCACTCCTGTTGCTCTATATCATGGTTTTTATCGGCCATAGTTTTTGCTCCTTAAGCTAAAGAGAGGGCTTATGTTTAAAAACAGGAAGCAATGACGTGCTTAGCAATGACTAATTCATCACTTAACGTTGGAAAAGTGGTGCTTACTAAATGCAATGCTTGTCTGGCAGGCGTATCAGCTTTCTTTAGAAACGGGGCTCAATGCGGGTTCAGTGCGGTTAATGGCACGTAGAAAATAAGGCGTGTCGAGTTGCTGATGGTGAGTGCTCGGGAGCATCGTTTGACGAGCCTCCCATACCAAATCCGCGATTTCGTCTAAGGGGTGGTAATCCAAAGGAGCCATCTGCAAAAGTTGTCGAATACGCAAATGATCCGTCTCAGTAAACGCCTGCTCCAATTCTTTTAAAAAGGCTTCAAGCCTTGGCCATTCCCAGAAACGCTCTTTTGAGGTCATGATGCGATCGTGACGCGTCCTACGGACGTCCTCACCAATCAGTAACTCTTCATAAAGCTTCTCACCAGGCCGTAGACCGGAGTAGGTAATTTCAATATCGCCTTCAGGGTGCTGGGCATCTTTGACTTCAAGCCCTGAGAGCCGAACCATGTTGATCGCCAAATCATAGATACGTACCGGCTCACCCATATCGAGCACAAATACCTCTCCCCCCTTTCCCATGGCGCCTGCCTGGATAACTAACTGCGCGGCTTCCGGAATGGTCATGAAATAGCGGGTGATATCCGGATGTGTCACCTTAATAGGGCCACCCTGCTCAATCTGCTTACGAAACACTGGAACGACAGAGCCACTTGAACCCAACACATTACCAAAACGCACCATGCAGAAACGTGTACTAGTTTGTACATCAGCAAATGCTTGGCAAATGAGCTCTGTCAATCGTTTAGAAGCCCCCATCGCATTGGTGGGACGCACTGCTTTATCGGTAGAGATCACCACAAAGGTTTGTACCCCCGCCGCCATGGCCGCCTTTGCAAGGTGCAGGGTGCCCAGTACGTTATTGCTTACTCCTTGTATAAGATTAAACTCCACCATTGGTACGTGTTTGTAAGCAGCAGCGTGGTAGACGGTATGTACTTCGAAGCTGTCGAACACCGCTTTCAGGCTGCCCGCGTGCTGAACCGAGACAAGCAATGGTTTTAATTCACAGCGTGAATGGGTCGTTTCAATATGCTGCTTCAACTCCTGCTCGATGGCGTACAGCGCAAATTCACAGTTGTCGACCAACAATAACCGCACGGGATTCTGAGCAAGTATCTGACGGCATAGCTCACTGCCAATCGAGCCACCCGCCCCGGTCACCATCACTGACTTATCGTGAATATTGGACTGCATCAACTCAGGGAAAGCTGGCACCGCCTCTCTTCCCAATAAATCCTCAAGCGCCACATCATGAAGCTCGCTGATTTTCGCCCGACCGGCGATCACATCGGCACTGCCAGGAATCGTTTTAAGCGGAACAGAGAGTCCTGATAGCCAATGCAGTATTTCGCGACGGCGGCACCTGGGCGCACTCGGGATCGCCAGCAATACCATCGCGGCGCGATACTCCTGCACTAACGCAGCCAACGCGACCGGTTGGTGGACCCGCAAGCCTTCTACCATCGCCCCCTCAAGGCCGCGCCAGTCATCAACAAAGGCAACTGGCTCATACTCACCGCCATGGCGAAGTGCTGCGACCAGTTCACATCCTGCGGCACCTGCCCCATAGATGACGACGGGTTTGCGCTGGCGGCGCTGGCTACGGCGATATAGCTCACGTAGTACAAAACGTAAGCTACCGATACCTAACAGTAAGAGAAGTGCGTAAGTCACAACGATAGAGGGGCCAATGGCGTGTTCCACAGCGTAACTGGCGGGTATCACGAGCAAAGCTGATGACAGCACTACCATGACGACGGTCGGAACAGTGACATGACTCATGTAGCGAATGACCAGGCGATATAGCCCAAGCCAATGGAAAAGTAAGAGGCTCATGGGCACCAATAGGCCGATAGTCATCCAAAGAGAACCGTCTTTTAGCGGCTGTGGGCTTTCCAGATGGATCATAGCGGCCAGCTGTAAACTACACGCCACAATCACTCCATCCAGCCCTACAAGCACCCTGCGCTTTATCCAGCGTGGCTTCATCAATAACGACTTCATCACATTGGCCATACTTTCACCTTTATAATTCCTTGCCGGCATGACGGACGCGCTATACGGCGAGACATTCTTGGAGAAGCAGCGTTAGGAAAGTTCAGCAACTAAACGTCGGCGAGTTATGGCCAGAGAGCCCTCCCGGTAAAGATGCCAACCGACTACCAGTACAATCCAGAAGAGTGTTGAACGCAGGCCATTATGGGTGGTGGAATAAATCAATGGCCCGGCGACCGCTGCCCAAACGAAGAGCGGTGCTCGACGTAATACCGTCGCAATGGTCAAAAGGAACAGCCCTAACCCGGGTAAGCCATAAGCGAATAACATATTGACAAAGGATGAATGAATTTCTTGTCCGTCGTAGGGCGCAAACCGCTCGCGCTCGGCTTCTCCCGCCCCAAGAATCGCGTATTCCGGGAAATTCATCAGCCGGTCAAACTTGCGCTCTTCATAAACGCTATCTACTTTGCTAGGCGCCCTGTCCATACGTGCTTCTAGGTTCCGTAGCACTTGTCCATCTGAACTGATATTGGCCACCAGCACACCCAGCAATAGCAGGGGAAGTAGCAGTATTAAACGTGCAAAGTGTTTGACTTGCTTGGCATTTGCGACTGCCCAGCCAGCTAACACCATGACCCCACCGCCCATGGCCGCTAGCGATGAAGCCGCTAGAATGCCCAGCACCCCAGACGCGACACCAGCCAACACTAAGGGCCTCATCCGAAGATGAAAATCATCGAGCATTAATAGCAACACTAAGCCGCATAGCGAAAAATAGGCGAGCTGATTGGGGTTATTGAAACTTCCAGTCGTGCGGTTAACGCCCAAAGCTAACTGCGTCACCACATGGCTACCCGCGATTATTAAAGCAATGGATACGCCATTGCGGATAATGCCTAACGCACGATCGCCGTAAACAGTGAGAAAGCGCAATAACGACATTCCAATCAAGAAGTTAAATAGGAAAAACTGAGCAGGCCTAAAGAAGGTGGTGGTTTGCATGATCAGTGTCCAGGTAAGGCACACTAACAACACCCAGAGCACCATCATTCCCCAGCATATTGCGAAGGGAGAAACTTTTAGCTGTTTGTCACCCAATGACATCACCAGCATTACGCCAGCGAAGCCTACCAATACAAAATCGGTTAGCTGTGGCGCACCGCTGGGGAACAGATAAAGACTGCTGAGTGAAAGACCCAGAAATAGCAGTAGCGCACCAATCAGATTCATGACGATATCCTTTTATTCTCAGTGGCTAGAGGTTGGCCATCATCTGGAAGGTATGGTTGCGGCCGGCTAGATCATCGTAGGTACCCGCATCACTCACCTGCCCGTCTTCAAGCATATAGATGATGTCGCACCCTTTAACGGTCGCTAAGCGATGGGCAATCATAATCACGGTCATCTGGCCAGAAAACCGCTGGATATCTTCCATGACGCGACGTTCGGTTATCCCATCCAGGGCGCTAGTCGCCTCGTCGAACACCAATACGCGGGCTTGCTGATACAGGGCGCGAGCGATGCCCAAGCGCTGGCGTTGCCCACCTGATATCTGAACGCCTCGCTCCCCAATGCGTGTTTCCAGCCCTTCAGGAAATCTTTCAATCAGGTCATCAAGTTGCGCCATGCGCAGCGCTTCCTTCACCCTATCAACATCAATATCATCGCGCTCGATAGCAAATGCGACGTTTTCAAGGATGCTGGCATCGGACAGAAATATTTGCTGGGGGACGAAACCAACGCCCGCCTGCCAATAGCGCATGTTTTCCGGTGTGAGCGGAACACCATCAATCAGCACACGCCCTTTTTGAGGCTCAATCAGGCCCAGCAATAAATCGATAGCCGTGCTCTTGCCACTGCCGGAAGAGCCTACTAAACCCACCATCTTATTCACGGGTATCGTCAGCGTTAGTCCATCGAGTGCCAATGCCCGTGACCCTGGGTAGTCAAACACCACATCCTGCAGTTTAATTTCTTGCTGTGGCACCCAAGGAATTATCGGTGAATCCGTGTGTGCTTTGCTCTCTGTATCAGCGTTTTTCACTTCATCACGACTTGCCATCAAATCGTCACGAATAGCGTCATAGGCGGCCAAGTTGCCGCGTATTTTTGTAATTGAGGTATAAATTTTTTGGAAGCCGGGCAGCATTTTGAAGCCTGCCAACGCATAGATGGAAAGGGCTGGCAAAATAGCGCCCAGGTTTCCCTCGTAGAGGTTCAGCAGATAAATCACCAGTACAATGACCGAACCGAAGGCCACTAGCTCAATGGCGAAACGCGGAGCTTCACTAAGTCCTTGTGTCACTCCCTCCCCTCGCGCAATACGATTGCTCGCTTTTTCAAAACGAGAGGTGAACCCCGCCTGCCGATGCAGTAACAGTAGGTCTTTAATGCCCCCGAACCCCTCACTCATCAGCTTAAAACGCTTGGCTTGCGATTCAGACACCCGCTTTCCGTTAATCACCAGATAACGCCTAACCGTCTGATATAAAAGAAAATAGGAGCCTATAAAAATCAACATGCCGGATATTGCCACCACCGGGTTGTAGAGAAAGATTGCCAGCGTCATCAAAGACACCATGATCAACTTAGCGTTGAGCTCCATGGCAGGATTAATAATCTTGATGGTCACTCGTTGGACTTCAGCAGAGACTTTAGTGGTTAAGCCGCTCGTGTTCTGGCCGGAGTGAAACAGCCACGGCTGGTGCAAGTAATAGCGGTAGAGACGGCTTGAGAGTTCCGCCCCCACCTGAGCACTGTAGAGCGCAAGCCGCCACGTCGTATAAATAGATACCAGCGCCGCTAATAACAGTACGCCAAGCACCATGCCACCCAGTAAGCTCAAGAACGCCTTAGGGCTTTGCATACCGCTGAAATCGTATGCCCACGCAAGCCAACCATCTCCCTGGAGCTTGCTCATATCACCCACTACCGCCATGAAGGGCCCAATGGCAATGACACTCACTATCTGAGCCAGCGCCATGCCAATAATTAACACTTGGAGCCTCAACAATTGCCGACGTTGTTGCTGGGTCAATAAAGAATAGAATTCACGCAATTGCTTTAGCATATTGGATCACCGGTAAGCATAGAGGTAGCTGCCGTAATATCCATGCCGGCTATTGGTGGATTTCTTCACGCCATTTAGGATTCCACCTTTGAGTTTCACACCCGCACTCTCCAGGCGGCGCTTAGCGGCTTTGATTTCGCCGGGAGCATTGGCATCAAAACGCACCACCATCAGGCTAGTGCCGGCCATTTTGCCGACTACCGAGGCATCCGTGACTGCGAGGATGGGCGGCGTATCCACGATGACTAAATCGTAGTTTTGACTCATTGCTTCAAGAAAATCGTGGAAGCTTTGCTGCATCAAAAGCTCTGATGGATTTGGCGGCACACTGCCGCGCGCCACATAATCCAGCCCTTCCAAATCGCTATGGCGAACGGCTTCATCTATATCAATACGCCGTGCCAGCAACTCCGATAGGCCCTTTACGCCTTTATCGTTAAACGCATGATGCAGGTGACCGCGGCGCATATCCGCATCGATCAACAGGACTCTTTGACCCGCTTGAGCACATACCGCTGCCAAGTTAGCCGCCACAAAACTCTTACCGACTCCAGGGCTTGCACCGGTGATCATCAGGCGGTTATTGTCGGATTCAAGCATCGCGAAATAGAGACTGGTACGCAGGCCACGCAAGGCTTCCACGGCAATTTCGGCAGGTTTTTTAACAGCCAGCAAGCCTCTAAACACTTCCTGAGCCTTTTTCGAACGGCGCGGGCGAATTCGTTCAGTAAGCCCTGCCTGCTCTCCAGAGTCCGGCAACGTTGCGTAAACGGGCAGACCTAACTCTTCAAGCTGTTCCGGTGTCTTGATCGCTCGGCTAAGTAGTAAACGCACCACCACTAACATCGTCGCCAGCAACGCCCCGAGCAGGCCACTAACGGCCGTAATGAGAGAAATACGCGGAGCAATCGTGCCGGGACTCAGCATAGCGGCATCCAGAATACGTACGTTACCTACGGTGCCTGCCTTCACTAGGCGCATCTCTTGAAGCTGATTAAGTAATTGGACGTACACCTGCTGATTGACCTGGCTATCTCGCGTCAGGCGAAGCACTTCCTGTTGTGTTTCGGGTAGCTCATTAACCTCAGCATTCAAGCGGTCACGCTCTGCGGTCAGCTGGGAGCGCTGCCTTAACAGTGTCTGGTAGTTAGGGTGGGAAGGACGGTACCGCTCAGCTAAGTCCGCCTCTCTCATGGCAAGTTCACTAAGCTGGTTTTCTACTTCCACGACGCGAGTAAGAAGGTTTTGGGTCTCAAATGTTAAGTCTACGGAGTCGCGCTGCGCCCGATAATCATTGAGCATTCCCTCTGCATTGGATAACTGATCACTCACTTGAGGAATTTGCTCGTTAAGAAAAGCGATCTGTTTCTCTGCCTCTTCGGAATGACGCTGTACGTTTTGGGTAAGAAAAACGCCCGTTAACGTGTCTAGTGTGGGCTGAATTTCTCTGCGATCTGCCCCACTTAACTTAAGCTCATAGACACCGGAATCCATGCCTCGCGGTAAAATTTCGAAACGGCTCTTCAAGCTCTTTATTGCATCCAGCGACGAGATTCGCTTCAAAATAAATTCAGATCCCGGCTGCGCTACTGCCTGACTAATAAACAAGCGATAGCCCAGCGTATCGTCTTGAACGGTTTCACCAATGTTACCCGTCAGCAGGACAGTCTCTTCCAGTAGCAAGTCGAAACTGTTGTTTTCTTTGATACGAAGAATATGACCCTGGCCGATACGGTCATCGGGCACTTCAAAACGTGCGACGCGTAGCGACTCATCCGCCCACACATAAGGGCTTTGCCATTCACTATTCGCACCGTTGCCTAGCCACTCACGTATAAATGCAGGCGTAATGCTTTCAATCGAGGCTTGATCAACCCCATGACTCACAAGGAAGCGACCCACCACCGGCAGTCGGCGCGGTTCGACCTGAATAGCTAGATCTTGCCGTTCAGCCGTTTCGCCCAGCACCATACGCGACTGCAGGATTTCAAGCTCAGCGGCAGTGGGGTTATCAGGCTGACTTTCACCTAATGAGTCCATAAACGCTAAGTTCGAGCCTCTCGCCTCAATTTGAACTAACGCATCCGCTTGATAGATACGAGGCTGTGAACTGGCGTAAAAATAGCCTCCCAGAAGAAAAATGCCTGTTAACGAAATGATAAGCCAGCGGTGGTCGTAGAGCGTATCAACCAGCTTACGTAGATTGAGATCGTCGCCCTCCTGGGGGCCAGGCAACGACGAGGGTGCCGGGGGAAAGTGAGTCATAGCCATGCCTCATTACTCGTAGAATAATAGTTTGTGCGGTGCTTAAAGCTCACCGACATCCGTTGCAACAGTCGCAACGTCACCCGGCAAACTGACGGAAGGCAGTAGTAACGAGATCACATTGTTCCAACGGGCCAGCGGCGCGGAAGTGACATACACCACATCCTGCGGCTCTAGAGGAAAACGTGTTCCTAGTAACAAGCGCGTGGCATCTCGAATATCTAGCTGGTAAATCGTGGCGATTTTCTCACTGCCTGGCGGGTTCCCACGCACAACGAAGATGCCTGAAGGCTCGGCTCGACTTTCATTGACACCCCCCGCCCTTCCAAGGGCGTCGGTCAGGGTAATGCGCTCATTCCCCAAGGCAATTGCGCCAGGGCGTATTACCTGACCCATTACGATCACGTTCTGATTTTCCATGGTGGGCACGTGAAGCAGGTCGCCATTGCGTAACAGGCGATTCTGAGTCATGTCGCCTTGACGCATCATGGCGTATAGCGAGATTCTGTCTTCTCTGCCATTACGGCTAAGCGTGACGTTGTGCCAATCGGCGTTATCACGCGCCCCGCCCACTTCACTGATGGCGTCCAAGACAGTCATAGGCACAATGGTTAATGGCAGCGTACCTGGATTCTCTACCGCACCACTGATGTACACCTTTTGTGAATGAAACGCCGCAATGCCTACTTCCACCTGGGGGTCGGTAATCACGCTGGAAAGCCGCCGTGCTATCAAGTCCCGCACTTGGTCAAGCGTCATACCGTCGACCTTAACGCGCCCAACGTAGGGGTAAAACATGGTGCCGTTAGGACGAATACGGTTACCGGTTTCTGCGGCGGAACGTTCGGTACCCGCAGGAATCGTCAATTCAGGATGATCGTAGACAATCACGCTCAGGATATCGCCGGGGCCTACGCGGTATTCATAGCCTTGAACTTCTTGGTCTAGTGTTAGAGGCGTTGCTCGGGTGGGCGCCTCCATTTCGACCATCGCATTCACCAAGTCAGGCGTAATGGGCTGTACGTTCACACGCCCATCCAGCGACTGATCAAGATTATTCTTGTCTATATGGCCACCAGGCGCCATGGCACATCCGCTGAGGACACCTAGAAGCACGACTAGCATCAGATAGCGAACCACACGCCCAGTGTGCTGGCTAGACTCAGGCTCTGTTATAGTATTGAATTTATTCATTATATACTCCCTTTGCTTTTCGTCTTACCACGCTACCGCCCAGGGATTTTGATAAGGGCATTTCCCAGAGCCTTATGAAAACTGTCGTCAAACTACGAATCAGTGCCGCGCCGTATGACCCCTTGCTGATTCGATAAACAATAATAAGGTTACATAAAAATACAAAAAAATTACTTCTATTTACATCGTCATGCCAGGGTGAGATTTTTAGTGCTTTCCCGGACCGCCCAGTACGAATAAAAGCGTTAAAAGTCAGCCACCCTACTTTTAGAAAACTGATCTATTTTCAATCACGCGCTAGGCGTTATTTTCAAATAAAATCAAATAATTAAATCACATAAGAAAGTAACAACTACTGTTATTGCTTGTTAATACTTTCAAACCTAAAAGCTAATCAAATTCATCCAATTTACGGTCGTAAAAAAACGTTACAGAAAGGCACGAAAAAAATTCATCTAACAGCGGTGCACTTATTCGCCTTGTTAATAAAGGAGAAATTTCAGAGAGTGAATAAACAAAGGGAATGGCAAAACGGCGGGAGTTAAGCGGGGAAGCAATGCAATTAGCCGGAGTAGCGTATAAATCAGTAGCCAATGCCTAAGGAAACGTTCCAAGCATTAAATTCATGGATTAAACGCTTAAAAGACAGCAATTCAATGAGCAGCAATTGCCTTGTACTCAAGCCTGTAGCACACAATGAGGGGGCATTTTACTTAGGCTGGCGCGCAATAGAATGTTCAACGCCGAATGGACAGTAACGTTAGTTTTGACATAAACCTAGAGCTTTTCAGCCCATAAGTGAGACGCGTCCCGAAGCAGTGTATGAACATGTTCAAACACCTCCTTCGTCTTTCTATAAGGATCGGGTATATCACACCCTTTCCCACCATCTAGCCAGCGGCCAAGCAGCAGCGTTTTACCCAGCGCCTGTGGCGCTTGCTTTCCCACAGCGCGACGCTGGCCTTCGGTCATCACCAGAATAAGATCAGCTTTTTGAATCATCATTGCTGAAAGTTGCCGTGCTTGGTGATGTGTAACATCCAGGCCATCCGCTTCAGCCAGTTGCCGCGCTAGCGATGAGACGGGCTCACCCACTAAAGCACCCAGACCTGCTGAGCTGAGCTGGCACTTGGGTAGCTGCTGCCTCAGAAAGGCCTCGGCAACAGGACTGCGGCAAATATTCCCGGTGCAAACCACTAGAATTCGTTCGAACATGGTTGAATGATTCCTTAGCAAGTGAAAAAAGGTACCTTAATTTCATACTTAATGTTCCCAACGAATCGCTAGAAGCCCAAACGCTTCATAAATCGCTCGCTCCGTTTTACGCAGTTCACGAGCAGAAGGCACCCAATAAGCAAACCCCTTCATTTGTTTTACTAGATAGTGCGTAGGCGCCGCCACTGGCTTTAAGCCCACCAATTCGAAATGCTGCATGGCACGCGGCATGTGCGATGCTGATGTCACCAGTAACACATGGGCACCTTCACCAAGTATCGCCTCTACTTCGCTTGCTTCTTGTGCAGTATCGCTAGGAGAGACCAGTTTTATGATCTGCTCTGCGGGAACGCCCAATGACTCAGCGGCTTCGGCATAGCCATGGGCCATGGTCATCTCAGGGTCCGATCCGCCTCCTGAAACGAATAACGGCAAATCTGGGCGCTGATTCCATAACCTTAATCCTTCCATCAAACGAGATACCGAACTGTCGCTAAGACGCCCGGTGATCGACCACGGCTGCTCTGGCTGCCAGCCGCCACCTAACACAACCACGGCGTGTATCTGTTGATTTTCCGGCCATTCTATTAGTGCCGCATATTTCGACTCTAATGGCTTTAGGAGAGCGTCAGCGACCGGTGCCCATGCCATTAGTAGCAGTAAAGCCATTGCCGCTACCATCAGGTTATCGCCTAAACGGTAACGGCTCCATCGACGGAGTAATAGGCCAACGCCAAAGGTAATTCCCAATAAGGGGACAGGCATCAACACTATCGCCGTCAGCGTTTTAACTAAGCTATACACGGTGATGTATCCTGATGACACGCTGCCGGCACCTGAACCCAGAGAAACACCAACCAGCTGGCATATACAGCCACGCCTGCCGGATATGCAAAAAAAGAGTAACTCAAACCAAAGCTTATAAAACTTATTACCAGTAAAACGCCCGCCATGGCAAAAGACCTTTCGTTAGCGTTTTCGCTGCGCAGACCGGGGAGAAAGCGCCATAAAGGGACAAGATAAAGCCCTAACACCATCAGAAATCCCAGCGCACCTCGCCGAACCCAAGCGTCTAAAAGGTCATTATGTGCATGCCAGTAGTTGCCAAGCTCCGGACGCAATACGCCCTTTGTTTTTAATGTTTGCATAGCAGGTTCATAGCCTTGATGCCCATAACCCATTACGGGTTGCTCACGGATCAACCACAGCGCACCACGATACATTTCCAGGCGCGCCCCCACGGAACCAACTCCAACGCCCTCAATGTAGCGGTGCACCTCATTCATTGCTTTATCCATACGTTTTGCCACACCGCTTTGCGGGATGGCATACACCACTAATATCAAGGCAAAAACAGAGCACATTCCTAACCAGCGCCACCTCGCTCGCCAGCGGTGCGTATACCCGACGTAAAATATGCCAAGCACCAGCGGCACGACCAACCAGCCACCTCGTGTACCTGAAAATATCGACGCCAGTACACCTCCCACGGCGCCACCTAGTAACAGTATCATCCAATAAAAACGTGATGCGTGCTGTTGCCTGGCACACCCAAGTCCCGCCAAACAAAGCAGGCCGCATAACAACGCAAAATTACCGAAAAAAATAGAGTGCATTGGCGGATGCCCTGTCGCTCGGGTCAAGCCTATCCCCAGTTTTTGCCACGCAGCCCAGCTCCCTGCGCCGAGGCCACACAATGCTAAACCAATCCACCACGTCTGTGGCTTTGGCGTAACAGCACGCACCGCAAACAAAGCCAATGCCGCAAGCCAAGCAGTACCGGCCAAGGGCAACGCTTGTCTTAGGCTGTCATGCCATAGGCCGACGACGACTTCTACGACACCAACTCCGACTAACAAGCCCAGCAAAAGGCCATCGCCACGTTCGATAAAATGCTTGATATTAATGGAGCCTGGCTTTCGTTGCTTATTCCACACAAGGAATCCCCATACAATGGAGATCACCAGAGCCAACCAATATCCCAGAGGCACTAGCAGCGGTAATGTAGTAAGTGCTATCGCCTGCATATCTTGTTTGCCTTGTAACTGCTACAGGGATCGGAGTGATTCAAAAAGATTAGATGGCAAATCTCGTCACTTTATAGGCTATCCATGCTTTTTTAACTTTCTCCGCCCCAAGGATCATAACTGCTAACATTCAAAATTACGTTCAAAAAATAAGTTTCACAACGGTCTTCAGAATTTTATTTAATAATAAAAGCTTGAGTCCAAAGCAAGCTATTGATATTAAAAATCGGCCCATACGGTATGGAGTCTCACCCTTTAGACGCAATTAATAAGTCTTATAAACTTAATAAATAGTATAAGTAAGTTAATAACTTATGAAGTAAAAATAATTTGGTAACCAAGCACGCTCATCACACTACCACGGCGATGATTACGCCGCATGGCGGCAGCATATAGGAAATACAGAAGCACTAGTGAGGGTAGGAGTAAGGTGTCAGAAGTGGGGTAAAAAACGGGCAAAAGAGAAAACAGCGATTTACGGAGGGAAGAGCCAGCGTCATGCACTGTCGCTACGGGTTAGCCAGTTCATGAGGCAATTTACGCGGGGGTATAGAAAAAATGGAGGCGGCCCCAAAAGCCACATCCCGGCACACGCAGCCACCACTACCGTTGCTCCCTTCCGGGCCTGGCGGGGTTCGCAGTTTAGCGTTGCGGGAGGACCTAAGGGGCCACCATAGTGCATGCCTTAATGTGGCATACTTGCGCTGATCGGTGGCTACGCCCTGATTTGAACAGGGGACCCCATCATTATGAGTGATGTGCTCTAACCAGCTGAGCTACGTAGCCTTTCCGACATCAGCGGGTGCAGATTATGCCTATATCAGTGCCAAAAGGCAAGCCAAAACGGCCTGCCTTTTATTGGCGTTTAGCATACGGGCTTACAGCGCGGCCTGCACCGCAGGTAGTGCTTCGCCGCCGTCACGGGTCGTGACGCCCTCTAGCCACACCGCTAGCACCTCTGGATTTTCGTTGAGATATGTTCGCGCTGCTTCACGCGGATCTATCCCCTCATCCATGATGGCGCTCATCAGTTGGTTTTCCATCTCCAGCGTGAACGTCATGTTGTTCAGCAGTTCGCCCACGTTGGGACAAGACTCGACAAATCCTGCGCGGGTATTGGTATACACCGTTGCACCACCTAGGTTCGGACCAAAATAGTCGTCTGCATCCGACAGGTAGGCCATATCGAAATTAGTGTTCATAGGGTGCGGCTCCCAGCCCAAGAACACCATCCACTTTTCATTAGGCACCCGTGCGCGAAGCTCGGCAAGCATACCCGCCTCGCTGGAATCGACTACCTGCCAATCCCCCAATCCGTAAGCATCATCATCGATCATTTGCTCGATGAGTTCGTTACCGTCGTTACCCGCCTCAATGCCATGAATACGCTGCTCGAACTGCTCGGCGTGTTCGGCTAAATCGTTTACTGAGGTAACGCCGGCATCATACACATACTGGGGCACCGCCAGCGTGTATTTAGCCCCTTCAAGGTTTGCTACTAAGCGCTCCACTTCTCCGCTTTCAATATACGGATCGCTAATGGAGGCCATTGAGGGCATCCAGTTACCGAGGAAGACGTCAAAATCATTATTACGCATGCCTGCATAGGCAATCGGTACCGACACCGTATCCACGCGTGGCTCGTATCCCAACGCTTCTAACACTTCACTAGCCATCGCGGTGGTCGCGGTTATGTCTGTCCAACCCACTTCTGCAAAGCGAACGCTGCTGCACTCGTTTGCAGAAGCCACTGCTGGCAACCCGGCGGCGATTAGAAGGGCGGCAAGTCCTCGTGAGTAGTGTGGTTTTGTCATTATCAATCCCCTTTCTCGTTGGTCATCGAACTGTTTCGAATACGCACATTAAAGGTTTTTGCTTCAGTCAATTAGCTTTTAAACCCAGCAACTGAGCAGCATCCATTTTTATTGATTGAACGTTCAATAAAAAAATGTCATCATAACTAGGTAACCATGCCTACCCCTGCTTTTCAAGGTTCAGGGGCAATCGGCATTCAACGTCATTAGGAGATAGCTGTGCCTAAGGTGGGAATGGAACCAATACGCCGCCAGCAGTTAATTAAGGCCACAATGGCGGCCATTGATGAGGTTGGCCTTGCAGAGGCAACGGTGATGCGTATCGCCCGTCACGCAGGAGTCTCTGCGGGTATTATTAGCCATTACTTTGGCGGCAAGGATGGTTTGCTCGAAGCCACCATGCGGCAAATTTTGACGGATCTCAGCGATGCTGTCGCAGCTCGTCGTCATGCGTTGGAAGATGATTCCCCTCGCGCCCACATTGGCGCCATCATCGAGGGTAACTTCGACCGCACCCAGGTCACTGGACCCGCCGCTAAAACCTGGCTCGCCTTTTGGGCGAGCAGTATGCATAAGCCCGTGCTCCAACGTTTACAGTACGTGAATGACCGCCGCCTCTACGCCAACCTCTGTTACCAGTTCCGCAAAGTCATGACCCGGCGCGACGCCCGCAACGCTGCTCGCGGGTTAGCCGCGATGATCGATGGCCTCTGGCTACGCGGTGCGTTGACGCCAGAAGGGTTGGATGCCGAAGAAGCACGACACCTTGCGCACACCTATCTCGACCAGCTACTGACCCATTACGGATGCCTCGAAGATGCATCCACTGCCGAACTTTATTAAGGAGATCAGCATGGCCGCTCAAGACGTACAGCCCCTCTTCATCGATGGTCGCCCGGTTGATGCCACCTCCGGCGAAACATTTACCGTTACCAACCCGTATGATGGCAGCCTACTGGCCACCATTGGCCAGGCAAGCCAAGCCGATGTCGACAGCGCCGTTGAAGCCGCCCAACGTGGCCAGCGTGAGTGGGCCGCAATGACCGGCATGGAGCGTTCGCGCATTCTGCTGCGTGCCGTGGCGCTGTTGCGTGAGCGCAACGATGAACTTGCCGAACTGGAAACGCGCAATACCGGTAAGCCGATTAGCGAAACCGCCAGCGTCGATATCGTCACCGGCGCCGATGCGCTGGAATACTACGCAGGTCTTGCACCCGCCATTGAGGGTAGCCAGATTCCTTTGCGCGATAGCTCGTTCGTCTACACTCGCCGTGAGCCGCTGGGCGTGATTGGCGCGATTGGCGCGTGGAACTACCCGATTCAAATTGCCTGCTGGAAAGCCGCCCCGGCGCTGGCAGCGGGTAACGCCATTGTGTTCAAGCCCAGCGAAGTCACCCCGCTGACGGCGATCAAACTTGCCGAGATTTTCACCGAAGCAGGCCTACCCAACGGCGTTTTTAACGTGGTACAGGGGGATGGCCAAGTAGGCGCCATGCTGACCGAGCACGCAGGCATTGCCAAAGTCTCGTTTACCGGCGAAGTAGGCACTGGGAAGAAAGTCATGGCAGCGGCCGGTGGCTCCACGTTGAAAGACGTCACCATGGAGCTAGGCGGCAAGTCTCCGATGATCGTGTTTGCGGATGCCGATCTCGACCGCGCGGCCGATGCCGCCATGATGGCCAACTTCTACTCCAGCGGCCAAATCTGCACTAACGGCACCCGCGTGTTTGTTGAGCGCAGTGTCAAAGAGGCATTTGAAGCCAAGCTGGCTGAGCGCGTTGCGCGCATCAAAGCGGGCGACCCGATGGACCCCAGCATCAACTTCGGGCCGTTAGTGAGTTTTGAACACCAGGAAAAAGTGCTCTCTTACATCGCGCTCGGCAAAGAGCAAGGCGCACGGGTACTGGCCGGTGGCGAAGCGTGGAACAGCGGTGAATGGGCGAAAGGCGCTTGGGCAGCCCCCACCATCTTCACCGACTGCACCGATGAGATGCGCGTCGTCAAAGAAGAGATCTTTGGCCCGGTGATGTCCGTACTTACGTTTGATGACGAAGACGAAGTGATCCGCCGCGCCAACGACACCAAGTACGGCTTGGCTGCCGGCGTCTTCAGTGAGAGCCTGAACCGCGCTCACCGCGTGATTCACCAGCTGGAAGCGGGAATCTGCTGGGTCAACACCTGGGGCGAGTCGCCTTCTGAAATGCCGGTAGGCGGCTACAAAGAGTCGGGGATTGGCCGTGAAAACGGTGTTGAAACGCTAAATCACTACACTCAGACCAAGTCTGTACAGATCGAGATGGGTCCGTTTGAGTCGGTGTTTTAAAGGAGCCCCCATGTCTCAATCACGTGAATTTGACTACATTATTATCGGTGCTGGATCAGCAGGTAACGTGCTGGCTACGCGCCTAACCGAAGACAGCAACGTCAGCGTACTGCTGTTAGAAGCAGGCGGCCCAGATTACCGCTTTGACTTTCGTACCCAGATGCCCGCCGCCCTGGCCTACCCGCTGCAGGGTAAGCGCTACAACTGGGCGTTTGAAACGGACCCCGAACCGCACATGGACAACCGCCGCATGGAGTGTGGCCGGGGCAAAGGCCTCGGCGGCTCCTCGCTCATCAACGGCATGTGCTACATCCGCGGGAACGCGCTAGATTACGACAACTGGGCCAAACAGCCTGGCCTGGAGGAGTGGGACTACTTAAACTGCCTGCCCTACTTCAAAAAGTGCGAAACCCGCGATATCGGCCCGAACGATTACCACGGTGGTGATGGCCCAGTAAGCGTCACAACGCCCAAAGCGGGCAATAATCCGCTTTACCGCACCTTTATTGAAGCGGGCAAGCAAGCAGGCTATCCAGAAACCGACGACGTTAACGGCTACCAGCAAGAAGGTTTCGGCCCCATGGACCGTTTCGTGACGCCCAACGGTCGCCGCGCCTCTACCGCCCGGGGTTACCTGGATACCGCCAAACAACGCAGCAATCTCACTATCGAAACCCATGCCGTCACCGATGTGATCGAATTTGATGGTAAACGCGCGGTTGGCGTGCGCTACGAGCAAAAAGGCCAGCCCCAGCAAGCTCGCGCACGTCGCGAGGTGCTGCTGTGCGGTGGCGCGATTGCCTCACCGCAAATTCTCCAGCGCTCTGGCGTCGGTAACCCTGAGTGGCTGAAAGAGCTGGGTATTCCCGTGGTACACGAGCTACCCGGCGTGGGTGAAAACCTGCAAGACCATCTGGAAATGTATATTCAGTACGAGTGCAAAGAGCCTATTTCGCTCTACCCGGCGCTGAAGTGGTACAACCAGCCGAAAATCGGTGCTGAGTGGTTATTTAAGGGCACCGGCGTGGGCGCCAGCAACCAGTTTGAGTCCTGCGGCTTTATCCGCAGCCGTGACGAGGAGGAGTGGCCCAACCTGCAGTACCACTTTCTGCCCATTGCCATTAGCTATAACGGTAAGAGTGCAGTTCAAGCTCACGGGTTCCAGGCACACGTCGGTTCCATGCGTTCAGAAAGTCGTGGCCGTATTCGTCTGACGTCCAAAGACCCCCACGCTGCACCGAGCATTCTGTTCAACTACATGGCCAAAGAGAAAGACTGGGAAGAGTTCCGCGATGCGATTCGTTTGACCCGCGAGATCATCGCTCAACCGGCCTTCGATCAATACCGAGGTCGCGAGATTGCGCCGGGCCCTAACGTGCAAAGCGACGAAGAACTCGACAGCTTCGTTAAACAGCACGCCGAAACCGCCTACCACCCCTGTGGCAGCTGCCGCATGGGTGAAGGTGAAATGGCTGTCACCGATGCCCAAGGCCGCGTGCATGGCCTCGAAGGGCTTCGCGTCGTGGATGCGTCGCTGTTCCCAGTGATTCCCACCGGCAACTTGAACGCCCCCACCATCATGCTGGCGGAAAAAATCGCCGACCGCATTCGTGGCCGCGAGCCGCTGCCACGAGCTAACGCTGAGTACTACGTCGCTAACGGAGCACCCGCAAAACAGTACTGAACTTTACTTTGAAAGAATGACTCAAAACGCCATAGCACATCGCTGTGGCGTTTTTTTATGCGTATACATCGCACCTAGTACATCGCACAGAGAACATCCCCGTCCCCCATACGCTACAGTAGTGGTTAAACGCAGCGTTAAAACGAGCGGCTGAGAACAGCCGCTACAGTAGCCCAGGAAGTTGTAGCAGCACTCTCAGAGCGATGGGTTTATGGCTGCGGCAAACACGCGAAAGGCTTGCACTGAACAGCGAGAGTCTGCCAGAATTCAAACATCTGTTTAAATGCACTATCAATTAACAAAACGCAAATTAACAACCCACGGAGAGGTTATATGCTAACCCTACTGCTTATTGTGCTTGCCGTTGTCGGCTTGCTCATCGTGATGCGTCGGGAAGCGGGCGCGACGCCAGCGCTCGCTGTCCTTGGCGTTCTCGGTCTTATCGGCGTGTTATTCGACGCGCCGGTTACTGGTACCATACTACTGATTGGCGCCGCCGTAGTGGCGGCTGCGGGTCTGCCTGCGCTGCGTAGCAAGTGGCTCACACCGCGCCTTTTCGCTATCTTCAAAAAGGTTGCACCCAAAGTATCTGCCACAGAACGCACCGCGCTGGAAGCGGGTAGCGTCTCCTGGGACGGCGAGCTTTTTTCGGGTAAGCCGCAGTGGAACAAGCTGCTCGACTTTAAAGATGAGGGTCTGCGCGAAGACGAACAGGCGTTTATCGACAATCAGTGTGCAAAAGCCGCTGGCATGTGTAACGCCTGGGATATCGCTAAAGAGCGCGCCGACCTTCCCCAAGAGCTTTGGGACTTTCTGAAGAAAGAGGGCTTCTTCGGTATGATTATTCCGAAGGAGTACGGCGGTTTAGGTTTTTCCGCTAAAGCCCAGTCCACAGTGCTACAGAAGCTTTCCGCCAATGAAACTCTGATGGTGACCGTAGGCGTACCCAACTCGCTCGGCCCAGGTGAACTGTTGCTGAAGTACGGCACCCAAGAGCAGAAAGATCACTACCTGCCCCGCCTGGCCGATGGCCGCGAAATTCCCTGCTTTGGTTTAACAGGCCCACGTGCTGGCTCTGATGCCACCTCACTACCGGATACCGGTGTGGTCTGCAAACAGGTCATCAACGGCGAAGAAGTCGTCGGCGTTCGCCTCAACTTTGAGAAGCGCTGGATCACCCTAGCGCCTATCGCTACCGTAGTAGGCTTAGCGTTCCGTCTTTTCGACCCCGAAAACCTGCTGGGTGAAGAAGAAGATCGCGGCATTACCCTAGCGCTGATTCCCCGTGATACCGACGGCATGGACATTGGTCGGCGCCACCACCCTATCGGCAGCCCGTTCATGAACGGCCCGATCAAAGGAAAAGACGTCTTTGTACCGCTGGACACCATTATCGGCGGCCCGGATATGATTGGACAAGGCTGGCGGATGCTGGTGGAGTGCCTCTCCATTGGCCGCTGCATCACCCTGCCTTCCGGCGCAACCGGGACTGCGCGTTACGCACTTGGCTGGAGCGGTGGTTTCACTCGCGTTCGCCGTCAGTTCAACGTGCCGGTGGCCGAGATGGAAGGCGTGCAAGAGCCATTAGCACGCATGGCCTCCTTGGCTTATATCTCTGCGGCGACGGTTTACCAAACCGCTAACCTGATTGATCATGGCGAAAAACCCGCCGTGCCGTCAGCGATTTTGAAAAGTCAGCTCACTGAATTCCAGCGCGTGCTGCTAAGTGATGCGATGGACGTTCACGGTGGTAAAGCGGTTACCCTTGGCCCGCGCAACTATCTAGGCATTGGCTACAGCGCGAATCCGGTGGCGATTACCGTAGAAGGCGCGAACATCATGACCCGCAACCTGATGATCTTTGGTCAGGGCGCTATTCGCTGCCACCCTTACGTCCTTGACGAGCTAGCGGCGAAAGATGCCAACGACATTAAGGCGTTTGATAAAGCCTTCTTTGGCCACGCGGGCCTGATTTTTGGTAATGCGGCACGCGCCTTTACCTTAGGGCTTGGTCTGGGCAAAGCCAGTGTGCCTTTCGATGGCCCTGCTGCTATCTATGCAAAAGATATTGCCCGCCTCTCTGCTGCGTTTGGCTTATGCGCCGATGCCGCTATGGCAAGCCTCGGTTCTGAGCTGAAAAAGCGCGAAATGCTCTCTGCTCGCCTCGGTGACGTACTCTCTAACCTTTACCTAGCCTCCATGGTGCTCAAGCAGTGGCAAGCAGGCGATAAGGTCGAAGGTGAAGAAGCACTTCTGCATTACAGCTGCCGTTTCTTGCTACATCGTGCTGAGCAGGCCTTTGTCGAAATCTTCGACAACCTGCCAAATCGCGCGCTAGGTAAAGTGCTTAACGCTGTCACAATGCCCACAGGCCGCCGTTGGGATAAACCCAGTGACGACCTAGCACGGGATATTGCCCAGCGCGTCTCTAGCCATAGTGCCCTGCGCACCAAACTACTTACCAACACGTGGGATCAGGATGATGGTGCAGAGCGCAACCCACTAGCCCGTTACAATGCCCTACTGGCTGAGTACGAGCGCGCAGAGAAAATCTACCGTACGGTAAACAAGGCTTACGCGAAAGGCGAGCTGCCGCAGACGGCACTTCACCCAGAAGCAAGGGTGGAAGCAGCTCTAGAGAAAAGCCTGATCAGCGAAGAAGATGCCCAGTTTATGCGCACTTTTGAAGCTGAAGTGCTTGAAATGCTGACCGTAGACGACTTCGCTTACGATGCATTTGCAACGGACAAATCAACCCTGATTAACCATAACGCAGCCCCAGCCACGACGCCGACAAGCGAGGAGATGAGCGTTAAATAGCTCGTTCGCCTGCCCTCTAACCGGCCCTCTTTTAGGGCCGGTTTTTTTGTGCCCTGCATTTCTCGACACTTTCTAAAGCGAAAACTTCCCGCCTATCCCCTTCGCCAAACGCTCGCGGGCAATCACGCTCTTATCTTTTCTGCCATTGGCATGGCATTAGACATAAGTTAAAAAGCCCAAATAAGCACATAAAATGCGTTGCAAGTTCGAAAATGATCAACTAGCCTTTCGTTATTGAAAATTCATGTGCGGAAACTGAGTAACTCAGCGCAGATTCTACCGCCACAGCCACCATCACGCTCATCAAGCAATAACGATTTTCAGTAGCATTTTTCCAATAACAATGACGCTAGCGAGATCGGCATGTCCTTATATCTACAGCATATTGACCACGTCGTTGGCGGGGTTCCTCATATTAGTAGTGTAGAACTTGAGCTAGAGCCAGGTTCGTTTAATGTGCTACTCGGGAGAACATTAGCAGGCAAAACCACGCTAATGCGCCTAATGGCAGGTTTGGAGCAGCCCTCTAAGGGCAAAATCTTCATGGACGGTAAAGACGTGACGGGCGTTTCCGTTCGAAAACGCAACGTCTCCATGGTTTATCAGCAATTCATCAACTATCCCAGTCTCACTGTGCGCGACAATATTGCTTCGCCCCTAAAGCTTGCCAACACCCCTGAAAAAGAGATTGAGCATCGCGTCGGTAAGATTGCTGAAATGCTTCGCATAGAGCACCTGCTGGATAGGTACCCACAGGAATTATCAGGCGGGCAACAACAACGCACTGCAATGGGCCGCGCCCTGGTAAAAGAAGCTGATCTCATTTTATTCGATGAACCGCTTGTTAACCTTGACTACAAGCTTAGAGAAGAGCTTCGTGATGAGCTGCGTGAGCTGTTTCAAGAGCGCAACTGCATTGCGGTTTATGCCACCACGGAGCCTAACGAAGCGCTAGCATTGGGTGGCAATACCGCAGTACTGCATGAGGGTAAGCTTCTCCAGTACGGCCCTACTGACCAGGTTTACCGCCAACCCAATAGCCGTTATAGCGCCGAAATGTTCTCAGAGCCGCCTATTAATATTGTACCGGGAACCCTCAGCACTGCGGCTATCTCCTTTGACCCCTCTTTAAGCTTTCCCTGCGACGATGACTTACAAAGCCTATCGAAAGGCACCTATGATTTTGGGATACGCGCCTCGCATATCACCCTTTCGCCCACATCACCTAGCGATATAGAACTGCCGGTGAATGTTGACGTCGCCGAAATCAGCGGATCTGAAACCTTTTTACATGTTAGCCATAAGCGGTTTCCACTCGTGCTTCATTTAGCTGGCATTCACGAATTTCACGTCAACGCGCCTATCAAGGTTTACTTCTCCAGTCGTCAGCTTTACGCCTTCGATAAGCAGGGCAGCACTGTGCACGTGCCCGCAGGCCAAGGAGGCACCGTCAATGGCTGAAATTACGCTTAAAGGACTTGCCCATAGTTACAGTAAAACCCCGACGGAAAGCGACGATTATGCGATCCGCCAAATGGACCACGTCTGGCATCAAGGCGGTGCTTATGCATTGCTTGGCCCCTCCGGCTGCGGTAAGTCGACGCTACTCAATATTATCTCTGGCCTGTTAGAACCCTCAGAAGGTGATGTGTTATTCGATGGGCAGCGGGTTAACGAACTTCCTCCTGAAGAGCGCAACATTGCTCAGGTATTTCAGTTCCCTGTCATCTACGACACTATGACGGTGTATGACAATTTGGCTTTCCCGCTTCGCAACATGAATACCCCTGAATATCGGCTAGATCCCAAAGTACGTGAAGTGGCCGATATTCTAGACCTTACGCCGCTGCTCTCGCGGAAAGCTAAAAATCTCACTGCCGATGAAAAGCAAAAAGTCTCCATGGGCCGCGGGCTGGTGCGCGACGACGTCTCCGCCATCCTGTTTGACGAACCGCTAACGGTGATCGACCCGCAACTCAAGTGGAAGCTGCGCCGTAAGCTCAAAGAGATTCATGAGCGCTTTAACATCACCATGATCTATGTCACCCACGACCAGCTTGAGGCGTCCACCTTCGCCGATAAAATCGCGGTGATGTATGACGGCCAGGTGGTGCAATTCGGTACGCCACGGGAACTCTTCGAAAAACCGGCACATACCTTCGTAGGCTACTTTATTGGTAGCCCAGGTATGAATTTTATGAGTGTCACCCACCAAGCGGGAAAGGTGATGTTTGGCGAGCGGCCATTACCCGTCAGCCAAGCCATGTATCGTAGCGTCGCGGCTGCTAGCTCCAGCAATATCAAGCTCGGAATTCGCCCGGAGTTTATTACGGTCAGCAACTCCCCAGAGGCTGCTGGCAGCGTACCCATCGAAGTCGTCAACCTACAGGATCTGGGCACCTACTCGCTGTTGAGCTTCACCCTGAACGATCAACTCTTCAAGGCACGGCTACCTGAAGGACACGCTCCGGTAGGTGACGCTGCCTATGCAGTGTTTTCTAATCAACACATCGCTCTCTATATCGACGAATATCTAGTGGAGATCGGCCATGAATAACAAAGTGCAAAATAACCGTGCATGGCTTTTGGTTCTTCCCATGCTGGTTCTCGTCGCATTCTCCGCCCTTATTCCGCTAATGACGGTCGTCAACTACTCGGTGCAAGACGTACTAGGCCCCAATGCACGCTTCTTTACCGGCACGGAGTGGTTTGAAAGCATCTTAAACGACTCAGCGCTTCGTGCGGCCTTCGTTCGTCAAATCCTTTTTTCGCTGACTATCTTGGCCATTCAGGTGCCCTTGGGTATCGGCATTGCACTCATTATGCCCAAGCGCGGCTGGCAGGCATCAGCAGTATTGATCTTAATCACTCTGCCGCTGCTAATTCCCTGGAACGTTGTGGGCAGCATTTGGCAAATTTTCACACGGGGCGACATTGGCCTAATGGGATGGGGCCTGCGGGAGATTGGCATCAATTACAACATTACCCGCAATGCTGGTGATGCTTGGGCCACGATTATCTTGATGGATGTTTGGCACTGGACGCCGCTAGTCGCCATGCTTTGCTATAGCGGCCTGCGTTCAATCCCTGAAGCTTACTATCAGGCCGCACGCATCGACCGCGCGTCAAAATGGGCGGTATTCCGTTACATCCAGCTTCCCAAGCTTACCAATGTGCTGGTCATTGCGGTGCTGTTACGTTTTATGCACTCGTTCATGATTTACGCCGAGCCCTTCGTGCTTACCGGCGGCGGCCCAGGTAGTTCAACCACTTTCTTGAGCCAATCGCTGGCCACAATGGCCATCGGTCAACAAGACTTAGGCCCTTCTGCGGCATTCTCGATTATCTATTTCTTGGTCATTTTGCTGGTGAGTTGGGTGTTCTACACCACCATCATGCACATGCAAAAAGATAAGAACCCGCACGGGGGAGCATGATATGTACCATCTCGAAAACTCTCAGCAAGGTGAAAAGTACAACACCATTTTCAGCAAGACGACCCCTGCTCAGCGCCGTCGTCGGAATGCGCGCAGCCGATGGCGTTCTCGGGCGCTATTAGGCCTGTATCTGTTCCTGATGATCCTGCCAATTTATTGGCTGATTAATATGTCGCTGCAGACCAACAGCGAGATTCTGGGCTCCATGACGCTGTGGCCCCAAAACCTAACGTTTGATAACTATATCGGTATTTTCACCAACTCAAGCTGGTACATGGGCTACGTCAATTCGATGCTGTACGTCGCCATGAACATGTTCATCACTATCTGTGTCGCACTCCCGGCGGCTTATGCATTTAGTCGTTACCGTTTTATCGGCGATAAGCATCTATTTTTCTGGCTACTCACTAACCTGATGGCGCCACCTGCGGTGTTTCTCCTGCCCTACTTCCAGCTCTACTACTCGGTGGGCCTGTTTGATACCCACATTGCCGTAGCGCTGGCCCACTGCCTGTTTAATATCCCGCTGGCTATTTGGATTTTAGAGGGCTTTATGAGCAGCGTGCCGAAAGAGATCGACGAAACGGCTTACATAGACGGTTACAGCTTTCCGCGCTTCTTTATCAAAATTTTTATTCCCATGATCCGCTCTGGCATCGGCGTCACGCTGTTCTTCCTGTTTATGTTCTCTTGGGTAGAGCTACTGCTGGCGAGAACGCTGACTGCCACTAGCGCTCAGCCGATTGGCATGATTATGACCCGCACTTCCACCGCATCAGGCATTGACTGGGGAACGCTGGCAGCCGCTGGAGTGCTCACCATCGTGCCGGGTATTTTGGTGGTCTATTTCGTTCGTAACCATATCGCCAAGGGCTTTGCCCTGGGCCGCACCTAAGGAGCACCGCTATGACTTGGATGGTATGGACAACTCCAACAGCTCTGTTCTTTTCATCAATTGCCGCCATGCTAGCCGGCATGACGCTATGGGAAATTTTATCGCCCACGATTGAGCGAAAAGGGTTTTTACCCATTAGCACTACCCGTGGTGACCGGCTATTTATCGGCTTGCTATCGGCTGCCTTCATTCACCTAGGCGTTATCGGTTTTACAACGCTCTCTATCTGGATTGCACTAGCGCTATCAGCGGTATGGCTGCTGGTGTTAATGCGCTGGGGCTAATGCAACGAAATGCCCCCAGCGTTACGGAAGTATCAAGGATGGTCTCAACACCAAGGAAGAACACAACAAAACGAGGTCCACATGCGTAACATACCTTTCCAACTCACCACCCTCGCCGCTAGCTTTATGCTCGCATCGGGGACGCTGTTAGCCGACGACCACGATGCACGGGCAATTGCTGAGCGCTTGGTAGACGAGCACTTCCAAAATTCTACGCTAAGTCGTGAAGAGCAAATCGAAGAGCTTCTCTGGTTTGCCCAAGCGGCCGAACCCTTCCGTGGTATGGACATTCAAACGGTAGCCGAAGGCTTAACCACCCACGTCTATGAAAGTGAAGTCTTGGCGGAAGCTTTTAGCGAGCTAACCGGCATTAGCCTCACGCATAACATCATCGGCGAGGGTGACTTAGTCGATACGATGCAGAACCAGATGCAGTCTGGTAACAGCATCTACGATGGCTATATCAACGACTCTGATTCTATCGGCACCCATATTCGCTATGGCACCACCATCAACTTGTCCGAAGCAATGCAAAATGAGTGGGCTGATCTTACGCTCCCCACACTAGATTTGGATGATTTTATCGGCCTGCAATACACCACGGGGCCTGATGGAAGTATCTATCAGCTACCTGCTCAGCAGTTCGCCAACCTCTACTGGTTCCGCTATGACTGGTTCCAGCGTGAAGACCTGCAAGAGCAGTTTCGGGAGATTTACGGTTATGACCTAGGCGTACCCACCAACTGGACTGCCTACGAAGATATTGCCGAATTCTTTACGGAACATGTGGGCGAGATTGATGGTACTCGCGTTTACGGCCATATGGATTACGGTCGGCGCGACCCGTCGCTGGGCTGGCGCTTCCATGACTCCTGGCTCTCCATGGCAGGTATGGGCAGTCCTGGCGTACCTTTCGGTAACCCAGTCGATGATTGGGGCATCCGGGTTAATGAAGAGAGCCAGCCGGTGGGCGCAAGCGTTAGCCGTGGTGGTGCTACGAACTCACCCGCGTCGGTTTTCGCGATGCAGAAAGCCGTGGATTGGCTTCGTGACTTTGCGCCACCAGAAGCGCAAGGCATGACCTTTGGTGAAGCGGGCCCGGTTCCGGCACAGGGTCATATCGCTCAGCAGATCTTTTGGTACACAGCCTTCACTGCAGATATGACCGACCCATCGGTTGCCGTCACCGACGATGAAGGTAACCCGCTGTGGCGCATGGCCCCTTCCCCCACCGGCCCCTACTGGGAAGAAGGTATGAAAGTGGGCTACCAGGACGTAGGGTCTTGGACCTTCTTTGACTCAACCCCCGAAGACCGTCGCAGCGCCGCTTGGCTGTTTGCCCAGTTCACCGTGGCGAAAACAACGTCGCTGGAAAAACTGATGGTTGGCCTAACGCCAATTCGCGAGTCTGACATTTTCTCCGAGCAGATGACCGAAATGGCCCCCAAACTGGGGGGATTGGTGGAGTTTTACCGCAGCCCGAACGAATCCAACTGGACGCCTACTGGCACCAACGTACCAGACTACCCACGTATGGCACCGCTGTGGTGGCAAAACCTGGCACCGGTCATGAGTGGCGAGGTCACACCTCAGGAAGGCTTGGATAAGCTAGCAGCTGACATGGATAACACCATGCACCGCTTGGCCCGTGCCAACGTCTTCGACAGCTACGCGCCAGTGCTAAATGAAGAACGCGACCCTCAATACTGGCTTGACCAGGAGGGTTCTCCGAAAGCCAAGCTCGACAATGAGATGCCTCAGGGCACCACCGTTCCTTATGATGAAATGATGGAAGCGTGGATGGAAGCAGGTACACGTTAATCCTTACCAGGCGGGCTTCGGCCCGCCTCTTCCAGCGTTTCATCAGTGGCAAGCAGGCGTTTTCGCCTATTCACATATTGAGACCGTCAACCCAGGGCTTTTTCTTTGTTAACTGGAACCGCTATGAAACTGCGTAACCGCAATATCGAGAAATTGCACACTGAAGAATTCGACGCGCTAATTATCGGCGGTGGCATCAACGGTGCTGCCACTGCTGCTGCTCTAGCAGGCAAAGGCGCTAAAGTTGCCCTTATTGATCGTGGTGATTTTGCAGGCAGTACCAGCATGCACTCCTCAAACTTAGTTTGGGGAGGAATCAAGTACATGGAAAGCAAAGATTTTGCACTGGTGCGCAAGCTATGCAAGAGCAGAAACCATCTGATTAAAAGCTACCCTTCGACCGTGCAGGAGATACGTTTTCTTACCACCATTACTAAAGGTTTTCGTCACTCTCCACGCTACTTGTGGGCGGGAACGTGGCTTTACTGGCTAATGGGCAATGGGTTTACAAAGTTACCGCGCTTACTGTCGCCGAATAAAATCAAACAGGAAGAGCCCATCATTAATGTTGAAGGTTCAGTTGGCGGATTCGAGTACTCAGACGCTTACCTCCACGACAATGATGCCCGCTTTGTGTTTAATTTTGTTCGTCATGCTCTTGATTATGGTGCAGCAGCCGCAAACTATGTGGAGTCACTGGGTGCTGAACGTGAAGGCGATTGGTGGCTGACTAAAGCGCGTAATGTGATGGACGGCAGCACTTTTACCATCCGCGCCAAAGTGCTGATTAACGCTGCCGGCCCGTGGGTGGACCAGCACAATGCATTAACCGGTCAAAAAACAACCCACCAGCACATGTACTCCAAAGGTATTCACTTAATTGTTCCGCAATTAACCCGTATCAAGCGCGTTTTGGCATTTTTCGCCAGTGATGGGCGGTTATTCTTTGTCATCCCCATGGGTAACCGAACCTGTATTGGCACCACTGACACTCACATGGAGCATCCAGAAGTCGATGTAACCGCAGACGACATTGCTTTTGTGCTTGAAAACATCAATACGCGCTTGACCCTCAAAAACCCCCTTACGCCCGATGATATTATTTCTACCCGGTGCGGGGTACGTCCGCTGGCCATTAAAGCTGACCAGGGTAATGATCGTGATTTTTTACAGCTCTCTCGTAAGCATGTTATCGATACCAACACCGATAGCGCGCATATCAGTATTTTTGGCGGCAAGCTTACCGACTGCCTCAACGTCGGCGATGAGATTGCCGACGACGTAGCAAGGCTAGGCGTTACGCTCAGCGACCCGAACTTCCAGTGGTACGGCGAGCCCCCCCTCCCCGTCAAGCAACAGTTTATGGATCAAGCGGCGCGCATGAACCTAGATGCCATGACCGCTGACAGCTCCTCTGAGCCACTCTCTTCTCGTTTGTGGCGGCGCTATGCTGAAAAGGCAATGGGAATGCTGGAGGAGATCCGTCAAGACCCCTCTGAAGCCGATATTCTTATCGAAGGTACGGAGTACATTCGCTGTGAGCTAGCGCATGCGAGGGATCACGAAATGATTACCCAGCTAGAGGACTTCTTACGTCGGAGAGCAAAAGTCTCTTTGGTCGTTCAGCACGAACAGCTACGCCAATCAAAAGGGCTGAAAGAAGCTTGCAAAGTACTGTTTGGCGAAGAGGCGGAAGAGCGTTTTAACGCGTATTTTGAACAGAATAGAGATACATCTCGACCGCCTAAGTCAGCTATCGAGGATTGCTAACTTTGTGTGAAAACGGATCAAGATAAGGCTGAAGACAATAAAGAAAGAATAGAAAAAAGAGTTATCGAAAAACCCTAGGCGCAAAGTTATTTTTAATGCCCCATGGGCAGTCGTTATCACTAACCAGCGCTTTCATAAATTAAATTAATTGGATAAACAATTAGCGTTTATTTACTTTGCTTTCTAAAAAATGCCCCCTCAAACGTGAGGGGGCAATAATCATTGCAAGATAATAGTGGTGCACGCTAATGAAAGCACTACTCTTCGTTTTCTACGAGCAGTTGAGAGTCGCCCGCTAATACCTCATCCCACGCCTCTTCTAAGGTGTAACCTAGACGGCTATCGATGGTATCAATAACTTCAACGGCGTGTTGGAGCGACTCGCGATTGCCCTTCAGAGCGAGAACCAGCTTAGCTAAGTCCTGCTTGCTGAATGTACTAGCGATACGGTCGGCTTGTTGGCTCAATTCGGTGCAGTTCATGGTCAATCCCTCATGGTATGGTCAGCCGCTGCTTGTAGGTAGTAAAGCTCGTTTACTGAAAGAACAAAGCAGCCATCTTAATTAACGACGATTGGTGACGTTGCTACTCATGCTGAGCCGGGTAAGTGCTCAGTTCGGTAACTGCGATACGGTCACAAGCTTTGCAAGACCTTCGCCTTTGGCACCTGGGTACAACGTAGTGCCTCGGTTGTAGCAAGGGATCAGTTGAGTCATACCGGGATAACGATACCCCTCCCTGATCCATGACTTCACTATGGTTCACGCAAGCGATGCTCACAATGCGTCATTGGCAGCAGGAGAAGTTGTAGCTTGACTACATCATGGCGATGAAAGGAGTTTTGTTGATTGATACTTTCAAGAACGTTGCTAAGCAACTGTTTTAAAACAAATAGGCCATTTTTATAAGCGGTGACATTCGCCTTTAAATGCCTATTAAAATGTTAATTGCTTAAAATAATGTTTGTCGACAATTTAAAATCGAGTGAATTCTACACCTAGCAGCTGATTTCACCATACGACCAAGGGTGATAACGCACAAAACAGTGATAATAAAAAACGCCGCTCATCAGAAAAGCGGCGTTATCTAAGCGCTGGGGATGTGCGCTCTAAAACGATCGCACACGTGATACCGCATCCTGCCACCCTTGATAAAGGTGCTCGCGCGTATTCTCATCCATCATGGGCGTAAAACTTTTTTCGCAACGCCACAGCTGCTCTATCTCTTCTAAAGAGTCATACCACCCTAAGCGCAGTCCAGCCAAATAAGCAGCGCCTAGCGCGGTAGTTTCAAGGATAGTGGGTCTGTCCACTTGGACATTGAGCATGTCAGCTAAAAACTGCATCACCCAGCTATTTTTAACCATACCACCGTCAACACGAAGGTTTTTCGGTGCCGCTTCCATATCATCATTCATGCAGTGCTGTAGGTCACGGGTTTGATAGCAGACAGCCTGGAGACCGGCAGCGACAATCTCAGCGATGCCGGTGTCTCGGGTAAGTCCAAATATTGCCCCTCGGGCTTTTGGGTCCCAGTGGGGAGCGCCTAGCCCTGTAAAAGCAGGCACTAGGTATACGCTGTGTCCACTTCGGGTTTCCCGCGCCAGTGCTTCTGTTTCCGAGGCATCTGCAAAAAGATTTAAGCCGTCACGCAGCCACTGTACCGTAGCGCCTGCGACAAAAATGCTGCCTTCCATGGCGTAAGTCGGCTTGCCGTTTATCCGATACCCGATAGTGGTCAGCAAGCGATTGCGAGAAAGAGAAGCGGTTTTCCCAGTATTTACAATCATGAAGCACCCGGTACCGTAGGTGCTCTTCCCCATCCCCGGTTGAAAACAGGCCTGGCCAACCAAGGCGGCTTGTTGATCACCGGCAACGCCAGCAATCGGCAGCGCTTCGCCTAACCAAGTGGCCTCTAGGTTGCCAAAGTCGTCGCTTGAATCTTTCACTTCCGGCAGCATATTGGCGGGAACGTTATACAGTTTTAACAGCGACTCATCCCACTGCTGGGTATGGATGTTAAACAGCGCTGTCCGCGAAGCATTAGTGGCATCGGTTACGTGTTTTCCTCCGGTTAGCCGCCATATAAGAAAGCTGTCTACCGTGCCAAACGCCAATTCACCTCGCTCAGCCCGCTCGCGAGCGCCCTCTACATTATCCAGAATCCAGGCAAGCTTAGTGGCTGAGAAATAGGGGTCAATTAGCAGGCCCGTCTTTGCTTGTACTTCCTCAGTGTGGCCTTGGTCGCGCAGCGCCTGACACAGCTCAGAAGTACGTCGGTCTTGCCATACAATAGCGTTGTAGAGGGGTTTTCCTGTTTTACGATCCCAAACAATCGTCGTTTCACGTTGGTTGGTAATACCAACGCCATCAACTTGCGAAGCGCTAATATCTGCCTTAATTAGCACCTCTTTACAGGTAGCAAGGACGGTTTCCCAGATGTCTTCCGGATTATGTTCGATCCAGCCATCTTCAGGAAAATGTTGAGGGAACTCTTGCTGGGCGACAGCGGTAATTTGCCCCTGGCGATCAAACAGGATAGCGCGAGAGCTGGTAGTACCTTGGTCGATGGCGAGAATAAAAGAGGTCATATAACATTCGCTTTGTTGTAGGTTTCTTTCGAATTTATGTTTTTACTTTCGCTTTATTATCATTCAAGGCTACCCTAGCTTCCTAAAAGGTCAAGTGTGAACTTTTCACACAGCCAGAAGGCTGGCATAGCACATATGCAATATGTCGCACTATGGCAATATGTAGTGCTATGCAATATGTAGCGCTACGTCGTGCTGCTTAAGCAGCTGCAAAATTGCCTCGGGTGGGGAACGGTCGGTAAACAGCGCATCTAACTGAGAAATTTTCCCCTGGCGAACCACGGGGTTGCGGTGAAACTTGGAGTAGTCGGCCGCTAAATAAACGCGCCTTGAATTCGCGATAATGGCTTGGGCAACACGCACCTCTTGGTAGTCAAACTCCAGCAACGAGCCATCTTCATCAATACCACTGATGCCGATAATGCCGTAATCCACCTTGAACTGGTTAATGAAGTCGATCGTCGCCTCACCAATAATCCCACCATCCCGCGAGCGTACCTGGCCCCCCGCAATAATCACCGTGAAATCTTCTTTATGTTGCAGAATCGCCGCCACGTTGAGGTTATTGGTAATAATTTCTAACCCTTGATGCTCCAACAACGCCTGTGCAATCACCTCATTGCTAGTACCGATATTGATAAACAGCGAGGCGTGGTTAGGAATATGCTCTGCCAAACAGTGAGCGATGCGCTCTTTCTCCTCCAAATGCAGCGTTTTACGCGTGCTATAAGCCGTATTAACAGTGCTTGATTCAATCCCCACCCCGCCATGCACCCGCCGCACTCGGCCGTCGTCGGCAAGGGTATTCAAATCACGTCGGATGGTTTGCGGGGTAACTGAAAAGTGATCAGTGAGCTGTTCAATACTCATATAGCCGTGCTGTCGAACGAGCTCGACAATGGCGTCTTGGCGAAACTGTTGGTTCATAAGCCCGGCCTGTTCGTTATTTGTTTATCTTTAGCTTATTAGATTAGCAAAATTTTCGAAACTTATAACTGGCTGTTTCGAAGCTGGATTAAAGCGGCCACACCCAAAGGATCATGGGTATTGCAACCGCAAGTACTACAAGGGATAACGGCAGCCCCAGTTTCCAATAGTCACCAAATCGATACCCGCCAGGGCCAAGGACCAGGGTATTCGACTGATGGCCGATAGGGGTTAAAAACGCGCAGGAAGCACTCACCGCTACAACCATCAAAAAAGGATCCATGGAGACATCAAAGCCGCTCGCTAAGCTTGCCGCTATGGGTGCCATTAATAGCGCGGCGGCAGCATTGTTAACCACATTGGAAAGCAGCATAGAGATAATAAACAGGCCAACCAACGAGATAATAACGGGCCATTCGACGCCAAACCTTAGCAGTGCATCAGCGATAATTTTAGCGCCACCGCTCGTCTCCAGCGCTTCCCCCACGGGCAACATGGCGGCCAGCAGTACAATCACCGGGCCATCAATGGCTTGATAGCCCTCCCGCAACGGCAGCACGCCGATAAGTAGCGAGATTAATGCCGCCGTACTCATCGCAACCGCTGCGGGTAACACATCAAACAGCATGGCCATAATGGCTAATGCAAAGATGCCTATCGACATCGCCAATTTGCGCGGCTGGCCCAAATTCAGCTCGCGGTTAGCCAAGGGAAGGCACCCTAAGGTAGATAAGCTTTCGGAAATTTCATTTTCGCTACCTTGGAGCAACAACACATCGCCGGTCTGAAAACGAATATCCCTCAGGCGCTGCTTCAAGCGCCCGCCATCCCGCGCTACAGCGACTAAATGTAGGCCGAACTGCTGGTTTAAGCGCAGCTGACGCACACTACGATTCACCATTATGGAGTCGTTACGCACAACGGCTTCGATGAGCTGCAACCCTTCGGTATCAACGGGCTGACGTTCATCGCCTTTCTCCATGTCATCGCTCTGCTCTTGATCCTCCTCTGGCTCTTCCGGCTCGGCAATAGCGCTCAGGCCCACTTTGTCTTCTAGTAGTTTCAGCTCGTCTGGGCCTGCCTCAAGGAGCAGAATATCGCCCTCTTTAAGCACCCCATGAAAGTTATAGCCAGCCCGTCGGTCGTCGTCGCGCACCACTGCCAGCACTGGAATCGTCTCTTCCAACTCGTCATGCAACTGCTGCAGCGTAAGCCCGTTCGCTTTGGAAGCTTCCGTGACGTTCAGTTCCACTAAATAATTAGCGGTATCAAACATTTCTTCCGTTGATGCTTGGCCACTGCGCTTTGGGGTTAAGCGCCATCCCACTAAAACGATAAAGGCCAGACCGATTAACGCGACCACCACCCCCACCGGTGAAAAGCTAAACATGCCGAAACTTTCCCCGGTTACGCTGCCGCGATAGGTGGCAATGATAATATTGGGTGGCGTGCCAATCAGCGTGGTTAGCCCACCCAGCAGCGAGCCAAACGCCAGAGGCATTAATAGCAGTGAAGGTGACGTGTTATGTTCACGGGCCAAGCGCATCGCCACAGGCAGCAGCAACGCCAATGCGCCGACATTATTCATCATGCCAGAAAGCACGACAACGGTGCCTACCAGCGCCAGGAGTTGAAGGAGTAACCGCTCGCCGACCCTCAGCACTTGATTGGCAATAATATCCACGACGCCAGAGCGCTCAAAGCCACGGCTAAGTACTAGTACAGCCGCTACCGTGATCACGGCGGGATGACCAAATCCCTTAAACGCATCGTCGGCGGGGACTAAGCCAAGCATGACAGAGCCAAGCAAAGCGGCAAGCGCTACTAAATCATAGCGAAAGCGACCCCACATAAAAGCGATCAAGGTAACGCCCAATACCATAAATACCAATGTGCTAGGCGCTAGCCTCAAACTATCCCATGCCATACCTTCACCACCTCCCTATGTTGCGAATATCCATTGAGCACGCCACATAGTGAGCGACGCATCAGCCATGAAATCAGAAGCAATGACTATACGACCGTAAAGCTTCTAAAAACAGCGACATCCGCTAAACAAGTAATAACGCCTGGCTTAGCCAGGCGTTATTCAACATCGTGAAGGTAGTGATTTACTTTTTCATGCTGGCCAGCAGCCGCTCAACGGCCTCAAGGTGTTCAGGCTCGTTGTGGCACATACCCTGGAACACCGCACACACATCTAAAAAGCCTTTTAGCTCCATCGTGGGCGCCATTTTCATTAGCCGCTTTGTAAGGCGCGTTGCTTTGGGGGGCTGAGCGGCTATGCGGCTGGCATGCGCCATGGCGGTCGCCATCAAGTCGTCTGGTTCAACAACCTCTAGCACGACGCTATACGAAAGAGCCTCATCGGCGGTGATAATTCGTCCAGAAAGCGTCAGCTCAAAGGCGCGCTGATAGCCTATTTGGCGCTGCATAAACCATGCACCGCCATCGCCTGGAATGATTCCTAAATTAAGAAAGGTTTCGCCAAATTTAGCGCGGCTTGAGGCAATACGTATATCCGCCATATTGGCTAAATCAAACCCTGCGCCAATCGCAGCCCCGTTAACCGCGGCAATAATCGGCACCTCCACCCGGTCAAGTGCCAGCGGCATTCGCTGAATACCGTTACGATAACGCTCGGCCACCTCAGCCACATCACCGGCAAAGTCACCGCCTCGCTCGGCCATGTCTTTCACGTTGCCGCCGGCGCAAAAGGCCGACCCTGCGCCGGTTATGACCAACACGGAAACCTCTTGGCAACGGTTTACCCACTCAGCGGTCGCTACAATGTCATCGACAAGCTGAGTGCCCGTTAGCGCATTACGCACGTCATGGCGATTTAAGGTTAGCGTTGCGACGCGGTTTTCAAGGGTGATGGTGGCATCGACTAGCTCGGGTAACGCTTGGCTCATTGATCACGCTCCACAATAATTCGGGCATCTACCACGGCGTAGCCTGTTGCATGGCTCTCGGGATAGGCAATAACAGGGTTTAAATCTAGCTCATGGATACTAGGGTACGCTTCAACTAAACGAGACACCTGCACCAGCAGCGACGCTAGCGATTTTTTATCAACACCTGCGGCACCGCGTACCCCTGCAAGCACCTTTTGCGCTTTAATCTGGTTAATCATTGACTCTGCATCAGCTTGGCTGAGCGGAAGCGCACGAAATGCTACATCTTCTAGGACTTCAACGAAGACGCCGCCTAGACCAAACATCATGACCGGGCCAAAAATCGGGTCCCGCAACATGCCAATGATCACCTCTACACCTTTATCGGCCATCGGCGTCACCAGGACCCCTTCAATCTGCGCCTCAGGGTCATAGGCATAGGCGCTATTGATGATTTCCTGATAAGACGCGCGCAGCGCAGCTTCGCCCACCAGATTTAGCTTCACCCCGCCAGCGTCAGATTTATGCAGAATGTCCTTCGAAACAATCTTCATAGCCAGCGGCTGATCACCAAAGTGACGTGCGATATCCCCCAACGCATCAATGCTGGTGGCAAGCCGCTCATCAGGCACTGCAATACCATGCTGCGCTAGCAGCGCTTTCGCTTCAAACTCCAGCAGATCACGCTTCTCATCTCGGGCGTTTTTCAACATAGCCTGCCCTGCTGCCAAGGGCAGAACCGGGTCAGCAGCGACACGCACCGCTTGACCAGCAAGGTACTCACCTCGCTCACCCAACGCTGAAAGCACCCTAACCGCGTGCTCAATAGAGGCGTATACCGGCAGGCCCGCCTCATGCAAGCGCCTAAGTGCGGGTGGCTTAATGGGTGCATACAGACTGTAAATAACCAGCGGTTTTTCGTTGGCCTTGGCCCGTTCAATCATCGCTTCAGCGCCGCGCATCTCATCGCCCATTAGCGACTCAGCAAAGCGCATGCTGTAGCCGCCAAACATGCCGACCAAGAACACGCTATCTACGCCCTCATCCGCCATGACGATATCAATACAGCGCGCCAATAGCGAAGGATTCGCATCTGATGAGCCTGCCACATCCACCGGGTTGAGCGTAGACGCTTGGGGCAGTAGCACGCTGCGCAACGCCGCACGGGTATCGTCAGAGAGCTCTGCCAGCGCCAAACCGGCCTCTGCTAGGCGGTCGGCTGCAATCGTCGCTTGGCCACCGCCGTCTGAGATTACCGCCACACGCTTACCAGAGGCTTTCTGCAGCCGCCCCAAACCTTCCGCTACAGGCAGAATTTCATCTGAATACTGCACCACGCTGACCCCGGCTTGGCGCAGCAGATCCACGGTCATTTGATAGCTACCTGCCAGCGCACCGGTATGGGAACTGGCCGCTTTTTGACCCTGTTCGGTGGCGCCAGACTTGTACACCACCACCGGCTTCATCGCCGTTACCTCCCGCGCAACATCTAAAAACTTTCGACCATCACGAAAGCCTTCCACATACAGCGTCGCTACTCGCGTATGCTCATCTTCTCCCAGGTAGCGCAGGTAATCATTAAAGCCAATATCACTTTGATTTCCTGGGCCGATGTAAGTACTGAAACCCACTTGCCCGTTGTGCTGCGCCTCAAGGGCCAGTGACAGCAGCATATTGCCCGACTGGGAAACAATCCCAATATCGCCAGGGGTGACGTTATCCAGCGCCAGCAAATTAATTTTGTGGTGCAGGTTAAACATGCCCGAGGTGTTGGGGCCGATAATTCTCACGCCGTGGGCGCGGGCTGCCTCCATCATTTCTGCTTCCAGCGCCGCGCCTGCCTCGCCGGTTTCACCAAAGCCACTGGCTAAAATGACAGCCCCTTTAACGCCTCGACGACCACACTCGGCAATTAGCCCTGGCACCGTGGCGGCAGGGGTACACAGAAGCGCCAGCTCAGGATTACCCGGCACCTCACTGATGGAAGGCCAAGCCTTCACGCCTAGGATAGTGTCGGCTTTCGGATTGATTGGATAAATAGCGCCTCGGTAACCGCCTTTTACTAGCCCGACCATAGCTTTATAGCCGCGCTTGGTAGGGTCAGCAGAGGCGCCAACAACGGCAATGCCCGTAGGCGCCAAAATAGCGTGTAATGGGCTGAGCAACGGGAGGTGACCTTCAATCGTGTTCATGATGCTACCTGTCTTAAAATACGGAAAAAATAGTGACTACTGGCCTTGAAAATCGGGCTTGCGGCGTTCGGCAAACGCATCGACGCCCTCTTGCCAATCCTCCGTGGTAGAACAGGTAAACACCGCATCTAATTCCTGCTGCAGCTGACTCTCTAAACTGGTGTGGCCACCCCTGTTCACTAAGGGCTTTAACATCGCCATCGAAACAGGCGCCTGGCGGGCCAGCTTTTCTGCTAACGCCAACGCTTCTGATAGCAACTCGGTTTGGGGGTGGCTAGCCAGCGCTAGTCCAATCGTTGCCGCCTCGGCCCCAGAAATTTTATCGCCAAGATAGAGCAGTCGACGCGCCTGACTGAGCCCTACCAACTGAGGCAACAGCTTGGAAACCCCACCCCCAACGCAGGTGCCGATGCTGGTTTCAGGGAAACCAATCTGTGCCTCATTAGCCATCACAATAAAGTCGCAAGATACCGCCATTTCCGCGCCCGCCCCAAGGGCATAACCATTCACTGCGGCCACCACGGGCTTGTTGAGCTTGATAATCGCTTCGCATACATCGTTACCTAGCTGTAAATACGCCCGGCGTTGAAAAAGCGTGCGCGCCGCACCGCCATGGGCTTTCATATCCGCCCCCACGCAGAATGCCCGCCCCTCACCGGTAAGCACCACCGCCCTTACATCGGGCGTTTGGGCAGCGTACTGCAGCACGTCTAACAGCTCACGGTAGAGCACTTCGATCACTGCGTTCAGACGCTCCGGTCGATTAAAGCGCACTTCCAAGACGTAGTTATGCTGAGAGACCAGCAGCGTTTCGTAGCAGGGCAATGTACGGTCAGCGGAGGACATCGTATTTTTAAAACCTCTAAGAACTGAGCATCAAAAAGAAACATACGTTCTATTTTTTAGAAAAAAAGAAACATATGTTTTGCCAACAATAGGGTATCCAACACAAATCAGTCAATACATGCGTATCAAAAACATTTATTATTGGCACAAACGTTTTATATTACTTTTGGGAGCACGCCATGCCTGACGCTTACCCCCCCTACCCAACGGGCCTGGACGAGATTCATCAGCGGCTTGCTGAAAGCTACCCCGCACTAAGTCCTCAGCTAAAACGTGCCGCTAGCCACGTGCTGGAACACCCCATCGACATCGCCTTTCAATCTATTCGCAAAACCGCCGCAGCCGCAGGCGTCACGCCCTCTACGCTGGTGCGTTTGGCCAAGCGGCTCAACTTTGAAAGTTACGAGCAGTTCAGGGAGGTGTTTCAGTCGGCTGTTCAAGCCGCTCCGGTTGAGCTAAGCGGGCGCGCCAATAAGCTCAAGCATCAGGCTGGTCAGCCTGAAGATACGCTGTTTGTTGAGGTGGGTGATGCCGCGTTTGATAATATTGGCCGTCTCTTTACGGCTGATAACCAAACCCGCGTAAAGGACGCCGCCCGGCGAATTTTGGCAGCGCGCAAAGTCGCCGTTGTTGGATTTCGAGATACCTTTGCCTGCGCCTATCACTTTGCCTATGTAGGGCGGATTGCAATGCCTGACGTGACGTTAATTCGTGGCCTGGAGGGCGGTTTGCTGACTGAGCTGGACCATTTCAATGAACAAGACATCGTGGTAGCGTTTGGCTTCGAACCTTACTGCGCGGAAACGGTAAAAGCACTTGAAGTGACACGCGCCAACGGCGTACAGGCCATTGTCATTACCGACACGCTTCGCTCTCCGCTGGTGCCCGGGGCCTGCGTAACGTTTACTGTTGCTAACGCAACACCGCACTTTTTTCCTTCCATTTTGTCGGCGATTACTTTAAGTGAGGCGATATTGGCAGAGTGTGTCGCCTTTGGTCCTGATCAACTGGTTGATAACGTCGCCAGTTTTGAAAACCGGATGCGCAGAATGGGGGCTTATGTAGACGTGGATTAAGTAGCCTTTTGATAGACCAAGTGGCACCCGCTCGGCTAGGAAGCGGGTAGCCAGGCCAGGGTGCAAAAGAGCACCCCTTTGATTAATACCCTCTAGGGTAACAGAACGGTTGAACCTGTCGTTTTGCGGCTCTGTAAGGCATCTTGCGCTTTGCCCGCCTCCTGCAGTGGGTAGCGGTTGGCAACATCAATCTTAAGCTTGCCGCTCTCAATCATGGCAAAGAAGTCTTCACACATCATCTCTAGGCGTTCGCGGGTATCGGCGTAGCCATTCAGGCTTGGCCGGGTCACAAACAGCGCGCCTTTTTGGTTAAGAATGCCGATATTCACCCCATCCACAGGGCCAGAAGCATTACCAAAGCTCACCATCAGTGCGCGGGGTTTTAAACAGTCCAGCGACATTTCCCAGGTATCTTTGCCTACAGAGTCATAGACCACATCGCACATTTCGCCGTTAGTCAGCTCGCGTACCCGCTCCACGACGTTCTCTTTGGTGTAGTTAATCGTCGCCCAGGCGCCATTCGCAATGGCAAGATCCGCTTTCTCTTGAGAGCTAACGGTGCCGATTAGCTTAACGCCTAACGCTTTAGCCCACTGACAGGCAATGGAGCCAACTCCCCCGGCCGCCGCATGGAACAAAATGGTTTCACCGCCTTTTAACTCGTAGGTTTGGCGTAGCAAATACTGAACGGTTAAGCCTTTCAGCATGCTGGCAGCGGCCGTCTCAAAATCAATAAAGTCCGGCAATTTAACCACTTTAGCAGCAGGCAGTGTATGTACCTCGGCGTAGGCACCCAGCGGGCCTTGGGCGTAGGCCACGCGGTCACCGGCCTTTAAGTGGGTAACTCCCTCACCGACCGCGTCGACCACGCCAGCCCCTTCAGTGCCCAGGCCTGAGGGCATAGACGGCGCCGGATACAGCCCGGTGCGGAAGTAGATATCAATAAAGTTAAGCCCTACCGCCTTATTAACAATACGTACTTCACCAGCAGCAGGCGTTGCGGGCTCAACATCTACCCACTCCAACACCTCTGAACCACCGGTTTTGGAAAACTCTATGCGTTTAGCCATACTTCGAACTCCTTGTTATTAATTGGACGTACCTTGTACCGCTATCCAAACGCGTCGCCACCAATAAATCAAGCAATAGCCTATGTACGGCGACACACCCATGTCATGCAGCCATGCTAGACTTCCCAACCTACTTGGTTACATTTAGAAGGCTGTGATATGACGCATCCAGCAATCAACTTGCCCACCCTTATTGCCCACCGTGGCTATTCAGCCGCGGCGCCAGAAAACACCTTAACAGCGGTTCGTGCCGCCTATGATGCAGGCGCCACCTGGGTAGAATTGGATGTTCAGCTGCTGGGCGATGGTGCGCCGGTTATTTGGCACGATAGCGATGTTAGCCGCTGCTCCGACGGCCGTGGAGAGCTTGCCACAATGACCTGGCAGCAGGCACAGCGCTTAGACGTTGGCAGTTGGTTTGGCGATGGTTTTTCTGGGGAGAAAATGGCCAGCCTAGAAGCGATGCTTGCGCTGCTTAATGAGCTAAACATGGGAGTGAATTTAGAGATTAAGGTCAATAAAGGCCGCGATCCCATCGCCCTCGTCGACACCGTCATGCCAAGTGTGTTGGCAGCTTTACCCGCCGAGCGATTAATCGTTTCATCATTTGATCCCGTCGCGCTTGCCCACTGCCGCCATTTTGCGCCTAAAGAAGCGCTTGCGCTTGGGGTGCTGTTCGGTAGCACGCCCAAAGAGTGGCGCGCCCAATGCGAAGCGGTAGAAGCCTTTAGCATTCATGCGCATTGGCCGCATTTAAAGCGCTCCCAGGCCGACGCCATGCGAGAAAATGGCTATCAGATTTTGTGTTATACCCCCAACGACCCAAGTGCTTTTGATAGCCGCTGGGCGTGGGGTATCGCCAGCGCTATAACTGATGAGCCCGCCGCTTTCCAGCGCTACCTTAATAACCGACGCCAGCACGGCTAAGGAAAATGATGAAATACTTAGGCGCCCACGTCAGTGCCGCAGGCGGTGCAGACCAAGCCGTTACCCGTGCCGTGGAAATCGGTGCAACGGCGTTTGCTCTGTTCACTAAAAATCAGCGTCAGTGGAAAGGCAAACCGCTTACCGACGAGGCTATTTTAGCGTTTAAGCAAGCCTGTCAAAGGCACGGCTTTGGCCCCGAGCAAATTTTGCCCCACGACAGCTACCTGATTAACCTTGGCCACCCGGAAGCCGAGGGGCTGGAAAAATCCCGCGCTGCGTTTTTAGACGAAATGCAGCGTTGCGAGCAGTTGGGGCTCACGCTGCTCAATTTTCACCCCGGCAGCCATTTAAATAAGATCAGCGAGTCCGATTGCCTCAAGCGGATTGCTGAGTCGCTCAACGAAGCGCTAAGCCATACTCAAGGCGTCACAGCAGTCATCGAGAACACCGCAGGCCAAGGCACTAACCTTGGCTGGCGTTTTGAGCATCTGGCGGAAATCATCGAACACGTCGACGACAAAACCCGGGTTGGCGTCTGTATTGATACTTGCCACGCCTTCGCTGCGGGGTATGACTTACGCACCGCCGACGCCACCCAAGATACGCTGAATGAGCTTGGCAAGGTGGTGGGCTTTGAATTTTTGCGGGGTATGCACCTTAACGATGCCAAAAGCGCCTTTGCCAGCCGCGTTGATCGCCACCACAGCTTGGGGAAAGGCAATATCGGATTAGCTGCGTTTACCACTATCATGCAGGATGCTCGCATTAGCGGCATTCCCATGATCTTAGAAACTGTTGAACCCGAGATCTGGGCCGATGAGCTTAACTGGCTGCGCGCTCAGGCGCCGGAAGCGGCCCCTGGTAGATAGTGAATCACATCGTGAAAGCGTAACCGCGTGGCGGTGTTATTACGCATGGCGTGGGGCCTGTCGGCAAAAAAGCGCAGCCCCTCGCCCACTCGAAGGGTTTGCCAGCGTTCATCAATGCGCAGCTCCATTTCGCCTTCTACCACCACAATATGCTCCACAACCCCGCTGGCGTGGGCTGATGATTCACTCATCGCACCGGGCGCTAGCTCAATCATAAACATTTCAAAGCCCAGCAGCGGATCGTAAGGGAACAGCAGCCTTGCCTGCATCCCCACGCTATCCTCTCCCCATACCGATTCCCAGCCATCCCGATGCAGCTCCCCCAGCGCGGGCTTATCACCATCAAATAACCGAGAGAATGAGACTTTAAAACCGCTGGCGATCTTCCAAAGGGTAGACACCGTCGGGCTAGACTCCCCCCGTTCAATCTGACCCAACATCGCTTTGCTTACTCCGGTAGCCCCTGCAGCACGGTCGAGGCTCCAGCCACGCTCTTTACGAAGCTGTTTAACGGTTCCTGCGATATGTTCAGCAATAGTATGGGGCGCGCTTGCCATTGGGCTCTCCTTTAATGAGGTTAGTTAGTTTACCGACTACTTGCCCTTACAGTATGGCCCGATTGGCAACTTGGTTTTCGCCCCCATTTTGCAGACTCACGCCCGCTTGCCTAGGCTTACATGAGGTTTATTGTATTAACGAAGCGCAAGGAGCGATCAATGAGCGATACCGACCTAGGCCTAATGGACGCCCGCTCGCTAGCCAACCTCTACGAATCCCAGCAGGCCTCACCCTTAGAGGCAACCCGAGCGGCCCTTGGGCGCATTGAGCAGTTTAACAAACAGGTAAACGCTTACGTGTATGTGGATACAGAGGGCGCTGAAAGCGCTGCCAAGGCTTCGGCAAGGCGCTGGGGGCAAGACAAACCGTTGAGTCCAATCGATGGCGTTCCCATTTCTATTAAGGATCTTACCCAGGTAGCAGGTATGCCCTGCCGAGAGGGGTCGCTCACCACCTCAGATGCGCTCTGCGATACCGATGCACCACCCGCCAGAATGCTACGAGAAGCAGGCGCAATTATTCTTGGCAAAACCAACACCCCTGAATTTGGCTGGAAGGCAGTCACGGATAACCGGGTCTTTGGCGCTACCGCTAACCCTTGGGATACGCGGCTGACAGCGGGCGGCTCTTCCGGTGGGGCCGCTGCGGCGGCGGCGCTGAATATGGGTGTGCTCCACCAAGGAGGTGACTCTGGAGGGTCTATCCGAATTCCCGCAGCATTTACCGGCGTTTTTGGTTTTAAGCCCACGTTCGGCTGGACGCCCCAATGGCCGCCTTCTAAAGAACCCAGCCTTTCGCATTTAGGGCCACTTACCCGCTCGGTGAAAGATGCGGTCAGCATGCTCAACGTTATGGGCCGCTACGATTATCGCGACCCCTACGCCACACGAGGCCAGCCAGAGTGCTGGGGTGAGGATTTGGATAAAGGCCTGGAAGGTTTGCGTATTGGCTTTTCAAGCGACTTAGGCTATGCCCAAGTTGACCCGCAGGTAGCGGCACGGGTGCGAGAAGCTGCCGATAAACTGGCGGCACTTGGCGCGGAAGTGGTTGAGGTGAATCCGGGTTTCGAATCGCCGCTGGATACGTTCCGCAAGCTATGGTTTACCGCTTCACTGGAACAGTGGTCACAAATGAGCAGTGCCCAGCGGGAATTACTTGACCCAGGCTTAGTCGCCAATGCTAAAAAAGCGGAACGCTGGTCAGCGGTTGAGTTATTTCGCGCTCTTGCCGACCGTGCCACGCTCACCCAGCGGCTGGAGTATTTTAATCAGCAGTACCACCTATTGATGACCCCCGCTGTCACTCTTCCTGCGTTTGATATCAATCATGAAGTTCCCCCGGGCAGCAACATGCGCGACTGGGAAGAGTGGGCGGCGTTTAGCTATCCGTTTAACCTAAGCCAGCAACCCGCCGCTTCGGTGCCCTGCGGTTTTACCGAACAAGGCTTACCAGTAGGTTTTCAACTAGCAGGCGGTAAATATGACGATAAACGCGTGCTGAGAGCGTGTCACGCCTATATGCAGGCGCATCCACCTCGCTTCCCGAGCATCCCGAACCCCGCTCACTTCGCAAGTTAATCGCACTTTGATGCCATCAAACTTCCAGCACCTCCATTGTGCGTTATGACGCACAATGGTAGCCTTACGCTTTGTGCGCTATAGCGCACATTTATGCGCGTAAGTGAGGTCCCCCAATGGAAGCGCCAAACAACACCACTAAGCCTTCGGCCATCACCACACCCAAAACCGCATTTTGGCACGATATGAGCCTGTCGACCGTTACCGCAGGTTGCGTCGCGGTCATCATTGGCTACACCAGCTCCGCAGCCATTATCTTTCAGGCAGCTGCCGCTGCGGGTGCCAGCGCGGCGCAAATCAGCTCGTGGCTGTGGGCGCTGGGAGTAGGCATGGGGCTTACGTCATTAGGACTTTCTCTGCGTTACCGCATGCCGCTTTTAACCGCGTGGTCTACTCCAGGGGCGGCGTTTCTGGCCACTAGTCTTGCCGGCATTCCTATCGAAGAAGCAATCGGGGCATTTTTGTTCTCAGCGCTACTGATCACACTGTGCGGGGTAACGGGACTGTTTGAACGCTTAATGCGTCACATCCCCAGCGCTATTGCTTCCGCGATGCTAGCCGGGATTCTGCTGCGTTTTGGGCTAGAGCTTTTTAACGTGATGGAACGTCAGTGGCTGCTGCCCCTGTCCATGTTAGCTGCCTGGGTGGCGGGTCGCCGTTTGTGCCCAACGCTTGCGGTACCTTGCGTGCTGCTCACCGGCATACTAGTTGCCGTGTTTCTTGGGCAAATAAATTTGCAGGGACTGCCACTCACCCCTGCAACACCGGTATTCACGGCCCCTATTTTCAACCCCTCAACGCTGATTGGCATTGGCATACCCCTGTTTGTGATCACCATGGCGACTCAAAACCTACCCGCGATGGCAGTGCTAAGAGCAGCAGGTTATCGGCCTAACAGCTCGCCATTAATTGGTTTCACGGGCGCTGCCACCTTGCTTCTCGCGCCCTTTGGCGGCTATGCGCTTAATATGGCGGCTATCAGCGCGGCGGTATGCATGGGGCCAGATGCGCACGCAGATCCACAGCGTCGCTACACAGCTGGGGTCGCAGCGGGCGTACTGTATATCCTCATGGGCATTTTTGGCGCCACGGTCACCGGCATTTTTAATGCCTTACCTAGCGTATTAGTGATGTCGCTAGCAGGTATTGCGCTACTGAGCACACTAAGTAGCGGCCTCGCCGGCGCCTTTGAGAGTAGCGAACAGCGTGATGCTGCTATTGTCACGTTTTTGCTTACCGGGTCAGGCATTTCACTGCTGGGAATTGGGGGCGCCTTTTGGGGGCTAGTGGCAGGATTGATAGTGCTGAAATTTACCACGATCAGAAAAGCTAGCGCTGTTAAAGCGCTTTGAACGAAAACGCCCCTAGCCGTTAGCTACGGCTAGGGGCGTTCATTGAAGCGCTTACATGGTGGCTAAACGCTCCTCATCCAGCACGCCTGACATCCTAACCATCGCAAGCGCTTCATCTAAGCTATCCACTTCTTCAATCATGACCAGCTCACTTTCCAAACTAACGGGCTGACCCGCTTTATCCGACAGGAGCTTCTCAAGTGACGCTACATCCATCGCATCATTCAAATGATGCACATCTACCGATGCGCTACTATGGCTGGGCAGATAGATAGTGCCATTTGAGAAATCAACTGCATACGCAATAACACCCGGCACAATAAAGAACAGCAAACCAACGCCGTTCGCGATGGCAACTACCGGGTCTACATCGCCACTTAACTGCCCTTTTCGTTCAGGATGAAAAAGTGTTCCACACCCACTGAGTGCTACGATGGAGACACCTACCATCGCCCCCGCTAGCCAACGGCGCAATGCTTGCTGCATGAAAATTTCCTCACTGTTCTAACCTACCGATAGCTGGTGGCAATGCCACATGAGACACCAATTGACGATCGCTATCGAGCCAAAAATCTGATCAAGCTTAGCACAATTTAACCTAAGCGTTGCTAAGCGAAAGAGTTAGGATTTTGCCGCCTTACCCGCTTAGCCGTACAATGCCGGATTCAACGCTCGATTAAGCGCTACGTTCGACACAACGATTCAGCATCACCGCTACTAACCAAGGAATGCTCACGCCCATGCGCGCCAGCCAATTATTGATTGCGACATTAAAAGAAACCCCGGCCGACGCTGAAGTCATCAGCCACCAGTTAATGCTGCGCGCCGGGATGATCCGCCGTCTCACCTCGGGCCTGTATACCTGGCTGCCCCTGGGGCTACGCACCCTGCGCAAGGTGGAAGCCATTGTTCGCGAAGAGATGAACCGTGCCGGCGCCCAAGAAGTATTAATGCCCGCCGTTCAGCCTGCCGACCTGTGGCAGGAATCGGGCCGCTGGGAGCAGTACGGCCCTGAGCTGCTGCGTTTAAAAGATCGCCATGACCGCGACTACTGCGTGGGGCCTACCCATGAAGAAGTCATCACTGACCTAGTGCGTAAAGAGATCGCCAGCTACAAGCAGCTACCGGTGAACTTCTACCAGATTCAAACCAAATTCCGCGACGAGATCCGCCCACGCTTTGGCGTGATGCGCTCGCGTGAATTCATCATGAAAGATGCCTACTCCTTTCACCTGGATGAAGCCTCGCTCAAAGAGACTTACCAAGGCATGTACGACGCCTATTCACGTATTTTCACCCGCCTGGGCCTCGACTTCCGCCCGGTCATTGCCGATAACGGCTCCATTGGCGGCACGGGCTCTCATGAATTCCACGTGCTGGCCGACTCCGGCGAAGACGATATCGTCTTCTCCAACGCGTCTGATTACGCTGCTAACATCGAAAAAGCTGAAGCGCTGCCCGCACCCTTAGGCAGCAACGTTGAACGTGCGGCCCCCAGCGAAGAGCTGCGTTTGGTTGATACACCGGATGCCAAAACCATCGCCACGCTGGTAGAGCAGTTCAAGCTGCCCATTGAGAAAACCGTCAAAACGCTGATGGTTCACGCAGCGGAAGGCGGCCTCATTGCGCTGCTGGTACGCGGCGACCACGAACTCAACGAAGTCAAAGCGGAAAACCTGCCTCAGGTAAAAGCCCCGCTAACCATGGCCAGCGAAGAGGAAATTCGTGCCGCTGTGGGTGCAGGCCCGGGTTCTTTAGGCCCCGTCGGTTTAGAAATGCCGATCATCATCGACCGCAGCGTTGCCTTAATGAGCGACTTCGGCGCGGGTGCCAACGTCGATGGCAAGCACTACTTCGGCATCAACTGGGAGCGTGATGCTGCCCTGCCCCAGGTCGCTGACCTGCGTAACGTCGTAGAAGGCGACCCGTCACCCGATGGCCAAGGCACGCTCTCGATCAAGCGCGGCATCGAAGTCGGCCACGTATTCCAGCTTGGCCAGAAGTACTCCGAAGCGATGAATGCCAGCGTGCTAGGCGACAACGGCAAAACCAGCCACCCGTGGATGGGCTGCTATGGCATTGGCGTCACCCGCGTGGTAGCCGCTGCTATTGAGCAGAATCACGATGAATCCGGGATCATCTGGCCCAACGCCATCGCACCGTTCCAGGTCGCACTTGTTCCCATGAACGCGCATAAATCTCAGCGCGTGCGTGAAGAGTCTGAGCGCCTCTACCAAACGCTGACCGCCGCTGGTTTAGATGTACTGCTGGATGACCGCGACACCCGCCCCGGCGTGAAGTTTGCCGACCTGGAACTAATGGGCGTACCTCACCGCTTGGTCATTGGCGACCGTGGCTTGGACAACGGCGAACTGGAGTACAAAGGCCGTCGCGATAGCGAAGCGACGATGATCCCTGCTGAGAAAATTGTCGATTTCCTGCGTGAGCAGGCGGGCCTTATCAACGCAGAGTAAGCGGGACCATGTCACTGAGATTGCCGTGGCAGCGTTTACAGCGCAAGCGGCTACATGTGAAAAGCGTCAGTCAGTGGATACTAGTGGGCAGCCTTGCAGCGGCTGCCCACCCTATGCAAAGCGCCGCCCAAGAACCGCTGCGCCTAACGTTTGAAACCGCTGATCAACAAACGCCCCAGGCTCAGTGGCAGCTGCAGCAGTGGCGCAGCCGAATGGATGCGCCGCTTGCCCGCTTTATCGCATCGCCTGAACGGCGGCACACGCTGCTGACTCGCCTTTACCGTGAGGCGCGGTTAGCTGGGCTACCGCCCGAACTGGTACTGGCGTTAATTCAGGTAGAAAGCGCCTTTAACGCCGATGCCGTTTCATCTGCCGGTGCCGTCGGCTTAATGCAGATCATGCCTTTTTGGGTAGAGGAGCTTGGCCTACCCATGGATGACCTTACCGAACCGAACCGCAACCTGCGCTACGGCTGCACTATTTTGGCCCACTACCTGGCCGTTGAACGGGGCGATTTCACCCGTGCACTGGCGCGCTACAACGGTAGCCTGGGGCAGACCTGGTATCCTGAGCGGGTGCTGAAAACATGGCGTGACTATTGGCGCTAAGCAGTAGACAACGGCTCGCACGCCTCATGAATTAAACCGACGTGATCCAGATTAGCCAGCAGCTGCGCCATATCACGCTTTATCTGCATCAATCCCACCCCGCCAAAGAATTCGTCAAGCGTTTCACTCACATCTTCCAGCGTCAGCGGCTCGTGTTTAAGCAGTTCCCAAACGGCACGACTGGTCGCGTTCATACGGTGAACATCTCCTCCCGATTGCCCAATGACAAATAGCTCATCGCCAACTAGCCACTCGCATGCCGCCGGGCTCGTTTGCCAACAACGCGCGTCATCAAGTGAGAGCGCAGCGCATGCAGGACGATTCTCGGCGCCCATGGGCTGCGTTGCAGGCGTATCAGCTTGAAAGGACTGCCCCTGCCACCGCTTGGTTAGCCAAACAGCTGCCTCATAAGCATCGGGATAGCACAGTAAAAAACAGGGCAGCTTCTGCAGAATGGGAAGAAAGCGCTCAATCAACGCTTGGTCTAGCTCGTGTTCCGCAAAATTCTGCTGCAACAGCTGCCAAAGACCGTCCCCCGGCTGCAAGCGCGTTAACTGGGGGCTTGATAGTGAGTGGTCACGATCAATCAACAAAATAGCACCCAGCGGACGCTTATCACCATGCGCGGCTAAGCGAGAAGCAGGCAGCCGCAAATAGCCATAGCGCTCATCAAAGGGGCCAAGATGGCAGGCCACAAAGTGCTGAAAGTCGGTGGCCAGCGTTTCAGGCAGTGGCAGCCGAAGCCGGGGCGCAACCCCCAAAGCAATGCCCTCACCCTGCTGGTTGAGCGCCAGCACATCGTCGCCGAACACGCGGTAGCCAGCGGCTGCAAACGCGGATGTTAACGTGCTCTTACCCGCCCGATGAGCATCTGGAAAAATCACCAGCTGGCCGTTAATTTCCACAGACCCGCAGTGCAGGCCAACAAGCTCTGGATGCTTACGTAAAAATGCGCCGGCGACATCGGCAATGACACTGCACGCAGTCCCTACCGGCGTATCCAGCAGCATGCCTTGGGGTAGCGCTGGCGCTTCCTGCCAATACCCTTCTGAATGGCGCCAAACGCAAATATCAGGCGTCGCTTTCTGCGTCACACAAGGCGTGAGGGGCCAGCCCAGCATTGCTTGACGAAGTGTAGGCAATAATGGCTCTGCCTCCACTAAGCGTAAACAGGGGCCGAGACCTTCCAAGGCATAATCGTTGAAAGCGGCTGATGTAAGCACGGCCTCCTCCTACCAGCGTGGCAATAAGCGGCTAAGGCGAATTTCGATTACCCCACCACTGTCGAAGCGCGAGGGCCGGGGACGATCGTAGCGGGAGTAGTGCGGACGTTTATGCCGTGGCCGAGAATAGCTTGGCCGAGAATAGCTAGGACGGGAATAGCTAGGCCGCGAGTAGCTAGTACGTGAGTAGCGGGCTTCTGCTTGATTCAAGGAAAGTAGCGTAGGGGCAACGTAAAGCGCAGCAGCGCCTAGCCCTAAACGTGCTAGTACTTGGCGGCGCGAACGACGCTTTGTTAGTAGATCATCCGTCTCGTTACTCATGATGTTTCTCCAGTCTCGGCTAGTCAACAGATTATCGAACACTGTTTCTGAAACAACTTTAAGCCCTGTCCTGCAGAAGACACCATACGGTTGGGACGACTTCCCTATTATTTACTCTTTTTTAACACTCTGTGAGTACATCGTTAATGCGATAACATGACTTTTCAGTGCAATAACGACATGATAAGACACTACAGTTGACGTTAATTAGGTCTATCGCCATGCCCCTAACGCGTAAAACGATGGGTCTACGCCATGTTGCATGGCCGCTCATTACTCTTGCCGCATTATTCAGCGTTCACACTAACGCGGCTACGGTGAACGTTATCGATACTGACGGCTTCCCGTTAGAGCATGCAGTGATCGAGGTCTACATTGAGCGTGCAGCCTCACCAGCACCCGCTGAGAAAAACATCATTCAACGGGATGCCGCTTTCCACCCTACTGTCACTACGGTCCCTACTGGCAGCTATGTCGCATTTCCAAATGAAGACACCACGCGACATCATGTATTTTCGTTTTCTGAGGCTAAACCCTTTGATCTGGAACTCTTTCTAAATGAAACGCCGCCACCTATTCACTTTGATCAACCGGGTGTAGTGGTATTGGGGTGCAATATTCATGATCAAATGCAGGCATTTATCGTGGTGAGCGATGCTCCCTATGCTGCGCTCACCCAGGGTGACGGCACGCTCAACCTGCCTATGCTACCGGAAGGCTCACATCGTATGCGGGTATGGCATAGTCGTATGGATGATAGCCAAAACGTTTGGTGGGAAGGTGAGATCCGTCATCAAGACAATATCACCGTTGAACTAGAACTCAATGCGGTGCCGCGACAGCCACCCACGCTGTCGCCCCTGCAGCAGCGTTTTCAAAATGCTACGCACAGTCACTAACTGAGGTGACCATGCGCTTTCGCACTCGTTTAACACTCGTGCTGTTAACGGTTGTTATCATTTCGCAACTTGCCACTGGCGCTGCCTTTTTACGCGCTACCCAAAATGATGCGCTTGCAAAAGGCCAGCAGCGTTTAGAGGTTGGCGCCCGCGTTTTTCAACAGTTGCTCGACATTCGTGGTGAGCAACTCCGGGATAATGTCGCGATTTTAGCGGATGATTTTGGGTTTAAAAGCGCAGTGGCCACTCAAGATACCGCAACGCTCTACTCCGTACTCGCCAACCACGGCGACCGCGCCCAAGCCGATATGGTCATGCTCAGCGATTTAAGCGGCAATATGCTGGCCAGCAGTCACCATGAGCAGCAAAGTGAGATGCCATTTCCTGAGCTATTTCAGCGTGCTCGGCAAACAGGGAGCGGCGTTGGCGTAGTCATTGACGACGGCCAGCCCTATGAGTTTGTGCTGTTACCGATTCGCGCTCCTAACTTGATTGGCTGGGTAGGTATGGGGTTTTTAATCGATGAAGAGGTGACCCAAGAAATCAATGCCCTTACCGGACTAGAAGCGGGCATCATCACCTACGATTCCGCTGGCGACGTGCGCTATTTGGCGAGTTCTAACCATCAGCAGCTCGCCATGCCACAGGTGAATATCAATGGGGAACAACAGAGAAGCGGCAACTTGACTCGTGGCCAGACGAGCAACGACAAGCGCTATCTGTCCTACTCATCGCCTCTACTTACCGACGAATATTACCAATCATTTGTCGTCATTCAGCTTTCCCGCGATGAGCTGCTAAGTGCCTATAGCCGACTTCAATGGCAACTACTGGGCATTGTGGCTCTCATATTAGTCTTAACCTTAGCGGTGGCAGCGTGGAGTGCCCGCAGCATTAGTAGGCCGCTGATGGCCCTGGCGCAGGCAGCCAAACGCATTGGCCAGGGAGAGCGTGTCGAACGTATTCCAGCAGGGGCTACTGTCGCCGAAACCCACCAGCTAGCGACCACACTGCTTTCCATGCAGGAGGATATCGCCAAGCGCGAAGCGACACTTTTGCATCAATCACGCCATGATCGTTTGACTAACTTACCCAATCGAACGCGCGCGTTTGAGGATATCGAGCAGCGTATCAAGCAGAGCCATGCGTTCACCCTTTTACGCCTCTGGATTAAAGATTTCCGCAGTATCAACGATACATTTGGCTACGAGCTAGGCGATCATTTCTTGGTTAGCCTCGCTCAGCGCATGCACAACCTGCCCTCACCCGCTATGAAGGCATATCGCTTGGACGGCGACGAGTTAATGCTCATGATTCGCCAAAACGCGCTTGAGAAACACCAGCGAGAAGAGATTATGGCGCTTATCAGCGGGCCCATCAGGCTAGATAACTCTTTTATAACGCCTTCGCTAACCACAGGAGAAGTCAGCCACCCCACCCATGGTGATAGTGCCCATATACTGCTACGTCGATCCGACATCGCGCTTGATCAAGCACGGCGCCTGGGTCACCACCACAAACGCTACATTGAAGGCCAAGACGAACAGCACCTTCGCCAATTGATGCTTATCCGAGACCTGCAAAATGCGGTGGATAACAGCGAGTTATGGATGGCGTACCAACCCAAAGTGGACACCGCTACTGGGCATGTTTGCCAATTTGAAGCGCTCATGCGCTGGCGGCATCCGACCCTTGGGTTTGTGCCTCCTGATGAGTTTATCGGCTTGGCCGAGCGCTCGGGTGATATTGGGTTGCTAACTAAATGGATGCTAACGGACGTCTGCCAGCAGTTGCACGCCTGGAAAAATAACAACTTCCATCTCTCTGTGGCAATCAACTTGTCGGCCAGTGACGTCGCTGACCCAAGCCTTCCACAGCATATTCACGAACTGTTAGAGCACTACGGTTTAACAACAGACCAATTAGCCCTTGAAGTAACCGAAAGCGCCGTAATGCAGGATGTTGAAGCCGCGACGAAAACGCTGATGGCGTTAAGCCAGTTAGGGCTGAAAATTGCTGTTGATGACTATGGCACCGGCTATTCATCGCTTGCTCAGATCAAACGTCTGCCGGTTGATGAGCTGAAAATCGATAAATCGTTTGTCCTAAAACTCGATGCCCAGCAAGAGGACCTCACGATTGTCCGCTCGACTATTGAAATGGGCCACAATCTAGGCCTTAAAATCGTCGCGGAGGGGGTGGAAAACAGCGCTAGCGCTATGATCTTGAATCAACTGCGCTGCGACTATCTTCAGGGTTATTGGATTGCTAAACCGATGCCCGCCGAAGATATTACTCGCTGGCTGGGCGCGTTCAAGCCGCTGCAACTCGCCTCAACGGCCACTTACTAATAAACAAGGGGACAACATGCGCAATACCAGCCTATTGATGCAGCGCTTCTTGCTGGCGTTTGCCGCGCTTAGCACTTTGTGGCTGGCAGCGCCCAGTGTGGCGGGTAGCCGTATTTTAGGCACCGGTGCAGTCAGTGCCATTGAGGGCGCAGCCGGCGGTGGATTATCGCCCTGGGCCGTCCTGACCAGCACCGCTAGCGATACCGAAATAGGCGTTACAGCGGCGGCTACGCGGGCTTGGGTTGATGATTACCAGCTCACCGTCACAGGGGCCAGCGTCAACCTATACGATCGACTGGAGCTATCCATTGCCCGCCAATCCCTCGAACTCTCTACTTTGGGTGGAGAGCTTGAGCAGGATATTTATGGAGCCAAGGCCCGGCTATTTGGCGATGTACTCTACCACCCTCTGGGCATCTGGAGTGTCGGCGTGATGCACAAGCGGTTGGTAGATGGCAGTGTACCCACCGCATTTGGGGCTGATGATGTGAGCGGCACGGAGGCTTACCTAAGCGCCAGCAAACTGCTGTTTAACGCTTTTTTAGGTCGCAACGTTCTACTCAACGGCACGCTGCGTAATACGGCGGCAAATCAAGGCGGATTGCTTGGGTTTGGTGGCGACCAGGGCGGTCGCTCATGGATGGCAGAGGGTAGCTTAGGCGTGTTTATCACCCCTAACTGGATAGTTGGCACTGAGTATCGCCAAAAACCCAATAACCTCGGCGTGGCGCAAGAAGACGACTGGCAAAGTGTTTACAGCGCTTACTTTTTTAACAAACACCTATCCGTGACGGGCGCATGGCTTGACCTGGGCGACATTGCGGGGCTGCCTTCCCAACGCGGTGGTTATCTCTCATTACAGGCGGCGTTTTAAAGCGCTTTACCCTTCCACCTTATGCGCTAACAGCAAGGAGCTGCCATGAAGTATCAAGCCTCTACTGCACGCCATCTCTTCATCATCATGGCACTTACCAGCCTGCTGCTCACTGGCTGCGCGCAACCCCACCCGCAAGCCACGCTCTACGACCGTATGGGTGGACAAACCACAATTGATGCGGTGGTGGAAAACCTGCTTTACCGCATTGCCGATGACAACGATATCGTGGGCTACTTTGTTAATAGCAATATTGACCTATTTGCCGAATCGCTGGCGACTCAGCTGTGCGATATCAGCGATGGCCCCTGCACTTACGACGGCCCGCCCATGGACCGCGCCCACCAAACGATGGGGATTACAAACGCGCACTTTAACCGGGTGGTTGAATATCTTGATGCCGCAATGCAGGAAGAAGGCGTCAACCTCGCCGCCCGCAATGACATGCTAGGCCGCTTAGCGCCTCTCTACGATGACATTATGCGCCTGCGCTGATCTGCCAGCCATCACGACCTGCCGCTTTCACGCTATACAGCGCTTTATCAGCCGTTTCATAAGCGTACGCGAAGGTTGTTTCAACCGCTATAAAGCGCACAGCGCCTATGCTGAGCGTTACCTGTTTGTTATCTGGATGGGCGGGGTGGTTAAACTGTTCAGCCGTCAGCCCCGTTATTAACGATTCACAGTACTGCGCTAGCTCGGTGTCATCAGCACACGGTAACACGGCAGCAAACTCATCACCGCCTAGCCGGTAGAGCTTAGCCTCCGTGCCTAACTGCTTTTTCAGCAGGCTGGCCAAACGACGCAATAGCTGATCGCCGGCAGGGTGGCCCAGCTCATCGTTGTACTGTTTGAAGAAGTCGATATCTACCAAGATCAACCCAAGGGGCTGGTTGGCTCTTGCCATAACCTCTTGATGTAGCGCACTGCGGTTGCCAATCCCGGTGAGCGGGTCACGCATAGCTCGCTTCATCCAGGCAATTTTTTGCTCAGTAGCACGCTGCGTCCGGCGCAGTTGGCGCTCATGCATCCCCCAAAAAAGTAACCCCATGATGAAAATAGTCATACTAGAGTAGATAAGCATTTGGCTATGGCGCCGGGTACTTTCCGAGAAGTTATTAATCACCATACCCCGGCGGTCTAACTGATCCATTTCAATGTGCGTTAGGCAGTTAATAGGCTCTAACAGCTCACGCGAGGCAGCCAATGGTGAAAGCGCATCTTGCGTGAGACGCGAGGTAAGCGAGCCCACCGTCGTGACACTAGGCCCCGTGCAAGCATACTCTTGATGATAAACGCTCACGTCCATCAACCCATAGGCGAGATCCAGATTCAATGAAATCGCCTCGATGTTCTCCCCACTCATTGGCTGGTCGTTGAGCAGCGTTTGCTGGGCATTTTGTAGGTAAGCGCGAGAGCGAGTAGCCAATTGCTGGCCTGTTAAGCTGCCTGTTTGGCTAAAGTAGGCCTGGATTTCTGGATACACCCAGCGCGATTCATAAACAATCAGCATCATCAGCGCCATAAAGCTCATCAGGCTTAGCGAAAGCCACGTAACGTAACGGCGTCTTACCCAGCCTGGTTTTTCAGCGGATTCAGGCGATTTTACAGGCTGATTCGCACTCACCATCTGGCCTCTATGCTACGAATCATCCAAACCCAGTCATTAAATTCACGAAGTGAGTTGACATCGCGCGTTCCGTAATCTCGCTCGACCAAGCGAAACGGCCCGCGAGAGCGAAGTGACAGTGGTTCGCCATCCTCTTCAACAATCATGAACCAATTGGGGTCATCCCACCCGCCGAGCGTGACGCTGTAGTCATCCCAGGCTGTGAAATGTAGCTCAGGAGGGATATCACCAAACTGCTCAATCAGGAAATCGCGGAACTCAAAGCCACGCATTTCCACGTCTCGTCCCTGGTAAGGATCAAAAAGCGTAAAAGTGGCGTCTGCCTGCTGGAGTAGCGTTGCGACCGGGAGTTGACGGGTATCATCGCCGTTGATGAGCGTTAACACTTGCGCATGAACACTTGCTAATGGAAAAACGATCAGCAGTAGTAACAAAGAGGCAAAGCCCGCTTTTACCTGCTTTCTAAAACGTTGAGTAAATACAACGCATAAACGAGCAGCGGTCATGGAAAGGAGTTCCCTAATGGCAAGTATTGTCTACAGTAAAAGTACTATACCAGAGCATGACGACTACCGTTTTCAACGCCTATTAACTTAAGACGAAAAGACGGACAAACAAAAAAGCCGGCCCAAGTGGGCCGGCAACAGGAAGCTTACTCGTAAAAGCAAGCCCCCTCCCCTGACGACGGTAACAACCGATAAAACTAAGGCTTTTTACGCTCATCCTTACGAAGATGGTCGCGGATGACAAAGCCAGCCCAACCGATCATAAATGCAATCACTAACGCGATAGTGACTAAGCTAAAAACGACAGTATCATCCCAGTACATGGCTTCCCCTCCCGCCGTGATATATGCATTCATCCTACGGGGTTAACGGAGGGGGAAACTGACCTGGGTCAAGCTTTTAAGATGGCTCAACTAGGACCGGTAAAGAACTTGACGCACATCATTTCTAAGGATGCTAAGCACTTAATTAGCTCGGTAGCCGCACTTAGGGAGGAGGCTTACCTATAACGTCACAGCACTTTGTCTCAGCACTTTGTCTCAGCGTTTTGTCACAAAACTTTGCGGTCTTCCACTTTGCTGTGCTCGGTACCCGGTGGTAACGGGTGACCCTTGGCTAATTCTGCCCGGGTAGCCTCTCTTACGTCTAACACGGTTACTTGGTAGCGAAGGGTATGTCCTGCCAGGGGATGGTTGGTATCCACCGTGACCTGCTCACCGTCAATACTCAGCACCGTGACAATTTGCGGCCCGGCTTCTCCTTCGGTTTGGAACCGGCTACCGGGTTCAAGCTCAGCGCTACCAAACGACGCTCGGCTTACCTCTTGCACCAAGTCATCATTGCGCACTCCGTACGCTTCGGCGGGGGCTAACGTGACACGAAGCTCTGCTCCTGCCTCTTTTCCCTCTAGCGCACGCTCCAGGCCAGGTAGGATATTATTGTGGCCGTGTAGGTACTCCAACGGCGTACTACGCGCCTGGGAGTCATCCAACACGTGGGTACTACCATCGTGAAGTACGTCGCTGAGTACATAGTGTAAGGTCACTACCTGATGTGCCGTAATCGACATGGAAAACTCCTCTCCGGTAAGCTGTGGGCGTTGTCATGGAGTGCTAACCATGAACCCTGAGCCTAGTCTAACACCGACCGGTTTTTGAGCGGGCCTCGACACTGACGTTTTCTTTTTTGGAGTGTATGACTACATGCCCACCCCGACGCCCCAGCGCAGTTGGTTGGCGGCGCTTGGTATTTACTGCCGAGCACCTGTGATCACCATGCTGTTTTTAGGCTTTTCCGCTGGCCTGCCGTTTCTTCTGGTATTTTCCACGCTATCAGCCTGGCTACGCAGTGACGGTGTAGAAGTGGCCGCCATCGGCTTTTTTGCCTGGATTGGTATGCTCTATTCAATCAAGTTTTTTTGGGCACCAATTGTAGATCGTTTAGCGCTTCCGCTACTAACCCGCGCGTTTGGCCAACGCAGGGGCTGGATGCTGCTGGCCCAGGGCATGATTGCCGCTGGGTTAGTCGGTTTGGCAGGTGTAGACCCCGTAGGTAACTTAGGCTGGGTAGCAGCCTTTGCCCTTTTGGTGGCATTTGGCTCCGCAACGCAAGATATCGCCATCGATGCCTACCGAATTGAGTCCGCTGATGACGATGTTCAAGCAGCCATGGCCTCCACCTACATTATTGGCTATCGAGGCGGGCTGCTGGCGGCCGGGGCCGGTGCGCTCTACGTGGCCTCGGCAGTATCATGGAACGCGGCCTACCTCACTATGGCTGCGCTGGTAGGCATTGGCGTGCTCACCGTGCTAATTCGCCCGGAGCCCAAGCGCGCCTCGTTAAGCGTACAATTAATTCATGAACCCAAAGTGCGAGCGTTTATTCGTGCCAGCCGAGGCAAGCCCAAAACGCTGCGTCGTTTAGGTGCTTGGGGGATTGGAGCGATTGTCTGCCCTTTTACCGACTTCTTCCGCCGCTATGGTGTGAAGGCGATGGGCATTTTGGTCTTTATTGCGGTGTTTCGCATTAGCGACCTTGCCATGGCCTCCATGGCGAACCCGCTCTATATCGACCTTGGCTTTTCGCTGGCAACGATCGCCAATGTTACCAATATTTTTGGAATTGCCATGAGCATTGCAGGGGGCATATTGGGCGGGCTGCTAGTAGCCCGTTACGGCATTGGCCCGCTACTGGTGTTTGGTGCGGGTTTGGTAATGGTAACCAACCTGCTGTTTGCAGCTCTTGCTGTGATTGGCAATCAAGTGCCTATGCTGGTGGTAACGATTATAGGCGATAACCTCGCCAATGGGCTTGCCAGCGCGGTGTTTATTGCGTTCCTCTCCAGCTTAACCTCGCGGGCCTACACGGCCACACAGTACGCGCTATTTTCGTCACTGATGACGCTGCCGGGCAAATTCTTGAGCGGATTTGGCGGCATTGTGGTGGGCGCCCAGGGCTATGCCACTTTCTTTGTGGTAGCCACACTGCTCGGCTTACCCGCGATTGCGTTAGCGATCTGGATAAGCCGAGATAAGCAGCTAGTCCCTACCCCGCTTGCTCAGGCTAACTAGCCGCCTGTTAGCGGTGATGATTAAGCCACTCCAGAGCGCCTGGGGTGGTGCGCCACTGGTCACGCATTAACGTGCGGTACTGCCATGCCTCTGCCCGGGAGCCAGGGTCAACCTGGCCATCAGCATAGGGCATGGAGGGCCTTGGGCTTTCAGCACACAGCAGCTCAAGCGCATAGCGGTTATGGGCAACAGCCTCTGCCAAAGCCGTTTCAGCGGCATCGCGCTTCGCTAGGCGATAAAGCGCCAACGTGCGGCCCATCAGTAACCCTAATACCAGCGAGCCATCGTCTTTATGCGGCTCATCAGTCAGCGCTAGCGCTTCTTCGTTGCGGTCATCTCTTAGCAGTTGGTCTAGCACCAGCTCTTTCAGACCCAGGCTATCTTCTTGGTCTATCGCCAATAACTCTTCGGCCAGCTCGCGGGAGTGTTGCCGGGCGCCACGCTCCATGCCTACCACCAGCGCCAAGCCGGTACGTAACAGCATGGCATTATCCGCATCGTCCCAGCACAAACTGCCGTCACCGGCAGCGCGTGCTTGCTCTAACCAGCGGGAGAGACGCAACGCCAGCGGCTCCAGCAGGCTTGGCGCCATCCACGGTAAGCTACCAAACCGGCTGGTGAGGGCAAGCGCTACGTCTTGCACTACTTGGGGTGCATCTAACCACTCGGGGTGCGCACACAGCGCCGACATCCACTCCACCGCGTTGCCCCAGGGGTCGTCACGGAATCCAAGCGCCACCTCTTCATCCACCATCACTTGAAACTGCTCGTGCCAAGTCGCAAATAGGGTCTCTTCGCGAGCGGTAGTGTTGTAAAGCAGCTTCCCTGTCTCTGGATCGTGGTTAATATTCAGCTTAGGAGCGATGGGCAAGGCAGCTAACAACGCCTGCAGTGACACCAGAGGCGTGGCCATGTCCTCTTCAGCGCTTAGCAGCTGGTCGGCAAGGGTTGCGCCGGGGTTTTCAGCCAGCGCGGCAAGAAAATCGAGCTGCTCTTCATCCAAATCGCCCTGACGCACCAAACGGCGGTACCAAAAATCAGCGCGCTCTTTGGCTTCACTCTCATGCCCTTCATGCAGCAGCAGCATCGCTTCGATGTAAGCCAGCGTCGGGGAGTCAGGCAGCGCTTGTTGCGCTTTCACAAACGCAGCGCGGGCGCTGTCTAAGTCGTCGTTATCCAGGTGCATTAAGCACAAACGCTCAAGCGCCACGCCGCGCAAAAACAGCGGGCCACGCTCCATCACGTCATCTAAAAGGTCGGCGCGCTTGCGGGTAAAACCACGTTCTTGATAAATATCCAAGAGGATTTCAAAGGCAGGCTCCGCCTGTTCGGGTAGGCGCGACCAGTCACTGCCATCAAACAGCGACTCAAGAATCTGCATGGAGCGCCCTGTTTGGCCGCCCTCCGCAGCGATCAAACCCGCTTCCAGTAGCGCCTGGGCAGGGGCCTGCTGGCTCTCAAGCGCCGCTTTAAGCGTGGCGCCCTTCCACTCCCGAAGCGATAGCATCCACATCATCTGCTCAGGAATTTCCGTTGGGAATTCAACGCGGTAGCAACACTGTTTGTATTTGCGCCCAGAATCGCACCAGCAGGGCTCGTTACGGCCCGGAGTCGCCAGCGGCTCACAGCCAAAGTTGAGCCGCTCTAACGGCGTTTGTGACCATAAAATGGGCGCGAGCGCCTGAGCCGTTGCGACATTGCCATTAAACGATTCTGCGCCCTTACCACGCACCCATGTCATAAAATCTGGGTAGTGTTCCTGCTGCCTGATGGCCGAGAGTGCCCCAGAGGCAAATCCCAGCAGTTGATCGACCCATACCGCCAGCATTGCCGCCTCCACTGTTGTAAGACTAGTGATTTTGAACATCCAATGGGCGCCCTTAAAAGCCCCATGAATCTTCAGAACCCAATTGAAAAGCGCAATAGTCTAACATGGGTGGCAATGCGATCGCAGCGGCAATCGTTAGGCCGAGCGGGCCCACTTGAGCAACGGTTCAGTGCGGGTGTGCATATCTAAACGCGCTTTAAGACGCACCAAGTTCCAGTAGTGGCCGTTCAACGCCCGGGAGAGTAGCAGCGTATCCGCTGGGGGTTGGAGGCGATCCATGGCGGCCCACACCTTCGGTGTCAGCTCCCGCAAACGACGATGCACCCGTACATCACTGAAGTCCTGCTCGCCGGGAGCGAATAGCGGCGATACGCAATCGGCGGACTCTTTATACAGCGAAAGTGGCGCGCCCTGCCCTTGTCGGCCCCCCATCTTCATTAAGGCGTCATCCATGGCCATCGGGTCTTGGGCCAGGGTGGCATCCAGAAGCTGCATCATGGCTTTGAGCCGCGCTTCAGGGACGGGAATCACGGCACCAAAGTCGTAAATCACTAAGCGGCCCTGGTCGTCGCAGGCAAAGTTCCCCGCATGGGGGTCGGCATGCAGTTCGCGGTAGGTAAAGAGTTCTTCTGTAATCCAATCCGCCAGCGCTATGGCTACTTTTTGGCGGGTGGCATCATCGGTACTCTCTAGATCGCGCAGCGGGGTGCCGTCTACAAAACGCATCGCCAAAACGTGCTGTCCAGACAGCTCAAACAGGGGCTCTGGAATCACCAGGGCAGGGTTATCCTGGTAGCGCTCCCGGTAACGCGCCAGCGCCTCGGCCTCGGCATGATAATCCAACTCATCCCGCAGCCCGGCGGCTAACTCCTCAAAGAGCGCATCCAGCCGCGCTTGTGGGACTTTAAACCAGCGCCCCAGGCCCATTATTCGCCTTACTTGCTTGAGATCACTTTCTAACACCTCGGCAAGCCCAGGGTACTGCACTTTGAGCACCACGGTTTCACCTTCATGGGTCACCGCTTTGTGCACCTGCCCCATGGACGCGCTGGCAAAGGGGCGCTCTTCTATGTTGCGAAAGTGCTGGTCGATATCGCCGTACTGCAGCACCAGCGCTTCGCGAATTTTCGGCCAAGGCATTGGCTCGGCTTGGCGCTGCAGGCGGGCAAGCTCGTTGGCGAGATCGGGAGGCAGCAGGTCATCCCATTGAGACATAATCTGCGCCAGCTTCATCGCCGGGCCTTTCAGCTCTGAAAGCCCCTCAAACAGCGCCTCACCCAAGGCCCGCCAATCCGCTTGGCCGCCCAGGCGCGTTTTTAACAGGGCACCCCCTGTGCGGGCACCCAGGCCCAGTAAACGTCGTGTTCTACCGCGCTCGCGCATGGAAACTGCCTCCCAATGGTTTGTGTCAGCTTACTCAATTCAGTAATTTTATACAAAAACTATACGCACAAAATTGGCGCGACACCTTTCAATCAGCTGTATACATTTTCACGCCTTAGCGCTCAAACCTCAGGATGCCTTCTGCTACCATGGCAACTGTTTCTTGACTGCTGCCAGGGCCATACCGTATGCGCTTGATTATCGCCGAAAAACCCAGCCTCGCCCGCGCCATCGCCGAGGCTCTGCCTAGCGCCGGCAAACGTCAGGAAGGGGCTATCACCTGCGGCGATACCACCGTGACCTGGTGCCTGGGCCACCTGCTGGAACAAGCCCCTCCAGAAGCCTACGACCCCGCTGATAAACAGTGGCGGCTGAACCGCCTGCCCATTGTGCCCGGCACGTGGCAACTGGCCCCGCGCTCTAAAGCCCGCGGCCAGCTCGCAGTAATTCGTAAGCTAATGAAGCAGGCCACCAGCGTGGTGCATGCGGGCGACCCGGATCGAGCACTGTTACGATTTTTCTATTGAATACGATTGTTACGTATAAAATCTAAGAAATCGTGAAATTACGGCATGGAGACTTGCATGGGCATAGTGCTATGGGAAGTTCCTGACTTTGTTGTAGATCAGTCAATTAAACGAGAGATTAATAGGTCTACCGGAGAGCTATCAATATGCTTTGAAGGATCTGGCAATTCTCTAGGCAAACTTCCTCTCTTATACAAGGAAGACGGTAGCAGCATTAGAGTCGCGAATATTTGGCTGATACATTTAAAAGCCAATTTGCGTAAGAAAGCGGTTAACACTCAAGCACAAGCATTGCTTCACTACTTTACCTTCATTGAAGATATAGGCATTGCTTGGGACACTATGCCTGCCGCCCTTAGAAAAAGGCCTACCTATGGGTTCAAGAAGCACCTTCGTGAAGCATATAAAAATGGAGATATAGCTAGATCTACTGCCAATAGCTATATGGGCGTGGTGATCAAGTTTTATAAATTTTATCTGGCTAGAAATCACCCATTTGAACACCCACCGTTTAAGTACGAGATAGTCAAAGTCAATACGAGTGGGTCACATGAGTATATGAGAAAAACATTGATTCATGTGGACACCACTGATCTAAGATTAAAGCTACCAAATGATACGAGCCATTATGGCCTATCACGCAAACTGCTTCCCGGTGATTTTCAACCCAGTTGTCCAAATGGCTGCGCTTAAGCAGCCTGTTGATTACGCTCGATTTCGTGCATTTTTCCCGGGTTAAGCGAGACTGGGCCGGTGACTTCCCAGTTTCGAGTGTGGCCCGACCAGCGTTGCGGATGTCGCTGCTTCGCACGTTGGTATACCGCGTTCCGGCGTTCCAGGCGCTCTTGGTCTACGCCGCGATGACGGTCCGCTGGCGTGACATACTGGATGCCACTGTGCAGGTGCTGTTCGTTGTAAGCCCGCTCGAACGCTAGCATCCATTCTCGTACCGCGCCCAGCGATGCGAAGCCCTTGGTGGGCCACGCTGGACAGTATTTGACGGTACGGAACAGCGCTTCCGAGTAAGGGTTATCATTGCTTACTCTCGGCCGACTGTAAGACATCAACATGCCCAGCTCTGTTAGCCTCGCTTTGAGCGTATAGGAGGTCATCGGTGCTCCGTTATCAGAGTGCAGTACTGGCGGCTGATGCCAGCAACCTTCTCGCAGCAAGGCACGTTCCAAAAGCTGTTTAGCCAACTCGCCCGATTCCGTGTCGTGGACTTCCCAAGCAATGATTTTGCGGCTGTAGATATCCATGATCAGGTAAAGATACCAGTGCTGACCTCGCACAACGGAGGCACAATAACTGATGTCCCAGCTCCAGACCTGGTTTGGCCCTGTAGCCGTAAAGCTAGTCGGCTCGGGGACTGAACGACGTGGTTTCATACGGCCACGATGGTGCTGCTGATGATGCTTTTTCAAGACCCGATAAAACGACGATTCGGAGGCCAGATAGACGCCTTCGTCGGCCAATAAAGGAACGATTTGAGACGGCGGCAAGCTCTGATACTCGGGGCGATGGCACGTGTTCAAAATGGCTTGCTCTTCCTCATGCGTCAGCTGATGCGGCTGCCTGTGTTGCCCTGCATGTGGACGCTGATCCTCGACAATAGCGCCGCGCTCAGATCGCCACCGCTTCAGTGTGCGTTCGCTTATGCCGATCACGGCAGCCGCTTGATAACGGGACGCGCCACCCATAACCGCTTCGTCAAATAGCGCGATGAGCCTTGCACGTTCCTTTAGAGGCGTTAGTCGTCCTCGCCGCTGTCCGGATCCTCGCCGTACAAGGCTTCGAGCTTTTTTGAAAGCACCAGCAACGACGTTGTTTCTGCCAGCACCTTGTCTTTGCGCCGTACTTCCGCTTTGAGCTGCTTGATGGTCTTTCGGTCTTCTTTGCGCTGTTTCTGCGCTGCTTTTGCCTGCTCTTCTTGCCGACCAGCTCCTTCGAGACAAGCGGCTTTCCATTGCTGGATTTGCTCGGGATAAAGGCCTTTTTCACGACAGTAAGCGCCAAGCTCTGTTTCTGACATCGTCGCGGTTTCGATGACAACGGCTAGCTTGGCGTCAGGTGACCATTCGTTGTCGCCTTGGGTGTAACCCGGCACAGGCACTCCTTTTTCTCGACACTGTTTTAACCAACTATACAGCGTCGCGTTGGAGATGCCTTCTTCCGTTGCTACCGACGCCACACTGCGATTGTGGGGCGGCAATAACTTTTTCAGGATGGCGGCTTTACGCTCTTCAGAATAACGTGGCACATGAATTCCATACCGCTCCCTCTGGACTGAGTTTAGGTGATATCGCCAACCGGACAACTAGGCTGACAGAGGGGGTTCCAATGAATCATCAGGAATGGCGCGTCGCTAAAAAATACTACAAGGAGCTTCAAACTGGAGTTTCGAATAGAAGCAATAACACAAAGAGCATTGCGTTATCTCAGGAGTTCCAAATTGCAATCGAGCTAAGTCGATACTGTGGATTGAGAAGATCAGAAATTATAAGTCTTCGGTTAAACGCAATTTACAAGCCCAGCTCAGAACAGCTGAGAAAGAAATACCTCATCAACGCTGATGGTTTAGCACTTGACCCAAGGGCAGGTGTGGCAACTAAAAATGGGACGGTAAGAATAGCTGAAATCCCTTCTGAATTGATGCAGCAACTCTATGACTATACTAACTCAGCTCGATACATACAGCGCCGGAAACTATATGAGGAAAGCCATCCTGAAGACAAACACAGTCCCCCGCTGCTCTTAAACCAGTTAGGCAAGCCATATTCATCTAAAAGTATTGATGCACGCTGGGGTGAGCTCAGAAATGCCATTAGAAGCGAGCTTCCAAATTTTAGCCATAAGTTTCATAATTTACGCTCGACCTATGCTGTTGAAAGATTAAAAGAATTATTGAATTCAGGAATAAAAGAAGGGAAAGCCCTCGACTATCTCCAGTCTGTGATGGGGCACAAAAGCAGAGCCACATTACTGGGCTATCTCAAGCTTTCTGAGGAAGTAGTTACAGCTAATGAAATTCATGAGCTGGCAACAAACATCATTCTTGAAAGTGGTGAAAATTAATGGCTTTTTTAAAAGAAAAAAAAAGAAAAACATCGACAGCACAAAAAACAAATTTAGAAAATGTAGTCAGCATAAACCTGAAGGATAGATTTATCACTGATGGGCACGGCACTGCCAATTTTGAGCGCCTTCTTTATAGAGGATGCCCAATTCTTTCAATGGAAGAAAAACGTACAAACAAGCCTAAGACTCAGGCTGATCTTGTCGATGCCAATCGCAGAGAGCTGGCAATACAAGTCTGTAATGCAATCCACGCCATGGATAAAACTGACAGAACCAAGATTAATATATTTAGAGAAACAGTATCATTTATTAGAAAAATGGACTCGGAAGGAATTAACGACACTTTTTGCCATGACTCCGTATCCATGTACGTTAATGAGCTAGCAAAACTATATGAAAAAGGCATAAAAGGAAAAAGCTTATCTTCTCGCCAAAACTCTATTAAATCGTTGCTAAAAGAGCTAGACATAGAGCTATACGAGCAATGTAAAAATATATTCATAACTTTTCCATCAGACAGTGAGCCTACAAAGCCATACACAGACGATGAGCTTAATAAAATAGCATCAGCTCTTTATACAATATTTGACGATTACGCAAAGCATATCGACAACGATACTGCACCGCTAATTTTCCCACTCTATAATGCAAAAAATAAAGATGGCACTTTTAAATTTGAGAGCAACGGAGTTTCTATACGATATACAACTTCTAATAACAGTGATAGCACATGGAAAACCGATCTAGTTAGAGTTGCATACTTCATCACCTGCTTACACACTGGAGCAAACTCCAACCCTCTCTTGGGATTAAAAATATCAGATATAGATGAAGAGCCTTTTCAAGACATTAATCGCAGATCCTATAAGCTTAGGACGATTAAAGGAAGGCAATCAGGAAGGGTAAACGAAATAGAAGTCGGCTTTACGAAAAAAGGAAAAACTTTTTTTAATAGGTGGCTTAAAATTAGTAAAAAGCTAAACTCTCACAGTGATGGGTATATATTTCCAAATTTCTCTCGCAATAAGCCATCAAAAATGACCACTAGCAACGCTAGTAAACTAAACAAATACATCATCAACTTCGGCATTCCTGCCTTTAGTAGCCAGCGGTTTAGAAAGACTAAGGCCTCTCTTATTATGAGAGCGACTGAGAGTGTATTCATGGTTGCTCAAGGGCTAAACAATTCTGTAGCAACTGCATCCAAGCATTATGCTAATGGAGATCCAGTAACAACTGAGCTCTCACTAGCCTCGGCACTATATATCCGTGAGCAAACTGCACTAGGGTCACCATTAGATAACGCAATAAAAGAAAGTGCATTTATTTTCAATGACCCAATCAAAGAAAGCGCCACAAACACTAAGTATAAAAAACTATCAAATGGCTTAAGATGTGGTGGTGCCTTTGGAGAAAAATCAATTAAGATAAAAAACGCATTAATTAAAGAAGGGCTTGCCAAAGAATCTGATCTTGTTGCTTGCCATAAGTTTTTAGAGTGCTTCGGCTGTATGCATCATGCAGTAGTGGCAGAAGTGGAAGATATCTGGTTATTACTGTCTTTTGGTGATGTTATATTGGAGTCTCTCACAACTCCATCTATCAATTCAAAGCCATCAAATTTGCTAAATAAAGTCCACAGCACCGTTCAGGTTATTATTGAACGCATTAAAACGAAACATGCAACTGTTTATCATGAAGCTTATCAAAAATACCTAGATACAGCACACCCGCTTTGGCAAGATACTAGTGACATTGAATTGATGCTGGAAATTTACTAATGAATGAAACAACAAGGGCTAAAGATTCGGAATTGACGACGTCTATTAATGATATAGTCATATCTATTGATTCTGATGGAAACCCATATAGTTACTACTCGTCAGACAAATGGATTTTGTGGTCTCTTAACTTCGATGTTTCTTTTTCCAGACTGTCAGGAGAATTCAAAAAAGCCACTAAACATCTTGTATATAAGGTCATAACAAACAAAACCCTCAAATCTAAAAAAAGCGCTATTAAAAACATCATTGAAGGGGCAGTTATTTTTGAAAAATGTATAACAGCATGCAATGGCTATTCATATGAATTCATTGATGAAGACAAAAACTATCGAAAAGTTATAGATCAAGCAAAGAATAGAAAACTAAAATATAAAACATGGAAAAATAATTTAATTTTCATTTCTCATCTATATGCTGAAAAATTAATAATCCGAAATATAGGTAGCGCTGATAACTTAGCAAGATATTTGTCAAGTAGTGGTGATAATATTTCTCAGGCAATATGTTTGCCAGAGCGTATCGCCACCATTTACTATAGAGAGTCTCTAAACTTAGTTGAAGTGTATTACCCCTATAGGCATGAAATATCTTCTGCTTACGCCGACTTCATTACTGAGTATGAAAGACTAACAGGTCGATATACTTCAAGCATATCATCCAGAAAACATGCGCTTAAAAATTTAAATTTTGATCTGTCAGCCATAGATATTGAATTTGATTATAGTGGTCATTGGCTCTCAAAACTAAGGGGAGCCTGCTACATTGTTATCGCTGCATTTACGGGCTGTAGAGACGCTGAAATAAAATCATTTAACTTGGAATCATATCAAGAGAAAAAATATGCTGGTATGACGGTGTCTGTGCTAAATGGAATTCACACTAAACCCAACCTTGGTGGTGTCGAACGAACCATCTCATGGGTAACCATACCTGCAGTTAAGAAAGCTATTGAATTACTATGGGATGCTTTTAGCTTTGCACGCGAAGGATGGAAAAATCAGGCGTCGGATATAAAGCACGTAGATGAGCGCAATAAATTTCTAAAAGATGCGGATAGTTTATTCGTTACACTACCACACTCAACCGCAAAGAAGCCTAATGCTGGAAGACAGTCAATATTTCATTCGCTTAATTCCTTCATACGCTCACTAGATTGTCTTGCAACAAAAGATGACGTTTATGAATTTAATACTTTAAACCCATCCAGGAAAGGCGAGCTTAAAATTGGTGAGAGACTGCATATTCACCCTCATGCTTTCCGTCGCACATTTGCTGTTTACTTGGTACGCAACAAACTTTCATCTTTACTAGATATTAAATATCAATTTAAGCATATGAATATAGCGATGACTTCCTGGTATGCAAACCAAGCTAACATTGCTTCTTATCTTGACATGATGATTGACAACGAGCTTCAAGACGAAATAGCAGGTGAAAACAAAAATTATATGACTGATATTTTCTATCACCTTTACAATGAAGCTGAAACGTTAGCAGGCCCAGAAGGGAAGAGGATTAAAAACCTTCGAGCGGAAGGAGACTCCACTATATATCTAAGTAAAGAAGAGATACGCAAGCAAGTTGAGGAAGGACGCTTATCTATCATCGAGCATCCTGGTGGATATTGCACGAATCCAGATTGTGATAGAATTTGTGATATGGCCGTTTGTCAATATAAGGTGGTTACGGTTGAAAAAGCCAAGTCATTGGTTACTGTAAGAGATAAATTAATTATAAAATATAATGAAATTTATTCGAGCGGCATAGATATACCCAACATAATGTCAAAAATATATTATGAGATTCGCTCTATTGAGAAAGTTCTTTCAGAACACAACCTCGATTTTGTAGCATTTAGCAAAGAGGAATTTTAAACGTGGGCATCCAAAACACACCTTCTGAGCGGGGTGAAATAACCAAGCAAAGGCTTGAAGATGCTCTTCAGCGCTTAATCGATGGCAATCCTGAAAGAACTCCCAATGACGGAAAATTGAATTTAAGTCGAATAAACAAGGAAGCTGGCCTTAGCTCTGGTGGAATATACTATTACGATGACTTTGTTGAAAGAGCACGGCGTGAAATTGATAAACACAAATCAAGAATGTCGGCTTCTTCCTCAACTAAAGTTAAAGTTTCTGTAGATAGGCTTAGAGCCCAAAGAGATAAAGAACGTGAGCTTAAAGAACGTTACAGATCACAACGAGACGACATCAAAAAATTCTGTGACCAAGTTATCGCACGAAATGCCAATTTAGAATTCTCTCTTTATGAGGCACTTGAGGAAATAGAAGCCCTTCAGGCTGAGCTGAACAAAGTGAAAGTCGTTGAATTTGAGCGAGGTAAACAGAGTTGATTCTATACATTGCCGAAAAGCCGAGTGTCGGACGCGCAGTTGCAGATGTGCTTCCCAAACCCCACCAGAAAGGTGATGGGTTTATCAGGGTGGCTAATGGTGATGTTGTAACCTGGTGTATTGGTCACTTATTGGAGCAGGCTGAGCCAGATGCTTATGACCCTGAGTACAAAAAGTGGAAAAAAGAGCACCTGCCAATTATCCCAGTCGAGTGGAAACATCAAATCAAAAGCCAAACCCGCTCACAGTTTAATGCTGTCAAAAAACTGATCAAAGAAGCTGACCAATTGGTCAATATGGGTGACCCTGATCGCGTCGGTCAGATCCTGGTCGATGAAGTGATCAATTATTCAGGTGTGAATAAGGCAAAACGCGAAGCCACATTGCGCTGTCTCGTCAACGATATGAACCCTGGTGCTATCAAGAAGGCATTGAATGATCTTCGCAAGAATACTGACTTCATACCGTTAGCAACATCCGCCCTAGCAAGGGCAAGGGCCGATTGGCTCTATGGTATTAATATGACCCGCCTTTGCACCCTGCTTGGCCAAAGCGCTGGGTACAACGGCGTTTTGTCGATTGGCCGAGTACAGACGCCTGTATTGGGATTGGTCGTTCACCGAGACCAAGAAATCGAAAACTTTATAACCAAGCCATTTTATGAGGTCTTCATAACGCTTCAGACAGTGGCTGGTGAGTCTTTTACAGCTAAGTGGAAGCCTAGTACTGCTTGCGAGCCTTACATGGACGAGGAAGGCCGTGTGCTTTCACGAAAGCTTGCAGAGGTCGTTCTTCAAAAGGTAGTCGGACATTCAGGCAACGTCATCGCAGTCAAACGCGACAAGAAAAAACAGCCTGCCCCCCTGCCCTATAGTCTTTCATCACTGCAAATTGATGCATCAAAGCGTTTCAATCTAAACGCCCAGAAGACTCTGGACATATGCCAACAGTTATATGAACGCCATAAGCTGATCACCTACCCGCGGTCAGACTGTCGGTATCTACCCAAAGGCCATTACACTGAACGCCAAACAGTGGCTCAGTCGATAGCCAAAACATCGGCGGCGCTTTCTGATAGCGTTCAAAAGGCTGACCTCGACCTAAAGAGTAAGGCGTGGAACGATGCTAAGGTAGGCGCGCACCACGCAATTATACCAACATCCAGGGCAGTTCCAGCTGATCGCCTGTCTCAGGATGAGAAGAATATCTACGAGCTAGTTGCCCGCCAGTACCTGATGCAATTTTACCCGCCGTTTGAGTATGCAGAGCACCAAATCGACAGCGAGGTGGAAGGTGGATTGTTCGTTGCCAAACAGAAGTCAGTTATTTCTAACGGCTGGAAGGCGCTGCTGCCTCCTCAAAAGACCCCAAAGCAAGACGCTGAATTTTCCTCAGTGGCTCTTCCCAACGTTAAGACTGGAGATCCTGTTACCTGCATCGACGGCAAAATGGACGAGAAACAAACCAGCCCCCCGAAACGCTTCACAGATGCAACATTACTCTCCGCCATGACGGGAATAGCGAGGTACGTATCAGACCCTGAAATTAAAAAAGTGCTCAGGGATACGGACGGGCTCGGCACGGAAGCCACCCGTGCAGGGATCATCGAGTTATTGTTCAAACGGCAGTTTCTGACAAAGAAAGGCAAGGAAATACACTCGACAGACGCAGGAAAGCATCTTGTGAACAGTCTGCCTAAACGAATGGTTGTTCCTGATATGACCGCACATTGGGAGTCTCAGCTTGAAGCCATCAGCGAGAAGCGGATGCGATACGGGCAGTTTATGCAGCCCCTCACTGATGGCCTGAAAGCGCTAATCGTTGAAGTAGAAAGCGGTGATTTCTCGGCTCTACGTGGAATGGGAAAGAAGCCGATGCGAAAAAGAAAAACAGCTAGAAAAAAATAGCTCAGCACAAACCTCATACCGCGGTTGATTCAATGCTTATCTGGTTGGCGTCCTATGTGCAACACAAGGACGCCCTGAGCAATATTAATTCTTGCTCAAACGCTCTGTTCGTACAGGTCACTCTTCTCAAAAACGTCGGCTAATCGGTAAGTAAAACCGCCGTCGTCAGTGCCCAGAATCATATTGAAGATGACACGGCTCAATGAGGACTGCGGAAGGTTATAGTTCCTACCAAATGGCTTCACTTCCCATTCATTGGCCAGGGCACGCTCCATACTCCGTGAAATGTTCCCAACAACCGAGTTAGCTGCCTGCCGTTTGCTGATAGAGCTACGCATATAATAGGCAGCGGCGTCCTTGGCGGCCCGCCAAATGAAGTTATAGACCTGGGCTACACTAAAATGCTCTAGGCACCTGCTGAGCATCTGGCGGCTTTTCTCCCCCGGCGACAAGTACAGCTGATGCTCTTCAAGCATAACCTTCAAGAAACCAATGCACTCGTTCAGTTGGGCTTCCTTACATAGTGCATTAAATTCGGGAGATTGCTTGACGCTGTGTGCGATTTCCTCATCAAAAAACTTATTGATAAGTGCAGTGACTTGGTCGGCATCAAAGGGAAGGTTAAATGCGCATGCTCCAAGGTCGATACTCAACTGACCATCTTCATGAAGCTCGATCACCTCAAGACGTGTATCTAGGGAAATCAACAATAGATTGTGATCAATCAAATGCTGAAGCACCTTATGATCATAGACAGGATCCGGCGACAGTGTGCAAGTGGGATAATCGTTAAGTGGTTCTATAGTAGCAAGTTCTTCATCGCCTAACGCCTGAATCGCCGCTAGTAGATAGATCTTGCTTTTCAGGGCTAGCGTTGCTAGGTCTGGTACGTTGCTTTTAGCTGTCTGCCGCATTTTCAGAAGCAACTCTTGCTTTTCGTCAGCAATGGCTTGTCGTTCGGCTTTTAAGCATGCACTACAGACCCGCTCCCGAAGCCATCGGCGGTCTTGATACTGGCTGCGAGTACCAAAGCGGTATGGCTGTCTGCAACGACCACAGCAGATATCTTCCAGCCATACGAAAGCATGCTGTTCGACGAACTTACTGACCTCGTGTGTTTTCATTGAATTAGCGGTCGCTATTTCGCTAATTTTGAAGACAAACTCGCCGTCTTCAGACTGCCTCCAGTATTCCCCGCAGATATGCGCGCCCTGCTCATCATCAGTGATTATTTCCAACTTCATCCAGGCCGCTCCAAATGGGAATCATAGTCCGTGGAATTGTATCCAGTGCCCCGTGATAGTTCCATCCTTTGGATGGAGCAGGACAGATGCGGAACGAGAAGCTGGTGGCGTTCGGCCAGAGGGTCAGAGAGATTCGTAAAAGTAGAGGGCTATCCCAGGAAAGCATGGCTGCACTGTCTGGGATTGATCGCAGTTACATGGGCCACATAGAGCGCGGTGAGAAGAACATTACCCTGACTAAGATCTATCAGATCAGTGACGCGCTCGGCATTGAGGTCGCTGACCTCTTTCCACGTGCTGACACTAGCAGCTCCACGTCTTCACAATAGCGGTGTTAGTTTTAAAAGTGTTTAAGCGATTTACAAAAAACAGGCCCAAACATAGAAAGTTTATCTCTATAAATCAATACCCTACATAATGTAACTATCCCAGCAGTGTCTTCAGATACGTCTGAGCTTGGATCGCAAGCACACCACCTGACGCGCTTTCCAATACGGCTTTGATACTTCCTGCGGTCGCTTTGATGATGGCCCACTTGGGCTTCGGTGACGCTGCCTGAGCCTGCAATGTCGCCAGCTCTGCTTGTAACTCCTCGCGCAAATCAGCCTCCATGCGTCCCTGCTGGATGGCTTCGCGCAGTAACTCAATCAATGCTGAGAGAGCTGCCATGTCACCATCTGTCTGGGTCTGGTTGGTGCTATTCGAACCGATTTGGATTTGGGAGCCGCTTACGTCCCCGAAGTGATAATGCTGCTGTTGCACGGTCTCTTTCTCCTGCTGCGTAAATGTCATGCCCTCCCCAAGCACACCTTTGGTCTCCAGATCGAGCGCCCACTCAAGAACCCGGTTCCGAACATTCTCGATGACACCCTGCACCTGTACGGAGGAAAACCTGAGCACCGGGCGCATGGCCATACCGTTTGTCTTACGCATCATCTGCATCAGCGCTTGCTCGATATCGGCCGGGAAGTGGCTGTAAATACCAGTTGTGCTTTGCATAAGCTGCATCAGTTCAGGTACTGGCTGCCGCACCTTGAAGTCTGTCAACAACTCAGCCATTTCTGGCGACGCAAAAAAAGGGATCGGGCCATTGATTGGATTCTCGGCCATCAACTGCCCCCTCACACGGCGATAGTCAGGCACCTCTTCAGAGTAATAGCCGTTCAACTCACTACTGATCCAGTCAACCAGTTCGGGCACAGCTAAACGCCGTGCAACGACCAGTGCCCGGCGCAACAAATCACTAGAAGATACCGAGGTATCAATTGCCGCATTCACCAATTCTGGGACAAGGGCAGGCATCCTTCCTCCAATTTCTTGATAGCTAGCTATATACCTAGATTGTTACCATCCACTAAATTAGAGAAAGTCGCACCATTTTTACGCCCACCTTTCTGATATTTATTTAGCTTACTATTAAAATATCTAAGGGCACAGTAGTTGTACAGTGGAACATCATCACCAAGAAACCAAGGTTATCTACAACGATAAAATTACCATCGAAAATATGCCTGAAGAAGCATACAGCTACTTCGTGAACGGTAAGCTAGCACTGGAGTGGGTCATGGAACATCAGGCGATTACCACTGGTAAGAAATCGGGCATCGTCAATGACACCAACGATTGAGCGATCTGAACCGCCCCGGTTATTCCGGAGACCGGTTTGTTTGAGTCAGGCAGCTTCACCCGACTCCTCCAATTGACGATAATACGTCCTTTCTCGTTCTGCTGGTGGAACGTTTCCTATGGGTTCCAGCAGTCGGCGATTGTTAAACCAGTCAACCCACTCCAGCGTGGCATACTCAACGGCATCTCGCCCTTTCCATGGTCCGCGATGGTGAATCACCTCCGTTTTGAATAAGCCGATGATGGTCTCGGCCAGCGCATTGTCGTAGGAGTCACCGGTGGTGCCGACTGAGGCATCGATACCCTCATCAGCCATACGCTCTGTGTAGCGGATCGAGAGATATTGGCTTCCTCTATCACTATGGTGGATTAACCCTTGCCTGTGCTTTCGTGCCCACAGGGCTTGCTCCAGAGCGTCCAGTACCAATCCCGTTTTCATCGACGTTGCTACACGCCAACCCACGATACAGCGTGCATAAACATCGATAACGAACGCAACGTAAACGAAGCCAGACCAGGTAGCGACATACGTAAAATCGGCCACCCAAAGCTGATTAGGACGCATGGCCGTAAAGTCACGTTTCACTAAATCAGGTGCTCGTTTCTGGCCGGGATCACTGATCGTCGTGAAGGGGCGTTGGCCTCGCACCACGCCGCGAATTCCCAGGCGTCGCATGAGTCGTTCTACGGTGCAACGAGCAACATTAACGCCCTCACGGCGAAGTTGCCGCCAGACCTTACGAGCACCGTAGACGCAGAAGTTTTCTTCCCACACTCGCTGAATCTCAGCGGTAAGAAACGCATCCTGCCGATATCGATCTGCCCGCCGCTCAGGATCGGTCTCAAGTGCCTTGTGGTGGTAATACGTCGATGGGGCGATTGGCAGCTGGCTACAAATCGACTCGACCCCGAACTGAGCACGATGCTCGTCGATAAATAACACCATCAATTGGGTTTGCGGTCGAGCTCCGCCTGGGCGAAAAAAGCAGCCGCCTTACGGAGAATTTCATTGGCGCGCTTCAATTCGACGTTTTCACGCTCTAGCTGCTTGAGTCGTTCATTTTCAGGCAGGTTAGCCGAGCTGTTTTCCTGCGTGAGTTCTGAGCGTTTGCACCAGGCTCTTAAGGTCTCTGGTGTACAGCCAAACTTGCTGGCAATGGAGCAGATCGCCGCCCACTTGGACGGGTATTCGCCTTGCTGTTCAAGGACTAATCGAACAGCTCGCTCCCGGACTTCTGGGGAATATCGTTTTGGTGAGTTCATAACTCCATCCTCTCAAGATATGGAGTCTCCGGTAAAGCCGGGACGGTTCAATCGACACCATAGGAAATGCTCGCTACCCACTTGAGCTATTTTTGCGGAAGGTTACGGCTAGCCTCAGGACTCAGGCGATCGTCAGAGATCTGCCGAAGCTGGATACCTTGTAATCAACAACAGGATCCAGGATGGCCTATTTCAGTTTTATATATAAGCTAGTAGCTCAGCCCTATTGTATGAAGTGGCTTGAGAAGCTAACGATGTTTACTGGTAATGCTTGGTCTATAAAAACTTTTGTTGCTAAGCAAAAAGACTAATCGAATTAAGCTTTTTATCTATCTATATAACATATCTGAGCATTATCAACGCCAGCAACAGGCATCAAAACACCCCAAGGATAGGCTGGCTTTTTGCCACGCTCATACTGATAGACAATCAGTTCAGGTAGGTTACGTTTGTCGTAACGACGCCCAAATGTGAAAACCACGCTGTTTGGCGCTGCCAGAACTAAATGTATGCGTTTTACATCATGCTCACTGAGTTGCTTGACAACTTCAAAGAATTGCTGTGCCAGGCGATTTTGTTTTTCGCGAGACCAATGTGCGTCTGAGGACATGCCATCGAGAGTAAGCCTCACAGTGGGATAATTAAATGTACTTTTTAAGTTTTTGTCGTCAATTGCATAAGAGAAAGCAAGTGCTATCACCACATCTTCTTCATGAATAACCCTCTCGACCCCATTTACACTAAATTCAGCTCCATCGTCTTCTTCATCAAGTTTACGCCAGTTTTCTCGCGTTCGATCCCAGTCATATAGATCAATCACTCCCTCATCGTCCAAAAGCACACCTGTTAGAAAAGTATAAGGAACAGATGTTAGACCACCATAAAAGACTTTCAGGCTGCTCCTTTCGGCACTTTTTTTGTGCTGAAGGATCGTTCGGTGCACACTATAAATCTCACTTAGTGCGCGTTCGGGCTCGATGACTTTTCCATCCAGACGATTCCGCAAGTCAAGCAGAACGGGGATAATTTGCCCTTTAGTGTTTTTTCTCACTACTTGATCAAGTGGAGAACCATCATCATCACGAAGTCCTCGACCTTCAACCACTACAACTCTCTTCTTAAAGTTGTTTTTTGCATCGCTCACAACCCTATAAACAATCAAGCCCAACGCGATTAATATAGCAATAGAGCAGATTGCTAGTATTAAGATGTGGATATCAGTGAAAGTTTTTTGTACGGACAAAATTTCTTCAGGTACAGCCCCCAGAATAAGACGCAAGATAAATGCCACAAATGGTGGGACACCGAAAACAGCTAACAACACACCAAAAGCCGACTTTAAAATAATCGCTTCAATTGAATGAACGCGAAATAGCCAGTCTGTTCCCTTGCGGACAAAATTTTCAAAGAGCTTTTTGATCATTTATATATCACTCACCACCAATTAATATCTGGCTATTCATTTCTCATGGACCAAGCCTATCGGGGTCGGCTCATGATCTCTAACGAAAAGGCTTGTACTAAATTCAAGCTGCGAGCACCACTTCAACCGAGCGATTAAAAGGACTGCAAACTCAACACCTCCTGAACCGTCGACTAAACCCTTCATCGCATTCAGATCCTGCAAACTGGGCTGCACTTCATAGCTTGGATGCGTGTGCCATTCACCGAGATAGTTGTATCGGCGATAGTCTGCCCCGGTTTTTTCAAAGAACTTCGCTAGAGCTTGGTTATGCTGTTCTGCATCACGAACAAAATTCGAATGGGAGCCACTTTTGCAGTCGACAGAAAAATCTACAATCCTAAACTTCTGGTCGCCAATCTCTTCGCCCATGATTATTCCGCCAATTTCACGCCGACCAGCGCGTATCATATGGCGCCGCATTTTATGCAGAACATCATTTGGTAGCAGCATTTGCATCTAACTCTCCTCAGAAGGAAGATGCTCTCTCAAGAGCTGAACCAATGCTTCTGGCTCCAGCATATCAGCACTCTCTCCCCATTCCCCATCGGGCCTGAGGTCAATAGGGCGAGTATCAAAAGGTTCGTTGAATAGCCACTCCGAAGAGAAACCGACAACATAGGCTGATACAGGAAAAACACTGGCTTCTGGCCGAGCCAAAATATCGGATGCAAATCGAGTCGCATGCCCTGCCATAATCGAAATTTCAGCATCTTCTGCAATTAACGGAGCCCCTTCTCCATCTCGACCATCGTAACGACCTACCTCTTCTGGTCGGATCCAATCCACATCTTGGTCATGGCACCAGGCCTCAATTTGAGATCGTGCCACCAATGGGACGGGATCTATATCTGGTCGAGCGCGAGCAACGATCCCCCCAATACCGCCAGCAAATACCTCCACCCAAATCATTGGTTTTTTTTGGCGTGTTGATACAGAGGCGATCATATTAAATGCCTTTGGTTCAGCTGTAGCATCTATCAGGAGATCGCATTCACCAAGTGACTCGAGGGCTCCAGCCATCGAGTTTGCGCTTTCTTGACCACCGAGGGACAATCGAAAGGCCTTGATGTCCATGTGTGGATTAATTCTGAGTAGTCGGTCACGCAAGGCGTGGGCTTTGTGAGCTCCTGTATCGTTAAGGTCTAGTTCGTTGCGAATGACGTTGCCGGGGAAAAAAATATCTTCATCAATAAAGAAGAAACTGCCTACACCAGACCGGCAAAGGCTAGTAGCAACTTTTGATCCGATAGAACCGCATCCAACAAGGCCCACTGTCTTACTAGAAAGAGAAGAGCTACTGTCTGGCAAACGTTGTTTTTCGCTCGGAAGCCGTAATGTTGTATAGTTAATGACTTTACGATCATTAATCTCCCCAAAAATACAGAAAAATGACCAAGACTCTTCGTCACCTATTAGCAGATGCGAAAAGCTGTTGCTGTTCAGTAGCGAGTCACACAGATCAACTAGCTCAAAACTTTCGAGAAGCGCTCGCAGCTCATCCGCATTACTTGCACTAGGACTACCGACTCCGACTAGCCGAACTACTAATCCCACATCGTTTGCTCTTCCTTCTGGGAACACGAAATCACTAGGCAATGCCGACTCTTCATTCGCACCAACATGAGAAAGCGTTGATATATATACAGACGATGAACTCCGCTCACTCAAAAAAACAGAGGTTGGCTCGCGCTCATTCAATGCATTGAGGATTTTTATATCGTGCTCGGTCACTAAAAACCGAAAGTGTTTTGACCGCATATCACGCCCTAAAGACGCCACGTGAGCCGAGTGTGCGAAAAGCACTTTGCCCTCCGCGGAGCGCTCTTCTAACAACAACTTTTGACAGCTAATTATCATGTCAGCCCCTGTGACTGACGGCTGCCAATTATCTGGTCGATGTTCCAGGCACATTTCACCATCTGCGCCGTACTGGTGAAAGGAAATTTGTGTTCTGTCTTTTGTGTAGACCATCGGTGGCGCATCGGGGAATACGCTTGGATAGACCATCTGAAAGATAAACACTTCATCTTCGTTGATGACTTGGAAGTCAACACACATGGCAGCATCTACATTGATTCGCCATCTAAATACCTGTAGCCAATCAACCGTGGCCTCAAGCTCTGCGATTTTGGCCTTCTCAGATGATAACCTTGCGTTACTCGTCATCCACCAGATCATGCGAAACCATCCGGCTTTTTGGGGTTCCTTGGTTCGTCTGAAAAAGACACTTTGGGGATTGAAATCGTCGAGGCAGCCGTTGCAGCCCCCAGGAGGCCGCCCCCTACAGAGCTCGAAGCATTGATACTATTACTTACCTGATCAGTCAGATCGCGCCCAATGCGATTAGCTAGAACACCAGATATCCGCCGGTGTTCGACAAGGCGTCCAACCTCACGAAAATCCTCACGGGCCTTTTCAAGCCAATCAAAAAATGCGTCCGCCCGCTCAGGATGAGCCTCCCACTTGTCTGCAAAGTTTTCTAGGGCATCAGTTGGATTCTTTATTACATATTTCGTACCGTCATAAACAATCGCATCCTGCATGCGGCTCAAGATCGAAAGTAGCGCATAACCAATTGTCTCTTCACCTTGATAAGCGTGTGCTGATAGAGTGGAAATAATGATCGAAATTGGCTTATCCGTTGGATCCTGAGTAAACATGATATCTCTATGGCGCTTTAGTATCATGATCGCTGATTGCAGAGGGGTTCTGACGCGATAGGTGGGGATATCTTCAATACTAGCTGTGATATTTCCTCCTGATCGCATCTCGTTGAGTACCTGTGTGCGCCGACGTTTGAAGACATCGCCCATACGAAACTTAAACCATTCTGAGTACCCCCTGGGATTGGAGCGTGGCCAGTCATTGGTGATCTGATAGTACTGAGGGGTCACTTCGTTATCGGTAATCGCAACCGCTGTATCGGCAAACTGAGTGTCCAGTCTCCTATCTTCGAGCAAGCGACGCTGATCGCGCCCATTTGGAATACAGGGAACGATATCCATATGAAATTGCGCGCCGTCTGCATATTCCAGCCGCCAACACCGACGACCTTCATGTACTTGCTTTGAGATGCCTTTGCTTTTGCGATAAAGCTTGATTTCATGGCCAAGGAGTTCTTTCAGATCAGCTTGGGACAGCTCCGATTTATCAAGGTTATTCAAATTGCAGGCGCAGTCGACATCATATTCTTCTTCAGCGGACTGTGGCTTGATGACTGTACCCAGCCGAAAGGAGCCCTGTACAAATACATCAGGGTCAAAATGGCGCACTTTAGAGTCGTCTCTATGAAACCACTCTCCAAGAGACCTATAGCTTTTCTCCGCTTGCTCGTACCGTGAGATAGGAATTTCAAGGGCTTTTGCCAGAGCATCTAAATAAGCTTCACTCTGTTTTGTGATTGTGACAGTCATGCGCACCACTCCCATATGAAAATATTTTGTAGAGTGGTTCCAAGAGCATATTAAACTTAGCCACCCAGACATAAGAGGAGTATATATAGGGATAAAAACAAGATCAACCTACCATATATAGTGAAAATGAAATTTTTACCTCTATTTTCCACAATGAACATAGGTCTAAATATCAGTATTAGGAAACCCTATCTGTCAGCATAGTTGTCACCCAAACGGATTGATAGGTGATCAACGTGCGTTACCCCGCAGAGCGTAAGGAAGCCATCCTCAAGAAGATGGCGCCGCCCATGAACATGACCATCCCGGAATTAGCCGAACAGGAAGGCATCACCGCGACAACCCTCTACAATTGGAGGAAACAGGCCAGAGCACGAGGACAGGTTTTGCCATCACGTTCTACCCAGCCAGATCAGTGGACCAGCCAGGAGAAGTTCCAGATCGTCCTGGAGACAGCTCCAATGAACGAGGCCGAAGTCAGCGCCTACTGCCGCGAGCGTGGGCTCTACCCCGAGCAGGTGGAGGCCTGGCGGGATGCCTGCATGAACGCCAACGACGATGCGGCAGCGCAGGCCAAGCAGCTTCGACAGGCGCGTAAGGCGGAGCAGAAGCAGCTCCGTAAGCTGGAGCGCGAACTGCACCGCAAGGACAAGGCCCTGGCCGAGACGGCGGCGCTGTTGGCCCTGTCAAAAAAAGCCGAGGCGATCTGGGGCACGACCAACGACGAGGACGACTGACCAGCCTCCCGGATCGCCAGCGTATCGTGACTCTGGTGCAAGACGCCCAGCGTGACGGTGCTCGGCTGGCCAAGGCCTGTCAGGTAATGGGCATCAATGTGCGAACCTATTACCGCTGGGTTGCGGAAGGCGAAGTGACGGCAGATCGCCGCCCCGACGCCGACCGCCCGGAGCCGGCCAACAAGCTGTCGCCCGAGGAACGAGAGGCTGTTGTGGCGCTGTGCAACGCTCCGGAGTATCGGAGCCGCCCTCCGGCCTTCATCGTGGCCGATCAGGCGGACAAGGGCCGCTACCTGGCCTCTGAGTCGACGATGTACCGAGTGCTGCATGAGTACGATCAGCAACACCACCGGGGCCGACAGCAGGCCCCACAGCGCAAGCGACCGCCGACCACGCACCAGGCCACGGCGCCAAACCGGCTTTGGTGCTGGGATATCAACTGGTTACCGGGCCCTGCACGCGGTACTTGGTGGTACCTGTACCTGATCATGGACGTCTTCAGCCGCAAGATCGTTGGGCACGAGGTCTATGAAACCGAGACCGGCGAGCTGGCCGCCGAGCTGATCCAGAAGGCCTGCTGGCGAGAGCACCTCACGGATCGTCACAAGCCCCTAATTCTGCACTCAGATAACGGCAGCCCGATGAAGGCAGCGACCTTCCTGGAGAAGCTCTATGACCTGGGCATCACCCCGTCGTACAGCCGACCAAGGGTCAGTAACGACAACGCCTTCGCCGAGTCGGCCTTCAAGACGCTGAAGTACCGACCAGGTTTTCCCGTCGACGGCTTCGCGACCCTGTCCGAGGCACAGGAGTGGGTCCAGCAATTCGTCGAGTGGTACAACCACGAGCACCGGCACAGCGCCCTTCGCTATGTCACCCCAGGCCAGCGCCATAGCGGCGAAGCCGAGGATATTCTGATGCAGCGCCGAGAGGTCTTTGAGGCCGCGAAGCAGCGCCACCCTGAGCGGTGGGCAGGCGACATCAGGAAGCTCAGCCTGCCGGAGGTGGTACACCTCAATCCCGAGCGGGACCCGGTGCCGCAGGCCGCCGGGTTTTAACGAGCCGAAGTCATTTCATGTGCCAACTATGTTGACAGGCACCGGAAAGCAGCAACTACAGGATAGTCATCGGAATCATTCCAACCTACATCGTCTGGAAATGGCACCTGGTGTATCAAGTGTTGGCAACACTCGCACATCGGCACCACGCGCTGGGATGAGCTCGTCACTGTCAGGCGTTAAACGTCAATGTTCATAATGAAAAATACTTAAAAAGGTAAGTATGACTAGCTTTCTGGTGCTATGGTGGTTTAAGAAGAAAGTATTACAGATTTTCGCTGAACATCGGGATGCCAACAGCTCAGGAGTCAGTTGAGAACCCTTTACAGCGTATATTTGCGTATCGCGTATTTGATCCACGTGATCGATTTACTCAATCTTCATAGACATTTCGCCAAGCATTAGAGTGCTAGTCGATGAAATAATATAACTATGTCATAAAATGTCGGGAATAGTATGAGCAAAAACAGTAAAGCTAAGAGAGATGCAAAAAAAAAGGCGCAAAGTCGAATACAAAATAAAAAACGACATATTGCTTTGCAAGAGAAGCGAAGGATACCAACTATCTACTTTGATGAATCTGGAAATACAGGTTCCAATCTACTTGACATAGATCAACCTGTGTTTACTTTAGCCAGTTGTATATTTTCTAAGGAGGAGTCTGAACAGCTTCTCAATCTTATTGACTCTAATTCTCCTCATGAAGCACATTTCAAAAAGCTTCGTCGTCGAAAATCAGGTCAAGATAGCATCATTAGGTTAATGAGCAGTAGAATGCTTGATGTGAAAAATATCAAAATCAATATATTTCTAAAAGAATTCATGATTACGACGAAGATTGTCGACCTTCTAATCGAGCATATGATGCACTTAATGGGCGAGGACCTATACTTAAATGGTAGGAATATTGCGCTTTCAAATATGCTTTATTACTGCTTACCGACATTTTGTGATAAACACATAGTACAATCTATGTACGAGTCTTTTGTAACAATGATTCGAGAACAAGATCAGGAAAGCATTGGTAAATTTTATAACGATGTAGAAAGGGTAAAAAGCTCTTCATCTGATGAGAAATTTAAGCAGGATATTGATCTTATTCTGGCTACCAAGCATTGTATTGACGATGCTCTAAGTGGGATTGATAAATTTTCGTTAGATCCATCTATACCTGCACTATTTAGTCATTGCGCTCAATGGGGAAACGCATATCCGAAAGGTTTTCATATCATCCATGATGATTCTCATAGTATCGAAAAACAGAGATTATTGTTTGGTCAATTCATGGACTGGACACAAGATGAAGTAGAGGTTGGCTATGATCGAAGGAAATATAATTTACCTCTTAAGGGCAAGTCATTAAGATTTGCTAGCTCTAAAGATTATTCGCAAATTCAGGTCTCGGACATTATAGCTAGTTCCTTCTCATACTGGGCTGCTGGCATTAACCGCGGAGAGACAGAGGACTATTTGTTTTTAGAATTAAACAAACTCGATCTAGACAAGTTTATTGGTCACAATAAAATCTGGCCAACGATGGACGTAACACCAGAGGATTTAGGTACTGTCCATGATGGTGGCTTAAATGCTGCAAACTATACGTCCCTCTTTTTGCATAGAGCAACACCAAATCCAAATGTTGCAAACAATTAACAAGACGCTGTTGTTAGACTGGTTATCCGCTACGATCCAAACCAACTGCAAAGCGCAGTGTAATTCAATCATAAGGGCAAGCATGGACAAGTATAAAAACTAAAGCTGAAGCTGAAGAAAAGGTTTGTATCTCTCTATCATTAGAGGGTATTTCTGATCCTGCCCAGTAACGGTGGACACCTCAAGAACGTCATACGTTACGATGAGGTGAACCATGGCAAGATCGACAACATCAATGAAGAAAAAATCATATACCCGTTACTCAGATGGCTACCGGCAAGAAGCATTAGCGCTTGCTGATCGTATTGGCGTTGCAGCAGCGGCGCGTGAACTGGGAATACACGCGAGTCAGCTCTATCAGTGGCGATCTAAAGCACAGCTGCAGCAAGACACATCCGAGCGAGAGCGGTCGTTGGCAGAAGAAAACGCCCGCTTGAAGCGCCAACTAGCCGAGGCAAATGAAGAGCTGGCCATCACAAAAAAGGCTGCGGTGTACTTTGCGAAAAGCCTGAAGTGAAGTACGCCTTTATCCACCGTCATCGTCAGGCGTTCAGTATTCAGCGTATGTGCCATGTTGTCGGGGTCGCTCGGAGTGGCTACTACGCTTGGCGGCAACGCGAAGGCGCATCGTCCCCAAAACGCAGCCAGCAAGCCATTATCGATCAGCATGTGGCCAAGGCTTATCACCAACGCAAGGGCCGCTCAGGCGCCCCGAGACTAACGCTAGACCTGCGAGATGATGGGATGCCGATCAACCGTAAGACGGTGGCTGCCAGCTTACAGCGTCAGGGCCTGCGCGCTAAAGCAGCTCGTAAGTTCAAGGCCACCACGAACTCACGGCATTCGCTGCCAGTCGCACCGAATCTACTAGAACAAAACTTCACGGCCTCAGCTCCTAATCAAAAGTGGGTGGGTGACATTACCTACTTGGCGACGGGCGAAGGCTGGCTTTACCTGGCAGTGCTCATTGATCTTTACTCTCGTAAAGTGGTCGGTTGGGCAATGAGTGAGCGTATGACGGCCGATCTTGTCTGTGACGCGCTACAGATGGCGCTATGGAGACGCAAAATGCCCAAAGGCGTGATAGTCCATTCGGATCGAGGTAGTCAGTACTGTTCCACGCGTTACCAATCGCTGCTTACCCGGCATGAGCTTACGTGCAGCATGAGCGCCAAAGGCAACTGCTATGATAATGCCTGTGCCGAAAGCTTCTTCCACAGCCTCAAGGTTGAAGCGATCCATGGGGAGCAATTTACAACGCGAAACGATATGAGGCGCCAGGTGTTTGAGTACGTCGAGCTGGACTACAACAAACAACGGCGGCACAGTGCTATTGGGATGATCAGCCCAGAGGCCTTTGAAGCCCGAATGATCGCTTAAACCAGTGTCCACTGTTGCTGGGTAAGATCATTCCGATCGGAAAGGACGAGCGCCCGTTATCTGACAATTTAGTGTTACCAGTGAGAGCTGAAATGGCTTCCGGCATGGTCTCAACCAAAAAAAGAGAATTAGCAAAAAAACTGCGTGTTTCTTCGCCTCGATTGAAACGTTACAGATGAGGAATTGGCGTCCACTTAGACCCGGTTCATAGCGTTTCAGACGATTGCGCACGAGCAACTTAACGTCTTATTTTACTTTATTTAAGTAGGCAGATATGAAGGCCTGCCTTTTTGACGGTGTCAAAATAGATGGTCGGGTAAGGAGCGACCATGCAAAAAATAGTCATTCTTAAAGGCACTATCGATTGGAGAGATTCGATGCATGAACCCATTGCTCTGTGCGTCGGAAATGCATATGAGTTTGCTTAGTAATGTGAGAGTCTGACGTTGGATAGGATTGAGATTTTGCTTAATATCTATAAGTTCCTCAACTGAGTGATCTTCCAAGAAATTGAAATGGCTACCTAGCAAACCACAGATGCCATCAGACAATTGAGTTTCTATGCAATCAAGCGAATCCACAAAAGAATATTCTACGAATTGTCCCATATATTCGACTTGAATGCTCCCTAGCGCCTCTTGTACTTCGGTTTCTTTGTCAAATGTATGAGAACTTGTGGGATACATATACAAAGGCCGTAGAAATTGACTGTCGAAGCTATCAATAAGCACGTTGTCTTTGTTGTCCATAATGAAGGGTAACTCTGTAAGGTTAGCCGCTTTACGAACCATATATATAACCAGTTCACTAATGTCAGAATTAGGTTTTTTGGAAACTGACTCAAGAAAATCAGAAAATTCCATCATGAACGCAGAGCTTAAATTTCGTTGTACATTTGGAAACCGATATTTTTTTAGAATTGGCACCAATCGATCTAAGTCTGCATTGGCAAGGTTGAATAGTTCATTCTTGATATGCAAAACATACGGCATGTATTGGCGAAGCTCAGGCTCGTCCCAAAGCGAATCCACAATATCCACCAGTGACCAATAGAGGATGTTGAAATTGTTATAGTGGACGAACACCCCATTTTCAATCAGCCACGCCAAAAATGTCCTTAGTTTCTTGGAGTTCAACACGCCAAGATAGCTACCTGCTGCAAGCTGATTGAACTTTATTTCTTTAGCAGACTTCTGGATGTGCAGCGATTTGATAAGCTCATGAAATCCAGTTAACGGTTCGGACTTCTTGTATACGATGCCGCCTAAGACAAAATTTTTAGGCCGTTCGTTGAATCCATCCTCCCTGATCCAAAACTTGCGGATGTTGTTCGTTTCATCGTAAAAAAAAGCATATTCTTCGTCTAGTCCGTAGAGGGATTGCTCCCCAAAGATGTTTAGGAGCATGCCTGCTCTAAGCTTCTCAGCATTCAGGACGATGGTATTCGGGGACTCTTCGCTCATTATAAACCTATAGTAATCATATGGACTCATCGATGAGTCCATTGGTAGGCATGGATCTATATTTTTATACTATCATTAGAAAAGCCAACTAAGAAATTTCCAGAGTGAGGGTTTTGCTGGCCATGACAGATCGTAGACGATAATTAGCTAAAGGCGATCAGTGATGGTTAATTTATTGAATAAAAAACGCCATTTTGGTGGTTTTAAGGGAATCGCTACTACTTTTTTTATCCATCTTTACGGCGATAGTGAGAGCAATGTCCATGAATACGGGGGTAAATAGCAAAACGTAATACATGATCATAATTTGCCCTCCTTCTCTGTATCTGCCCTATCATAGCCCTCCTTCTCTGTATCTGCCCTATCATAGATGTCAAATACGGTTGCTGCACTTTTTACGATCACCCCGACAAAACTCATAAATTACGATAAGATCTTTGGGGCAGGAAAATTTCAGTGAAGTTTGAAGCTGATGAAAGGGGTGGGTTCTCGTTAGGCTGGCACAAACCGCTATTTTTATAGAGATCACTGAAAGTGTGAAATGATGCAACTATCAATAAAATCAGATAATTACATATTTTCACGCTTTATTACTTGTAATAGTGACGACGAAGGCCAGCTGCTGGTACAAGAGGTGATCGAGCACTTGAAGTACCGTGGCCCGGTACAGCGACTATTGATCAGTGACCTTAACCGCCCGGCAGTAAGTCGTGCGCTGGCCAGCCTGCGGCCGAATGCCGAGTTTCAGCCGCTGTTCCAGGCGGCCCAAGCGCGCTCTCGGGCCGACTGGCTTTACGGGATTAACTTAACCCGCGCCTGGACGCTCACCGGCCGCCAAGCCGGGCACGATGGCGTGCTCTCGGTAGGCCGCGTACAAACCCCGGTATTGGGGCTGATCGCACGGCGGGACAACACCATTCGCGATTTCAAACCCCACCCGTTCTACCCGCTTTGGGTAGATTTACAGGTGGCGCAAGGCCAGCTGCGCGCCTGGTGGGCACCTAAAGCGCATCAACCTCTGGATGACCAAGGACGACTGATTGACCGCACGCCTGCCGATTCCCTGGCCACTCAGCTACCCGGCGCACGCGGCACGCTCACCACATTAGATCAGCAAGAGAAGCGCCAAGCGCCGCCGCTACCCTACTCGCTCTCTGCCCTGCAGGTGGATGCCGCCCGCCGCTTTGGGCTTTCCGCGCAGATGGTGCTGGATATTTGCCAGCGGCTATACGAACAGCACAAGCTGATCACCTACCCCCGCTCAGACTGTCGCTACCTGCCGGAAGATCACTTAGCACTTGCCCAGCGCAGTCTCTCCGGTGCCTGCCAAAACGACGACACCCTACGTGGATGGCTCAACGGGGCCGACTTTACTCTGCGCTTGAAAGCCTGGAATGATAAACAGGTCGGCGCGCACCACGCCCTGGCGCCTACCGGCAAGCCCGCCGACTTCAGCCAGCTTTCCGCCACCGAAGGCCATGTGTTTCGGCTGATTGTGCGCAACGTCATGGCGCAGTTCTACCGCCCGCTGCGCACCTTTGAAGTAAAAGCTGAGTTCACCCTGCTTCAAGAAGCCTTTCGTGCTCGCGGCCAAAGCATTCTCGACCCCGGCTGGAAACCGCTGTTTACCACCCGCGAAGACACCCCGCCGCTACCCCCGCTCACCCAAGGCGAAGCCTGCCAAGCACTCGGCGCAGGTGTGGAGGAAAAAGAGACCCGACCGCCAGAGCCGTTCACCGATGCCAGCTTAATCAAAGCAATGATGAACATTGGCCGCTATGTGGACGACCCGGAGGTGCGCCGCACCCTGCGCGACACCGACGGCCTGGGCACCGAAGCTACCCGGGCAGGCATTATTGAAACCCTGGTGCAGCGCGGCTACTTGGTGCGCCAGCAAAAAGCCCTACGCGCCACCAAGCTCGGCTGCGCGCTTATCGCCGCCCTGCCCAGCGCGGTAAGCACGCCGGAACGCACCGCCCTCTGGGAGCAGCGCCTGCGGGCGATTGCCGAACAGCAAGACGACCCCGGCGCATTTCAGCACGCGCTGCTGGAAGACTTACGCGTCCTACTAAGCCAAAACGACGCGGCCAAACTGCGCCACAGCCTGCAAACCGCTCAAGGCGAAGCCGCCGCGCCCGCAAAGCGCGGGGCGGCAACCAAGAAAAGCTATACCAAAAGAAAAACCACAACGACCAGAAAGCGCACCGCAAGAAAGCCAAAAAGCGTTTAAACGCGATGGACGCCTAAGCCTCGTCTGAAAGCAGCGGCGGCATGGGGCAATCAAGGATATCGGCCATTGCCCAGAACAGCTCCGCCTCGGCAGGCAGAATGCGTCCGCTGTGCTCAATACAGCGCGCCATAGCCTGCAGTAAGGCTGGCTTGTGCAACGGCTTCAGGCGCCGCAAGCGCTCAACGGCGAGGCTAAGTGCCTGCATGTCGCTGACATCCTCCACCTCCGCCAAGTCAAAAGGCAGCGCATTCCCAGCCGCTGTCAGCGCGGCGCTAATTTCCGCGGGGTCATCCTGCCCGGCGGCAGCCAGCACCGCGAGGAGCTGCTGGCACTCCCCTTTAAGGTCGCTTAACTTTAGATTAGAAGGCCCGCCATGCTGTTCACCCAAGTTGTTTAACACCAGCTGGTAGAGCGTCCATTCAAACAGGCTGACTTTGCCATCCGCATCAATCAGCCGCTCCATACAGAGGCGAAAGTGCTGGCCCTGCTCGTTGGAAAGTGCCTGTAACGCGGGTAGCGTCAGCTCGATCAGCGGCAACCGCAGGTGTACATCCAGCCTTGAGACCTCGGGCCCACACACCAGTAATGCTTGGTACACATCAGGCAGGGCCGCTTGCTCTAACGCCTTTAGCTGATGCTCTCGCACTGCCTGCTCATCGCTTAACAGCAGCGCGTAGATCAACGCACGGGCGGTATAAGGCTCATGGGCAGCGTCCTTTATCGGCGCTGGCAAGGCGTTGAGTACTGACTGCGCATGCGCTAGGTTTTGTACGAAAAGCCTTATCTGCTAACTTTACCTATGCAAAAGCAACATAGGTAAAAAAATGGTCGGACGTTACGAGATCTCTGATAACGGCTGGGCACAGATTGAAGATATCGTGGCACCTCCTCAAACCATGGGCAGACCCAGGCGGGATGACCGCAAAATGCTCAATGGTATCTTCTGGATGCTTTGCTCTGGCGCCAAATGGCGTGATTTACCTGAGCGTTATGGCCCTTGGTCGACGGTTTATGATCGGTTCCGCAAGTGGCGTGATGACGGCACCTTTGAAGCGGTACTTTCTCGCTTGCAGCTCAAACTACGTGAAGATGGGCTGATGGATCTAGATACGTGGATGATCGATGCCACTTCCGTGCGAGCTACACGCGCTGCCGCTGGAGGCGGTAAAAAGGGGGCTCGAAAGAACCGCTAGACCACGCGCTCGGCCGTAGCCGCGGTGGTTTAACAACCAAAATCCATTTGGTTTGTGATCGTCATGGCTGGCCACTGGCGTTCACGCTGTCTCCTGGTCAAGAGGCAGATTCTCGTCACTTCGTTGCGACATTAGAGAGCATTCATCTACCAGGTGGCGTCGGGCGACCTCGCAAACGTAGTCGCTATATGGTGGCTGATAAAGGATACGACAGCAATGAGCTACGTCGTTATTGCGATAGGCATGGCATCAAGTCCGTGATTGCTCAGCGCAATATGCACCGTAGAACCCGGCCTGGACTACCCAGGCGGTTCGATAAACCCAAATATCGGCAACGGAATGCGATAGAGCGTTGCTTTGGCTGGCTTAAAGAATGTCGCCGTATCGCTACACGCTATGAAAAGCTGGCAAGTAGCTTTAAGGCGTTGGTATGCATGGCGTGCATCGACCGTTGCTTGCGAGCCAACTTTTCGCACAAAGCCTAGGTGGCGTTGATCGGGCTTTCCCATGGCGCCAATGGCGGTTTGCGCAGAAGCGCCGGTTAATATAGCTGAGATAACGCCCGCACCGGCCATATCAGCATCTTGCGTGCCTGTTCGAATACCCGCTCTAAACCCGGCTCCCGGCCGTGCTTGGCTTTCTGCGCTTGAGGTGTCGCTTTCGACCTGTTGCGGGGGCGTTTCGACTTCGAAGCGGCCATTCCAGTCAGGCATTACCCGCTGGACACGCTCGTTAAGTGGCGGGTGGGTCGCCATCAGTTGGGTAAACCCTGACCGCAACCCCTGGCCGAAGAGCAGATGGCTGAACTCTGCCGTATGGGACGCTTGCAGGTTAGATCCTTGCGCATGTGCGCCAATCTTCACCAGTGCGTTTCCGATGCCTTTGGGGTTACGGGTAAATTGCACGGCAGAGGCATCAGCCAAATATTCCCGCTGCCGGCTCACCGCTGATTTGATCAAATTACCAAAAAAGGTGCCCGCGTAGCCGATCAGCATTAACGAGGCCCCGAGCGCTAGCACTACAATGGCTGAGTTATTACGCTTGTTGCCGCCCACTCGACGAAAACGCATGCTGCGCAGCAGTGTTCCGCCCAGCAGGCCAATTAACAGGATGCCGTGCAATATGCTCACTAGGCGAATATTCAGCCGCATGTCACCGTGCAGAATATGGCTGAACTCGTGGGCGACCACGCCTTGCAGCTCGTCGCGGTTTAAGTGGCGAATCGCCCCACGGGTAATGCCGATGACCGCACTGCTGGGCCGATAGCCTGCCGCAAAGGCATTAATGCCCTCCTCCTCTAACACATAAACCAAGGGCACCGGCGTGCCTGAGGCAATGGCCATCTCTTCCACCACATTGAGGATTCGGCGCTCGTCAGCATCGCGAGTATTTAGATTGATCTCGCGCCCACCCAGCGCTTCCGCCACTGCCCGGCCACCACGGCTTAACTGGTGCTGCTTGAACAACCCACCTAGCACCACAACAACAATCACCGCCGCTGCCACACCCGCCACCAGCTCGAGGGACAAAGCTGACATTACCCCGTCAACCGAAAGATCCGTTTGGGCAGCGGATTGCTCTCCGCCCATAAAATGCAGCGTAAGGACAACGACCAGCGTGGTGACAATAATTAGGGCGAGCACGGCCAGTACGAGTAAAATAACCAAGTGACCGGTTTTGCGGCGAGCGTGATCCTGTGCAGTAAAAAAATCCATTAGCCCTGTCCACTCCGCGGTTATTTAGAACGACACCTTAGGCGCCACCTGAATTTGGGCGCTGTCTTCAAACTCTAGCAACGCAGCATCTTCGCCATGGCCGAACATGCCGGCCACCGCCACCTGGGGAAAACTCTGCCTGTAGGTGTTGTAGTGCATCACGGAGTCATTAAATGCCTGGCGCGAAAACGCCACTTTGTTTTCAGTACTGGTGAGCTCTTCAGAGAGCTGCTGCATGTTCTGCGAGGCTTTCAAGTCTGGATAGGCTTCCATCACCACATTAAGCCGCCCCATTGCTTGTGTCAGCGCGCCTTCAGCCCCGCCTAAATCAGCCATCGCCTTGGCGCTACCTGGGTTTTCAGCAGCCGCTTTCAAGCCCGCCGACGCAGTGTTACGTGCCTCAATCACCGCCTGCAGCGTTTCCCGCTCATGGCTGAGGTAGCCCTTTGCCGTCTCCACCAGATTAGGAATCAAGTCGTGGCGGCGCTTCAGCTGCACTTCAATCTGAGCAAAGGCATTCTGGAACCGGTTTCGCAATGCCACAAGGCGGTTGTAGATGGCAACCACATAGAAAACAAGAGCGGCGAGGATCGCCAACACAACAATGAGCGTAATCGACATAATTTTTCCTTCGTTGAGCGAGAGCACGAGAGTGCAACGGAGTGGCTATTCCATTAGCAAAAATAGTAGCACTTAAGCGCTTTAAACGTACTAGCGACGGCGTGAGCGTGGCCGCACCACGAACCAGCTTGCCACCACCAAGCTACCAAATAGGCTATATATCAGCACAAATACCCAATCTGGCGCAGTGAAATACAAAAAACGATGCAGCCAGTGCTGAATAAAGGAGCCTGAATAGGTGCCTGCCCCCGCTTCAGCGCGAAGCGCCATTTCCCACGTGGTTAATGGGCACACCATGCCTAACCAGGACTGCACTACGACATAACCGATGGCGCAAAGGTGAGTGACCCGAAAAACACGGCGACGCACCCAGCGCCAGTTAAGAAAATAACCGACATAGATCGCCACCAAACCAAACACCACAAAGGCCACAAACAGCACGTGGATAATGAGGATGGCGTCAGCAAGCCGCAGTAATAACCAGGATGGCATAGAACGTATGCTTAACCTCTTAAATAGCCGAGATAGCTTGTTTACGCTTTAGCGCTGCCTCCGGCGTTGGCAACCTTCATCCAATTGACGGGCTAACACGGTTACTCTAGGTTATTGGCTGATATAACAACAACAGTGGCTAAGCCGCATAGATGAGATAAACCATGCCCTCCACCACCCAGGTTAGGTTAAGCCGTCGCGAGCTGCTCAAGCTGGGCGCTGGCGCAAGCGTAGCGCTAACCACCGTGGGTGTAACGGCCACGCTGACAGGCTGTAGCAGCAGCGAGCCAGCAACTGACTACCGCATACTGCGTAGCAGCGACCTACCCATCTTAGGCGCTATTTTGCCTGCACTTGTTGGCGCACACCCCGCTATGCCCGCCCATCTACCGGCCGCCCTAAAGCGGCTAGATGAAAGCTTGGCTTATATGTCGACCCACGTGCACCAGGATGTGTATGAGCTGCTTGACCTACTGAGCATGCGGTTAACCCGCGGCCCGTTGACTGGCATTTGGGGCCACTGGGAAAACGCCGAGCCGGCCCAGGTCGTGCATTTTCTCGAACGCTGGCGCGATAGCCGCTTCGACCTATTACGCCAGGGCCATGCTGCCTTAAGCCAGCTGCTATTAATGGCGTGGTATGCGTTACCGGCCTCCTGGGAACACACTGGCTATCCCGGCCCGCCCGTTTTCTGATAGGGACACCACCATGCCGATTCCCGACCTATATACCCAAGGCATCGCACAAGGATGGCAGGTCACCGATGCCACCACGCTCAACAGCGGCGCCGAGTTTAGCGCGGATGTCCTGATTATAGGGAGCGGCGCCGGCGGCGCGACCAGCGCGCGCATTCTCTCAGAAGCGGGTCTACGCGTACTCATCATTGAGGAAGGCGGCCTGTTTACCTCTACCAGCTTCAAAGGCGACGAAGCCAACGCCTATGCCCAGCTTTACCAAGAGGGAGCAGCGCGGACCACACAAGATGGAGGCATTGGCATACTGCAAGGCCGCAGCGTGGGCGGCTCTACCACGGTGAACTGGACCAGCAGCTTTCGCACCCCAGATGCTACGCTGCAGCACTGGGCAGACGTTCATCAGGTCAAGGGGATTGATAGCGCGAGTTTAGCGCCTTGGTTTGAACAGGCCGAACAGCAGCTTGGCATTAGCCCCTGGCAAGTGCCGCCCAATGCCAATAACGACGTCATCAAATCAGGCTGCGAACAGCTGAGGTGGCACTGGGCAACGATACCGCGCAATGTGCGTGGCTGCGCCAACCTGGGCTATTGCGGCACGGGCTGCCCGCTAAATGCCAAGCAGTCTATGCTGGTAACCAGCCTCCCGGCGGCGCTGAACGCTGGCGCTCGGCTCATACACCGGCTACGCGCCGAACGGTTGATATTTGACGGCAACCGAGTGAGCGGCGTGCAGGCACGCGCCATGAACGCCACGCTAAACCAAGCAGACGGCGCTTCTATTACCCTACGTGCGGGCCATGTGATTTTGGCAGGCGGCGGTATAAATAGCCCCGCCCTACTGCTGCGATCGCAGGCACCCGACCCTTACAACCGGCTGGGCAAACGCACGTTTCTACACCCGGTCAATTTTTCTTTTGCCCAGTTTGAGCACCGTATTGATGGCTTTTATGGCGCGCCACAATCGATCTACTCCGACCAGTTTCAGTGGGCGCAGGGCACGACCGGGCCCATGGGGTTTAAGCTAGAAGTGCCGCCTATGCAGCCTAGTATCACTGCAGCGCTGCTGGGCGGGCATGGTTCGCAAAGCTTGGCACGCATGGAGCAACTGGCTTATAGCAACCTGATGATTGCGCTAATGCGCGATGGGTTTCATGAGCAGAGCACCGGGGGCACCGTTATCCTGCGTAAGGACGGTAGCCCAACGCTGGATTACCCGCTCAACGACTTCCTTTGGCAAGCCGTGCGCCGGGCCTGGTTGGCGATGGGAGAAATTCAGTTTGCCGCAGGTGCCATCGCTGTTGCGCCGGTACACGCCCATGGTCGCTTAAGCCGCAACTTAGCTGAGTACCAAGCTCAAATTGAACAGCTTAGCTACCGTCTTCACGATGTGCGCCTTGCCAGTGCCCATGTAATGGGCGGTTGCGCCATGGGAGAAGATCCGCAGCGGGCAGTCACCAATAGCCAAGGCCGCCATCACCACATCAGCAACCTGTCTATTCTGGACGGCTCCTTATTTCCCACCAGCATTGGCGCCAACCCCCAGCTCTCGATCTACGCCTTGGTAGGTCGCTTAGCCAGTGAGCTACGCGATGAGCTTACTGCATGACCAAACACGTGCGGCGCTAGCCAAACATGCACGGGGCCATGACGAGCAGCTGCACGGTGTCTTGCTTGAGGTTTAATTGTCGTTTCTTACACCCTCGTCGCATACCACCACTTGGTCTCTGCCGCTGCGCTTACCCACATAAAGCCTCTCATCGGCACTCTTAATCAAGGCATCAAGATCGGTCTCTTCAGCCTGCGTTGTTGCCACACCAATCGTCACGCTTGGGCATAGTAGTGGGCGCATACCTTCTGCCCGTGAAAGCTCGGCAACCCGCTGTTTTAACCGCTCGGCGATTAGCTGCGCATCGCTGGTTGTAGTGTTGGGCAAAGCGACCACAAACTCCTCCCCTCCAAACCGCCCGATGATATCTCCCGGGCGCAGCGACTGCTCGCAGGTCTTGGCTATCGTGGTCAGCACCCAATCCCCATAACTATGCCCCCAGGTGTCGTTGATGTGCTTAAAGTGATCGATATCGATCATCAGCAAGCTAAAGGGTGCGTTTTCAGATTGGGAGCGCTGCAGAAGCTTTGTTGCCAGGTGTATAAAGTGACCACGGTTGTTGAGACTGGTGAGTGCATCTCGCTCTGCGAGCACTCTTAGCTGCTCCTCTAGCGATTTCCGGTGCGCAATCTCTTGATGGAGCTGGCGGTTTTGATCTCGCTCTTCATGCAACAACGCATACTGCTTACGCTGCAGGCTTTCCAAACGTAGTAAAGCGCCGAAGCCTACCACCACCCCCATAATTAGCAGCAGTGAGACCAGCAGCGTAGGAATAGGAGCCAGCCCGGCAAACAGCACCGCCGCCGTTAAAAAGCCGATATTTAGATAAAGGCTGGCCGCCGTCACGACGGTTAACAAATTAGGGATCAGAAGGTAAAACGCCATGGTCGCAACCACGACAGCGGTAATTTGCGTAGAGATGCTTTCAGGGCGCAGCGGTACTATCAAAATAATGCCTGTGGCGAACACCCAGAGCGGCAGGGCGTGAAGCCACGGGCGGTAGTCGGTGCCACCCCAGCGCTTTACCGTAAAAGCAACGAGCAAACAGGTACTTACCACCACCACGCGCATCGCTAGCAGCAGATAGAACTCCCTGCTCAGGCCCAGCAGATAGTAATCGGCAATTGCGAACATCCCAAACACAAAGGCCGCCACGTTCACCGCAAGGCTGAACTCGGCTCTTACGCTTTGGTATATGGATTGGCGATACCCCAGCTCCAGGTAAGCGTCGCAAAATTGGCCAGTCAACCAGTGCACTTGGTTCTGCTGTTTTTGTAACGCCAACGTCCTACTCTCCCCGTGAAGTAACACCGCACTTGTTCTTAAGTTGTCACACTTACCAATCGGTCAACGCTATGTATTCTTATAGTTTAGGCGGGTATTAAAAGCCACTTTTGTTAAGGAAGTCGTATTTTTATACGAGAAAGGTTGTTTGTGCACGCAGCGTAGCCAACGTTCCAGCGCCTAGCTCACTTGAAGCTAGGCAGTGCCTGAATGCCTACCTAGAACTCAAGCGCATCACACGCCCCTTGAGTATCTGATGGACGCTAAGGCACGACTGCGCTCACCATTGTGTGGCACACTCAGCGATTTACGTCTTTGGACTAAACGATTTAACGCTTCCAAGAGCGCCGCTTTCCTATGCCTTCTTGACAACGATGAGACTTAAGCCTCCCGATACGGTACCCGAGCACATTGGTTTTTTGCTTCTGCCGCGCTTCGCCATGGTGGCGTTCTTCTCTGCGATTGAGCCACTACGCATTGCCAATCGCATCAACGGACGCCCGCTGTTTGAGTGGCATTTGATCAGCCGCGATGGCGAACCCGTCACGGCCTCTAACGGCATGACACTCGCCGTGAATAGCTCGCTTCGCGCTGCCCTTGAGGTGCCTAGCTTGGCAGTCTGCGCAAGCTTTGAGCCTGAGAATGGCCTTGATGACGAACTCATTAGCTGGCTGCGGGAGCGCGCCCGCGACGGATGCGTGCTTGGCGGTATCGATACCGGCTGCTACGCGCTTGCTGCCGCTGGCCTGCTTGGTGATCAAACGGTGACCCTGCACTGGGAATGCCTGACAGACTTCCGCACCCGCTTTCCGCGAGTGGACGCTGTGGAGTCGATTTATGAGATTACCGAGGAGGGCTTCTCCTGCGCTGGCGGCAGTGCCGCTATCGACATGAGCCTCGACCTCATCCGGCGACGGCACGGTGACGCGCTCGCCAAACAGGTGCGCGCCCAGCTCATTCATGTGCAGGGGCGTCGCCCGGCCAGTCGCCAGCGCGACCCCGCGATGCCACAAGAGCCGATGCTTCAACAGGCTATTGCCTTGATGGAGGCGAATCTGGCGTCGCCGCTTAGTATCCGCACGCTGGCGCACGAACTTGGCATTAACTGGCGTCGTCTCGACCGCCTTTTCGCCCGACATTTAGCGATGTCTCCCCAACAGACCTACCTAGCTCGGCGCTTAGATCACGCTTATCGACTGCTGTGTGAAACGCCGCATAGCATTATGGATATCAGCCTGGCCTGTGGCTTTGCCTCTCCTTCGAGCTTCAGCCGCGCCTTTCGCCACCGCTACGGCGCCACGCCTCGCCAGTTACGCCAGCAGGCAGTGTCGAATTATGCATAGTTTCTGTCGAATCCTGCTGCGCAGCCTAACCACCTAACCGGCATCCTAAGCGTCATCACTTATCGCTTAGGAGCGCCACATGACTCAATCCCTTCCCCTCACCCCTGATTACGATGTGTGGCCTGTTGAAGCTCAGCTGCACGAAGTGTCTTTCAAGCCACGCCTGCTAACGGTGTCCTGGAGCGACGGCCGTGAGAGCCGCTACCACAGTATCTGGCTACGCGAAAACGCGGCCGACGAAACAACCGTCAACCCGGCCACGCGCGAACGTATTCTTGATCTTTCCACCTTGACTAGCTGGCCTGAGATTACCGGCGCCGAGATTGATGAAGCCGGCGCGCTGTGCGTTGATTTCGCACCCGAAGGACGGCGCTTACGCTTCCACCCTGGCTGGCTGCGAGCGCACGACTACGGCAACGCTGACGATCCAGAAGCACCGCTTGTACCGGTCACGACGTGGCAGCGAGACTCAGAAGATGGCCCAGACACCTTGGACGCCACCGGCCTGCTTGACACCGAAGAAGGCAGCCAAGCGGAAGAGGAGATTCTCGCTCCTGCACTTACCAGCATATTGGGCAAGGGGTTGGTGCGCCTGCGCAACCTGCCTATTGAACCCGGCTCACTCGAAGCGATTGCGCAGCGCATCGGCCCCGTAAGGCCCACCAACTTCGGCCTGCTGTTCAACGTGAAAGCCAAACCGAACCCGGATTCCAACGCGTATACGTCCATCGCCCTGCCCCCACATGTCGACCTACCCACTCGGGAGTATCAGCCGGGTATGCAAATGCTCCACTGCCTGGAAAACAGCGTGAAAGGCGGCGAGGCAGTGATGCTAGACGGGTTTGCGGTGGCCGAGGCACTGCGCGAGCGCCACCCGGACACCTTTACCACGCTTACCCAGGTACGTTGGTGCTTTGCGAATACCGCCAAGACCACTGATTACGTCTGGTACTCGCCAATGATCCGTCTTGATGATCGCGGCGAGCTGTTAGAAGTGCGCATCGCCGATTTCCTACGTGGGCCGCTGCAAACGCGTTTTGAGGACGTAGAACCCGCTTATGAAGCTCTAATGGTTCTTCAGAAAATGCTGCACGACCCTGCATTCGCCATTCGCTTCACCTATCAGCCAGGCGATTTGGTGATCTTCGATAACCGCCGACTTCTCCACGCCCGCGATGCGTTCGAAGGCACGAGCGGTCATCGTTGGCTGCAAGGTTGCTACATGGAACGCGATGAAATTCGCTCGCGTTACCGGATGGTGAGGCGCGCCTCTCAGCAACGCCTTGCTAGTGTCAGCCCCACCCAGGCCAGCTCGGCCATGGTCTAAGCAAGTGCCAACTAGCCACTCTGCCCAAGGCACGGTAGTCTCATAGGGTCTTTACAACAAAGGAACTTCCTATGACTTGCTCGCGTTGGTTTAGCGCTATCCCTATCAGTGGCGTACTGCTCTCATCTGTACTGTTGAGTGCACCCACCTTCGCTCAAGATGACGCCGACACCGTTCGCTTCGCCGTGCCCGCCTGGCCCGGCGTAACGGTCAAAACCGCGTTGACTGCGCAACTCCTAGAAGCCTTGGGTTACAACGTTCGCCAGCAGGAGCTTGGTTCCACCATTACCTATGAAGCCATGAATCAGGGTGAAATTGATGCCTTCATGGCGGCTTGGCTGCCTGCGCAAAACGGCATGTACGAAACCGCCCTGGAGCGCGGAACAATCGTAGATTTGGGCAATAATGTCGATGGTGCGCGGTTAGGTTTTGCCGTTCCAGCCTATGCTTACGAGGCGGGCTTCACCTCCGCCGAACAGTTCGCCGATGAGGAATTCGCCGAGCGCGTTAACCGCACTATCTACTCTATTGAAGTTGGCTCCGGAATGAGCGATCTGCTCAACGCCGCCGTGGACGACAATGTGTATGGCTTGGAGGAATGGAAACTCTCTGAAACCTCAACACCTGGCATGTTAAGTGCCGCAGCGGATGCCATGAGCCGTGATGAGTGGGTGGTGTTTGCCGGTTGGACGCCGCACTGGATGAACATCGAATACGACATTGAGTATCTCGACGATCCCGAGAATATCTGGGGCGACGGAGGTGGCAGAAGCGATGTCAAAACCTTGGTCACCACTGCGTTTTCGGAGGGAAATCCCAACGCCACGCGCCTATTGGATCAAATCACTTTCACTGCCGATGATCAAAGCGCAATGATTTACGGCTTCAGCTATGAAGAGAATGAGCCAGAACAGGTCGCGCTTGAATGGATACGTAACAACAGCGAGCGTGTTCAGGCCTTTCTTGACGGCGTGACCACACGCCATGGTGAACCCGGCTGGGAAGCTGTCGAGCAAACGCTAATGCGCGAATAAGAAGGGAGCGATTGGCTAACGATGGTATGCGCTATCATGGGCAATTTTAAAGACAGCGCATGCCATCCAATTATGTGTTTAGCGCGTCTTCGTAATGCCATTGGTCAAACTGGGGCAGTTTAAAGCCACCGCTGGGCTTCAGCTATGACAGTCTTCATTCTCGCCTGAAGCGCCCGATGCCGATGTAAACAAAGATATAGCGTTTCGCTGACGGGAGTCGCGAGCCGATGAACGTTAATGTGCTCTGACTTCTCAAAAGCTTCAACTGCATGTGCAGGTAAGACGGTAAAGCCCAAGCCCATGCTGACCGGCTCTAGAATCAAACTGATCTGGTTTGAGAACCCCTTTTTGGGAAACTGGCTGCTGTGCTGAAAATCAGGGTAATTGGCGCCCAGCAGCAGGTTTGCATGATGACTTCCATCGGGGTGATCGATAAACCCCAGGGTCATGAGAGTGTCCCAACCCGGCTCTTTTACGGTAGCAGGTGTTACCAACAACAGTGATTCTTGCGCAATGGGCGTACAGATTACGTCAGCCAGGGTCGATTTCGACGTCATAAACCCGAGATCAACCTTAGACTCGACAATTGCGCTTTCAACATCTGGATTTGGCGCAAACCGGTAATCAATAACCAGTTCCGCGTACCTGCTCTGTAACGCCAACAAATGCGGATAAACCTTCAGCCCGACACTTCCCGGCGACATAAGCCGCACACACCCTTCAAAGGGTGGATCTTCGCCGACTTTCTGTTCAAGGTTCGACAACGCAAAGAGAATGTCCTGCGCCTCGATATACAGCCGTTCGCCGGCCCCCGATAGATAAAACTGTTTACCCTGCCTCACAAGCAATTCGGTGCCAAGCTGCTCTTCCAGCTTACGTATATGCTGACTCACCCCTGACTGCGTCATGTGTAGACGCTCGGCTGTACGGGTAAAATGTCCTACATCCACGAGGGCGCAAAAGGTGCGTAGCCAAGTAGTGTTAATCATCACGATATATGATCACTATAATCAAAAATGATAATTTTAAATGATTACAGGCGCTCTGTAACCTGACGTCAGTCTCACTAAAGGAGGACAAGCAATGCACAGCGTCTACCCAAGAAACTTCTCGCACATCGGTATTTCCGTACCGGATCTTGAGCAAGCCGTACAGTTCTACACCGAAGTGATGGGCTGGTATCTGATCATGGAACCCACCAAGATCGAAGAGGATGACAGCGCCATCGGAGAAATGTGTACGGATGTATTTGGAGCCGGGTGGGAAAGTTTCCGAATCGCGCATCTATCGACCGGAGACCGAATAGGTGTCGAGCTTTTTCAGTTCAAGAATCAGACCAACCCAGAAAATAACTTTGAATACTGGAAAACTGGCGTCTTTCACTTCTCTGTGCAAGACCCCAATTTGGAAGAACTCGTTGATCGTATTGAGGCCGCTGGGGGTAAGCGGCGCATGAAGAAGCCGCGATACTACTATCCGGGTGAGAAACCCTACCGCATGATTTACATGGAAGATCCATTCGGAAACATTGTGGAAATTTATAGCCACAGCTACGAACTCACCTACAGCGAAGGCGCCTACTAACCATTGGCGCTTAAACGTTCCGCGGGTTTGGCAAGCGCATAATCAAGACGCCCCCGGAGTTCCGAGGGCGTTGATGTTGCTAGGTTCTCAATTTAACGAGCGTGTCCTTAGCTTTTATTAAGAACCGCTTCCGGGAAGTGGCGACGCAACATTCGGTTCTGGAAGTCGTCCACGAAACGGCTGTTAATGATGATGATAAACCGCTCGAAGGGTGCCTCGCTGTCGAGCTGTTCGATCCCGTCGACGCTGTGGAATAACCGGTCATCGCGCAGATGAAGGATATCACCCGGATTCAGGGTGATATCGACCAGGGGTTGCATGCCAGCCTTGTCTGCGTAGTGATCTTGCCCAGTAGCAGTGGACACCTCAAAAATGTAATACGCTACGATGAGGTGAACCATGGCAAGATCGACAACATCAATGAAGAAAAAATCTTATACCCGTTACTCAGATGCCTACCGTCAAGAAGCGTTAGCGCTGGCTGATCGCATTGGTGTGGCAGCAGCGGCTCGTGAGCTGGGTATACATGCGAGTCAGCTTTATCAGTGGCGCTCCAAAGCGCAGCTTCAGCAAGACATCTCTGAACGAGAGCAGTCGTTGGCAGAAGAAAACGCCCGCTTGAAGCGCCAATTAGCCGAAGCAAATGAAGAGCTGGCCATCACAAAAAAGGCCGCGGTGTACTTTGCGAAGAGCCTGAAGTGAAGTTTTCACATGCGAGGATGAGCGAGCTCAAAAAAGATAATACAGGCGGCTCGTAGCTGACCTCGTCTTCGCTGCTTACAAAGACCTTGCCAAACGAGGTGTCGAAAATATCGACACTGGTGAGATCGTCGCAGATACCTTGTCCTGACCACGTATGGTTCTTAGAAATACCGTCCTGCTCAAACGAAATGCAGGCTTTCTGCACAGCAGAGCCTGGTTCATAGACATTGGGATGGAGAGTACCCATCTCCCGGGCGCCGCAAACATTCTTGAGGAGTCTGACGTAACCGGATTTGCCTGACCCATTATGCCCATAAACAATCGTGATATTACCTTTTCCAAATTCTAGTGGTTTCTTCGGAGCAAGGGCGTTTACTCCTTCGATATCACTGATTGAGCACAAACGCAGCGTACCGGATACGTTTTGGGAGAACGCACTAGCAGGAATGGAACAAGCCTTCTGGGGCAACTTTCCATCAGCTTCCTGCCGACACAGATCTGCGAGATCAGAGACGGCTTCGTCGGAAAATTCAGACTGCTGAAGTAGTCGAGTAGCTGCAATCTGAAGCCACTTAGGTCGTTCTGAAAACCATTTGGTCAGGGTACTTTCCGTATTATTCATGCTTATATTGCTTCCTCTAGCTAGTAATGCCACTCGCAAAAACAACACATTGAACCGCCCCGGCTTTACCGGAGACTCCATATCTTGAGAGGATGGAGTTATGAACTCACCAAAACGATATTCCCCAGAAGTCCGGGAGCGAGCTGTTCGATTAGTCCTTGAACAGCAAGGCGAATACCCGTCCAAGTGGGCGGCGATCTGCTCCATTGCCAGCAAGTTCGGCTGTACACCAGAGACTTTGAGAGCCTGGTGCAAGCGCACAGAGCTCACGCAGGAAAACAGCTCGGTTAACCTGTCTGAACATGAACGGCTCAAGCAACTAGAGCGTGAAAACACCGAATTGAAGCGTGCCAATGAAATTCTCCGTAAGGCGGCTGCTTTTTTCGCCCAGGCGGAGCTCGACCGCAAACCCAATTGATGGTGTCATTTATCGACGAGCATCGTGCTCAGTTCGGGGTCGAGTCGATTTGTAGTCAACTGCCAATCGCCCCATCGACGTATTACCACCACAAGGCACTTGAAGCTGATCCTGAACGGCGGGCAGACCGGTATCGGCAGGATGCGTTTCTTACCGCTGAGATTCAGCGCGTGTGGGAAGAAAACTTCTGCGTCTACGGTGCCCGTAAGGTCTGGCGGCAACTCCGCCGCGAAGGCGTTAATGTTGCTCGTTGCACTGTAGAACGGCTCATGCGCCGCCTAGGAATTCGCGGCGTGGTGCGAGGCCAACGCCCCTTCACGACCATCAGTGATCCCGGCCAGAAACGGGCACCTGATTTAGTGAAACGTGACTTTACGGCCATGCGTCCTAATCAGCTCTGGGTGGCCGATTTTACCTATGTCGCTACCTGGTCTGGCTTCGTTTACGTTGCGTTGGTTATCGATGTTTATGCACGCTGTATCGTGGGTTGGCGTGTAGCGACGTCGATGAGAACGGCACTGGTGCTGGACGCTCTGGAGCAAGCTCTGTGGGCACGAAAACACAGACAAGGGTTGATCCATCATAGTGATAGGGGAAGCCAATATCTCTCGATCCGCTACACCGAGCGTATGGCTGACGAGGGTATCAATGCCTCAGTCGGCACCACCGGCGACTCCTACGACAATGCGCTGGCTGAAACCATCATCGGCTTGTTCAAAACGGAGGTGATCCATCATCGTGGCCCATGGAGGGGACTGGATGCCGTTGAGTATGCCACGCTGGAGTGGGTTGACTGGTTCAACAACCGCCGACTGCTGGAACCCATCGGAAACGTTCCACCAGCAGAACGAGAAAGGACGTATTATCGTCAACTGGAAGAGTCGGGTGAAGCTGCCTGACTCAAACAAACCGGTCTCCGGAATAACCGGGGCGGTTCACATCGACCAGTTATTAGCCTGCCTATCTTATGATTGGATAAACTAGCCATCAGGTTTATCCGACAAACGCAGTCTAAAAATCACTCTAATCAATTGACATACGATATTGATAATTAGTCTGCATATATAGAACTCGCGCGCCTTATGGATTTCCCGGGACGTCCGCTCAGGGTCGAAAGCGGCCATAAACGACTCAAAAGCCCGCTTTGCAACCTCTTGCCCAACCACTTTAAAGCCAACAAAATCTGCTTAGCTTCCAACCTACCAAACTCGGCTTATCCGTGTCATTAGAAAATAGTCATGTACCTAGCGCTTTTTCTTAGTTTCGGCTCCTTACGTTGAGCGCCGAAAGCTTGGTGGCACTGCCACTGCTGGTGATGTTTTTGATTATGACGACCCATTGGATTATCGGCCCTGGAGCCATTGGCCGCTTATTGGCGCATGGCTACCGATGCATGATAAAAACCCTATTGCGACGCACAATCAGCGTTGCTATTGGGTAATAGCAGGCACAAAGCGTGATTAATGACCGCCGCGCACTTACTCCTCTGTTTACAGCGAGAACCCGCCAAATGAGCAAGCGAATTCTGATCCTGCAGGGCCATCCTGATGCCAGTAAGGCGCACCTGTGCCACTCTTTCGCGGATCACTATTGCGAAGGCGCCCAGGCCAACGGCCACGAGGTCCGCCTGATTAACATCGCCTCTCTGGAATTTCCGCTGCTGCGCAGCCAGCAGGAGTGGCAAACAACTTCTCTGCCAGCCTCACTGAAAGCGGCGCAGGAATCCATCGGTTGGTGCCAGCACTTGGTACTGATCTTTCCGCTGTGGCTTGGCGACATGCCAGCTCTGGTGAAAGCGTTTTTAGAACAAGTGCTGCGGCCGGGCTTCGCCTTCTCATATGTGGAAGGCAACCCGCTGGGAAAAAAGGGACTGACCGAACGCACGGCGCGGGTCATAGTGACCATGGGCATGCCAGCGATGATTTATCGACACCTTTATCGGGCGCACAGCATCAAATCATTGGAGCGCAATGTCCTCGGCTTTGTCGGCTTCTCTCCCGTGCGTGAAACACTGATCGGAGGCGTAGAGACGATGAGCGAGCAAAAACGCAACGCATGGTTTCGCAAGCTGCATACGTTAGGAAAAAAAGCCAAGTGAAGTTAACGGTGGCCACCCAGTAGACGACTGTGACGCATGACGCCTGTAATTGAACTTGTTGCCAAGGCGCGGCAACTAGCAAAAACTCTATCGATAGCCCTTTTGCACCTCTTCGCCACCCCACTCCGAACGCGGTAAGCTTGGCGGTCTACCCGTTTATGATGAAGTGTTCCCCATGACAACCCATTGGATTCTTGGCCCTGGGGCCATTGGCCGCCTGCTGGCGCACTCGCTGGCCCCGTTGGTTGAGGTGGTGGTGATTGGCCGCCGTGAGCTGCCTTCACGGCAGGTGCTCACTACACCGGAAGGCGAAGCGCGTACCCAGCATTTAACCTTGCTAACGGCTGCGCAGTTGGCAACAGATACGCCTGAACCGCCTGCTTTTGTGCATATCACCACCAAAGCGATGGCCGCAGAGGCGGCGCTGGCCAGTGTGGCTAGCCAGCTGCCCCCTTCTACCCCGCTGGTGCTGTGGCAAAACGGTTTTTACGCCCAGCCGCGCATTAACCAAACGTGGCCTGGGCCGGTGCTGTGCGCTACCACTACCCAAGGTGCTTACCTAACCGGGGACGATGGCGTGGTACACGCAGGCCGAGGGCCGACGTTTCTCGGAGATTTGGAAAATCAGCACGCAGCGCTAGCAGAAACCTTAGCGGCGCAGTTGAATGAAGCAGGCTTTAGCGCCACCGCTGTCAGCGATATTCGTCAACGCCTGTGGCAAAAGCTTGCGGTGAACGCGGCGATTAACCCGCTGGTGGCACTAAACGGCGTGCGGAACGGCGCGCTGCAAGAAGCCGCTTATGCGGGCCATGTGGAGGCAGTGGTCACGGAAGTGGCGGCGATTTTACAGGCTGAAGACATTGCGCCACCGTCGGGCGAGCAAAGAGACGATGCCTGGTTAGCGTTGGTAAGGCAGGTAATCGCCAACACCGCCCATAATAAGGCGTCGATGCTGCAGGATGTTGAAGCCAAACGCCCCACCGAGCGCGGGGCTATTTTAGGGCCACTGATTGCAAGCGCCGAGCGGCATGGGTTGACGTGTGAAGCGCTCACAGCACTGGATAGCGCGCTTGCGGCACTGGAAGCGCGCTTTTAACTCAACCCCCACCGCTGAGCTGTGTTGGGTTAAGAGACGGGAATCATGTCCACCTTGCGGTAGGAAGGCAGCTCGGCAAGCTGTCCGGCCCAGCGTTCAAGGTGCGGGCGAGGTTGCCAGGTTAGGCCACTGTTACGCAGGTTATAAACGAACGGGGCAAGCGCAATATCCCCCAGGCCAAACGTATCGCCGGAGAACCAGCGCTGCTCGGCAAGCGCATTATCCATCTGTTCAAACAAGGTTTCACAGGTGGTAATCACCGGTGCTAAGCGCGCCATATCGCGCTGTTCCGCGGGCGTTCTTATATAGCCCAATAAGAACTTGCGGTGTGGTGGCGTTAGTGCACTTGTCGACCAATCCATCCACTTTTCCATTTGGGCGCGCTGGGCGGGGTTGTCAATCCACAGCGCGTGTTGACCATACTGGGCCGCTAGATAGCGAATAATCGCGTTGGACTCCCAGAACACGCTTTGGGTGGCATCGTCTTTTAACAGTGGCACTAGCCCGTTGGGGTTCATGGCCAGATATTCAGGCGTCGTGTTAACCCCGTGCTCCCGCCCTGCTGGAATTTGCTGGTAAGGCAGCTCCAGCATTTCCAGTACCCAAAGGACTTTTTTTACATTGGTAGAGTTATTGCGGCCCCAAAGCGTAATCATGAACGCCCCTTTTTTATGGATTAACCCAAAGCGCTCACGCTTGCGCTTCAAGGCACGGACTCAGGCACGAAATGGCAAGACGAGGCGCTGCCCCGTCTTTTAGCCCAACTTATGCGCTGTCTTTATCCTGATAAAACGTTAACAGGCTGGAAAAGTCGAGCTTACCGTTACCGCCTGCTTTGTGCAGCGTAAATAGTGAGCGGGCTGCTGACCCCATCGGCACTGGTGAGGCGCTTTGCTGGCTCACATCCATGGCGAGCCCCAGGTCTTTAATCATCAGGTCGACCTGGAAGCCGCCTTGGTAGCCTTTTGAGGCGGGGGCATTTTCCATCACGCCAGGGTAAGGGTTGTAAACATTAAGCGCCCAGTTGCCGCCAGAGCTCTGTTTCATGATCTCGGAAAGCACGGCAGGGTCCAGGCCGTTTTTGACGCCCATGTTGATCGCTTCGCAGGTGCCCGCCATCAGGATGGAAAGCAGCATATTATTGCAGACTTTGGCAATTTGGCCTGCGCCGTGGTCGCCAGCGTGGAAAATGTTCTTACCCATTACATCCAGAACGGGCTTGGCCTGTTCGAATTGGGCATCAGAGCCGCCCACAATAAAGGTTAAGGTGCCCGCCTGGGCGCCACCTACCCCGCCAGATACAGGCGCATCGACAAAACCCACGCCTTTTTCTGCGCCAGCGGCAGCAACGCTACGGGCGGTATCTGCATCAATGGTCGAGCAGTCGATGACCAAAGCGCTTTTTTTGATCACATCAAACAGCGGCTGGTCACCGTCTACATACAGGCCTTGCACGTGCTTGCCTGCGGGCAGCATGGAAATAATGAAATCGGCATCGGTGGCTGCGGCCTGGGCAGAGGCCGCAATTTCACACCCTTGAGATTTTGCGGTTTCCAAGGCTTGGTCAGAAAGGTCAAACGCGCGAACGCTGAAGCCTGCTTTCGCTAAGTTGGCCGCCATTGGGCCACCCATGTTGCCTAAACCGATAAACGCGACAGTGGTCATCTTTGTTGTCCTTATTAGAAAATTGGCTGAGAAACGGGTTAACGAAGATCCGCAAGTGGACTTTCTTCCCACGGCGAAACCAGCAACGCATCAATAAAGCTTTGTTCAACTGACGAAACGTCTGGGTATTTCCACGCGGGCTGGCCGTCTTTATCGACTAACAGGGCGCGTACGCCTTCGGGGAACTCCTGATGACGACAGCACTGCACGGAAAGCGCTAGCTCAAACTGAAACACCTCGGCCAGTGACATGTGCTTGGCGCGTTTAAGCTGCTCATCAATTAACTTCACTGACACGGGGCTACCATGGGAAAGCGTTTTCTGCGCTTTGCTGAACCATTTGTCATCGCTGTTAACTGCCAACACCGCCTCGACCGCTTGTTCAACGGTGTCGTGATCCATAAGCTCACGAATCAGGGCGGCGGACTGGTGAACAGGCGTCTCTAGTTCGGCAAATACGCCTTGAGACGCCTGCTCAAATTCGCGCAGTATGCGGTTGACAACACCGTGGGCGTCGGTTTGCTCTCCTTCTCCCCAGGTGGCGTCGATTAGTTTTTGAGCCAGGTCTGTGCGGTAGTGGCTAGCAATGGCGCGGTCCGCAAGGCCAAGATGAACCGCATCCGGTGCGTTAATTTGGCTGCCGGTCATGGCTAAAAAGCGGCCGGTGCCATTCGGCAGGCGGTTTAGAAACCAGCTTGCCCCTACGTCCGGATAAAGGCCGATAGTGACTTCCGGCATCGCAAGCCGGGAAGTTTCCGTCACAATTCGGTGGCTGCTGCCGCTCAGCAGTCCCATTCCTCCGCCCATCACAATACCACTGCCCCAGCAAATAACGGGCTTGGGGTAGGTATGTAACAGGTAGTCAAGACGGTACTCGTTCTCAAAGAAACGTTCAGGGAAGTCTGGCTCGCCATCTCCTTTAATCGCTTTGTACAGATTGACAACATCGCCACCGGCGCAAAACGCTTTTTCACCCACGCTATCCAGCAGCACCGCGACAATGCGCTTGTCGGTTTGCCACGCTTTCAAGCGTGGCAGCATCTCTTCAATCATCTCTAACGTCAGGGCATTCAGCGAACGCTCGGCGTTAAGCGTGATCTCGCCAATAACATGGCCATCTTGGGTGGCGTGTTCAGCAAACAGTACGCTACTCATTCCATTGTCCTTGTGGTTGGCTGCGCTGGTGGCTAACTATAGCTCTGAAGCACTATCAGAGAGCACGCGGCGGGAAATAATCAGTCGCATAATTTCGTTGGTACCTTCCAAAATGCGGTGCACGCGGGTATCACGCACGTAGCGTTCCATCGGGTACTCTTTGATATAGCCGTTACCGCCGTACATCTGTAGCGCCTCGTCGCACACCTTAAAGCCCACATCCGTCGCAAACCGTTTAGCCATGGCGCAGTAGGTGCTTGCATCCGGGTGACCTGCATCTAACTTGGTGGCGGCCATGCGTACTAACTGGCGAGCGGCGACAAGCTCCGTCACCATATCGGCCATACGGAACTGAAGCGCTTGGAAGTCTGCTAAGCGCTTACCAAATTGCTTACGCTCCAGCATATAGTCACGGGCTTTGTTGATCGCCTGCTGGGCGGTACCGATTGAGCAGGTAGCGATATTGATACGCCCACCATCTAACCCCTTCATGGCAATTTTGAAGCCGTCGCCTTCGTTACCCAGCAGGTGGTTAGCAGGCACGCGCACATCTTCAAAGGTAATCATTCGGGTTGGCTGGCTGTTCCAACCCATTTTGTCCTCTTTGCGTCCATAGCTAATGCCGCTTGTTTTCGCATCAACCGCAAAGGCGGAAACGCCGCTGGGGCCTTCACCCCCGGTACGCGCCATCACCACTAAAAAGTCGGTGCTGCCCGCCCCGGAGATAAACATCTTACTGCCATTGAGGACGTAATCATCGCCATCACGTTTGGCTGTGGTTTTAAGCGAGGCCGCATCAGAGCCTGAATTGGGTTCGGTTAAGCAGTAAGAGCCCAGCAGCTCGCCGGTGGCCAGTTTTTCGCCCCACGTGGCTACCGCTTCCGGCGTGCCGAAATCAGCCAGCATCCACGTCACCATGTTATGAATGGTGAGATAAGCAGTGGTTGAAGTGCAGCCCATAGAGAGCTGTTCAAAAATAATGCTCGCATCCAGACGCGAAAGACCCAGCCCGCCTACGCTTTCCGGCGCGTAGAGCGAACAGAAACCTAACTCGCCTGCTTTACGAATAACATCCACGGGGAAAAAGGATTCTGCATCCCACTCTGCTGCGTGGGGTTCTAACTCGTTTTGGGCAAAAGCCCGTGCCATATCAGAAAAGGCAATTTGGTCTTCGCTTAGCTCAAAATTCATGACGTTCCTCCGCATAAGCGTGGCTGCAAAACGCACTGTTTAGCGTCAGGCGGCACAGGCTCTGCTATTTGTCGTTGTTAGCGAATGTCGTAGTTGACGGTTATCGTCACTAGCCATGTTGACGTTTACGTTAACTTATATTTTTACCTTAACCTACGCAACCGCTTAGCCCCACTACCTTTGGACTAGACGTATGTTAAGGACAAAAAAAGGGTGCCATTTGGCACCCAACGGACAGACTCGGTTTAACCCATTACTTAAAGTTTTTGCGATACATTTTATCTAGCTCGCCCACAATGCCGCTGCGGAAACTAAGCACACAGATCACAAAGATAATGCCAAGAATAACGCTTACCCAGTTACCCAACGGCGACTGCGCCAAAATGTGCTGCAGGCTAACCACAATCCCTGCACCCATAAGAGGCCCAAGCAATGTTCCTACCCCACCTAGCAGCGTCATCAGAATCACTTCACCCGACATGTGCCAGTGGGCATCGGTTAATGAAGCCAGCTGGAACACCACGGTTTTGGTGGAGCCCGCTAACCCAGCGACAGCAGCAGAGAGTACAAAGGCCAACAGTTTGTAGGCATCAACGTTGTAGCCTAACGAGACCGCACGGGGTTCGTTTTCACGAATCGCCTTCAGCACCTGCCCAAAGGGCGAATGCACGGTCCGCTGGATAAGCGCAAAGCCGAATAAGAAGATCGCAAACACGAAGTAGTACATCGCCAAGTTACTACTCAGGCTGATGATGCCGAACAGTTCACCCCGTGGCACGCCGTGTAAGCCGTCTTCACCACCGGTAAAGGGCGCCTGTACAAACATGAAGTAGACAAGCTGCGCTAGCGCCAGCGTCACCATGGCGAAGTAGATACCCTGGCGACGGATAGCCAGCAGGCCAAATAGCAGCCCTAACACCGTAGCCATCAGGGTACCGCCGATAATGCCCAGCTCGGGCGTTAAGCCTGGGTAACTTGCCAGTAAGTAGCCGGTAATATAGCCACCCGTCGCGAGAAACGCGGCATGCCCAAACGAGAGTAGTCCCGCATACCCCAGCAGCAAGTTAAAGGCGCTAGCAAATAGTGCAAAGCAGAGAACCTTCATGAGGAACACTGGGTAGGCTAAGAAAGGCGCCACCAGACCCACTGCAACAAGCGCTATGTAGAAGAGGTTGCGGCGCATATTGGCACGTTTTTGGCGTTCCAACACCGCAGAGGGTGCTTTGATTGTTTGAGAATCTGCCATGGTTAAGCCTCCTTACCGAACAGCCCAGCGGGGCGTAACATGAGCACTAATATCATCACCAGGAAGATCACGGTATTAGAGGCTTCCGGGTAATACACTTTGGTTAAGCCTTCGATAACCCCCATGCCTAAGCCGGTAAGAATCGCCCCCAGAATGGAGCCCATTCCCCCGATAACCACCACGGCAAACACCACAATCAGTAGGCTTGAGCCCATGGTAGGTGAAACCGGGTATAGCGGAGCTGCCAGAACGCCCGCAAACGCAGCCAGTGCAACACCAAAGCCATAGGTAAGGGTAATTAGCAGCGGTACGTTAACCCCAAATGCCTGCATAAGCTGGGAGTTTTCTGTACCCGCCCGTAGATAGGCGCCCAAGCGAGTGCGCTCAATCATGAACCAGGTGAATAGACACATTGCCAACGCCGCTACCAGTACCCAGGCGCGGTAAGTAGGCAGGAACATAAAGCCAAGGTTAAGCCCCCCTTGAAGTACCTCTGGAGTGGCATAACGCGCGCCGGAAACCCCGAAGAAGTTGACCAGCGTGCCTTCAAAAATCAGCGCTAACCCGAACGTTAGCAGTAGCCCGTAAAGGTGATCCAAATGGGCAATACGACGCAGCAAGAAGCGCTCCATCAACATGCCAAAACCACCGACCACCAGCGGCACCAAGAGCAGTGCTAACCAGTAGTTAATGCCTAAGTAGCGAAAGCCTAACAGCGCGGCGAAGGCCCCCAGCATGTATTGTGCCCCATGGGCAAAGTTGACGATCTTCAGTAGGCCGAAGATGACCGCCAGGCCCAAACTAAGCAGTGCGTAAAAGGCACCGTTCACAAGCCCAAGCGTTAGCTGGCCCATAAACACGGCCAGTGGCACGCCGAATATCATCGTCATGGTATGACTCTCCTCGCCGCCAAGCGGGTAGCAGCACCTGCTGCCACCCGTGGGTATTGCTTATGTAATAACGCTTCAAGGCTGTGAATGGCTAAGCCTGAATCGCTGCCATAGGCCCTATGCTTTCAAACGTTTCTAGACCCGTTTTAGTTTTGAACCAGCTTGCACTGACTCTCGGAAAGCGGACGGTAGGCTTCTTCGGCGGGAATGGTGCTGAGGATTTCATAGAGATCCCACTCACCGGTAGACTCTTCCGGTGTTTTCACCTGGGCCAGGTACATATCGTGAATCATGCGGCCATCTTCACGAATGGTGCCGTTGCGGGCAAAGAAGTCATCAACGGGCATTTCTGCCATCTGGGCACGTACCACTTCAGGGTCATCGGTACCCGCTGCTTCTACGGCTTTTAGGTAGTGCATGGTGCTGGAATAGATACCCGCTTGCACCATCGTCGGCATACGGCCCATCTCTTCGTAGTAACGCTCAGACCACGCACGGGCCTCTTCATCCATGTCCCAGTACCAGCCAGTGGTAAGCAGCAGGCCTTGGGTAGCTTCCAGGCCTAGGGCGTGAACGTCATTTAGGAAGATAAGCAGACCCGCTAACTGCTGACCGCTTTGAACAAGACCGAACTGGCTAGCCGTGGTGATCGCGTTGACGGTATCCGCACCTGCGTTAGCCAGACCCACAATTTTGGCTCCAGAGCCTTGCGCCTGGAGAATGTAAGAAGAGAAATCGCTAGTGGGGAACGGATGGCGAACGCCGCCCACTACTTCACCACCACTCTCTTCTACGACGCGTGTTACGTCACCCTCAAGCGCGTGGCCGAAGGCGTAGTCTGCGGTCAGCATGAACCACGTGTCGCCGCCCTGTTCTACAACGGCTTGTGCGGTACCGTTGGCCAGCGGGTAAGTGTCATACACCCAGTGAATGTGGTTTGGCGTGCAGTGTTCATTGGTAATGCTTGACGCCGCAGAGCCGGATACGATGCCCAGGCCGTTGTTCTCTTCAAGCACACGGGTAACCGCGATAGTGACCGAAGACGCCACAAGGCCGCCCACCATATCCACGTTACGCTGATCAATCCATTCGCGTACCGTGTTCGCACCCACGTCTGCGCTGTTACGGTCATCCGCACTAAAAATAACAATGGGGGCGCCATTAACACTGCCACCAAAATCTGCCACGGCCATTTCCATAGCCGTTTGCCCACCTGGCCCGGCAAGGTCACGATACGTACCTGACATATCTGCCAGATAACCAATGCGAACTTCACCATCGCTCATGTCAGCCTGAGCGGTTGAAATAGCCATGGTGGAAGCAGCGGCAACAGCGATGCTGGCGGTCAGCGTTTTTTTCATGAAGGTCATGTTCGTCTCCTGGCCCTTAAGGCCTTTGTTTTTGTGTTACGACGTTATTAAGTGTTTTATAGAGCGTTCAGCGTTTTTAGTACCGTTTTTTAAGTACTGTTTTTTTAAGTACTGCGTTATTAATCTCGGTGGTTGTTAACCCCCCAGCTTCGGTCGTTGCTACACCCCCAACATACTGTTGAGATGATCACGGCGAGATGGCAGCTGTGCCGCGGTGATCTCTTCCACAATCTGACCATGATCCATCACGAAGTGGCGATCCGCTAAAGGGGCCGCAAAGCGGAAGTTCTGCTCCACCAGCACAATGGTCATACCGCGCTCTTTCAACTGGATTAACACCTCAGCTAATTTCTGCACGATAACCGGTGCCAACCCCTCGGTAATTTCATCAAGCAGCAATAACCTAGCCCCGGTGCGCAAAATACGCGCCATGGCCAACATCTGCTGCTCACCGCCTGAAAGCCGCGTCCCCTGGCTTTTTCGGCGCTCATACAAATTGGGGAACATGCCATAGATTTCATCTAGGCTCATGCCGCCTGAGCGCACGGTGGGCGGTAGCAATAGATTTTCGTGTACATCCAAACTTGCAAAAATCCCCCGCTCTTCCGGGCAGTAACCAATACCCAGCCGAGGAATATGGTGCGGCTTCATACGCAGCGTTTCGTTACCGTTAATGACGATAGAGCCGGTGCGTCGTCCCACCATATTCATAATGGCTTTAAGGGTAGTGCTGCGCCCTGCGCCATTTCGACCTAATAGGGTCACCAACTCGCCACGTTTAACATCAAAATTCACGCCGTGCAGAATATGCGATTCGCCGTAAAAAGCATGCAGATCATTTACCCGCAACATTTCCAATGTCTGCGAATCGGACGCTTCGTGTGACTCATACGCCTCGGCAGTATTCATACAGCAGCCTCCTCTTCAGCAGCTTCACTACCCATGTAAGCCTCACGCACCAGCGGGTTGCGGGAAACCTCGTCATAGTCGCCTTCTGCTAACACGGCGCCACGCGCTAGAACAGTAATGCGGTCACATAACCGGCTTACCACGCTTAAGTTGTGTTCCACCATCAATACCGTGCGTCCTTGTGAGACACGCTTAATCAGCGCCACGATGCGGTCAACATCTTCAGCGCCCATGCCCTGGGTAGGTTCATCCAGCAGCATCATTTTGGGGTCAAGCGCTAGCGTCGTGGCCACTTCCAAGGCACGTTTGCGGCCGTAAGGCATTTCTACCGTTAAGGTGTCGGCGTACTCTCTTAAGCCCACTTCTTCCAACAGCTCGATGGCGCGATCGTTAAGATGGTCGAGCGACTTTTCCGACTTCCAAAAGTGAAAAGAAGTGCCCAACTGGCGCTGCAGGGCAACACGAACGTTTTCTAGCGCGGTCATGTGGGCAAACACGGCCGAAATCTGAAACGAGCGCACTAAGCCAAGCTGGGCTATCTCGTTGGACTTTTTACTGGTGATAGGTTTGCCGCGATAGAGGATCTCACCGCGAGTAGGCGGTAAAAACTTGGTTAACAGGTTAAAAACGGTTGTTTTACCTGCACCGTTAGGCCCGATAAGGGCGTGAATATGCCCTTCTTGGACTTGAAGGTTCACATCATCAACGGCGGTAAAGCCGCGGAACTCTTTGGTCAGCCCTCGCGTTTCGAGCACTGGCCCCTTATTGACATCGTCTGCACGCATGAAGTGGTAAGCCTCTTGTTGTTCTTGTGCTGACTTTGCACCAGCCAGTTTACTCTGGAGCGGAAAATCGTTAGCCGGCGACGCACCCTTACCTGAACGTAAGGTGTAGGTGCAAACTAGCAATCACTTGCAGGGTATTACAATTACAACTTTGGTCTACGCAGGCTAAGTTACCTCTACCAACAACTCTTTAAAATTATATTTTTCATACACTTAAATAAATTCAACGGTTATCGACGCAAAGCAATATCAGCTTTACGTTAACGTAAACTTGTTTTAGCCTCATGGTCAGTGTTCCATAGGGACATCCCCCTATTGACGAGAACCATGATAATGAGCAAAACCTACTCGATCAGTGAGCTGGCCAGCGAGTTCGATGTCACCACGCGCAGTATTCGCTTTTATGAAGACCAAGAGCTTTTACACCCCGCCCGCCGGGGACAAACACGCATATACAGCAGTAAAGATCGTGTCCGGCTGAAACTAACGCTACGCGGCAAACGCCTGGGATTTTCCCTCGCTGAAATTCGGGAACTTTTCGAGCTGTGGGATGAAACCCGTAGCGGCAGCGAAAAACAGCTGCACCTGATGTTAAGCAAGATTGGAGAGCGCCGCGCCGCCCTCGAACAACAAATGAAAGACATCACCATGGTGCAGCTTGAGCTTGAAAGTGCCGAAATTCGCTGCCGACAAGCACTTGAAGAACTGAACGAAAAGCATCCATTAACAACCACAAGGTAATTGACCATGTTTTCACACTATTCAGAACTTAATTTTGGCCTGGACGACGAACTGAACATGCTGCGCGAGCAGGTCAACGCCTTTGCCGCGAGTGAAATTGCTCCCCGCGCTGCCGAAATCGACCGCACCAACGAATTTCCTAACGACCTTTGGAAAAAGTTTGGCGATATGGGCCTGCTGGGTATTACCGTGTCTGAAGAGGATGGCGGTAGTGGCATGGGCTACCTAGCTCACTGCATCGCTATGGAAGAAATTTCGCGCGCCAGCGCCTCGGTCGCACTCTCCTACGGCGCGCACTCCAACCTGTGCGTCAACCAGCTCAAGATTAACGCCACCGCTGCACAAAAAGAGAAATACCTGCCCAAGTTGATCAGCGGCGACCACGTAGGCGCGCTGGCAATGTCCGAGCCGGGCGCAGGTTCCGATGTCGTCTCCATGCAGCTGCGCGCAAAACAAGATGGCGATCACTACATCCTTAACGGCAATAAGATGTGGATCACCAACGGTCCTGATGCGGATGTGCTGGTGGTGTACGCCAAAACCGACCCAGACGCGGGCTCTAAAGGCATTACCGCGTTTATTATCGAAAAGGGCATGGAAGGCTTCTCGACCGCGCAGAAACTCGACAAGCTGGGCATGCGTGGCTCCAACACCTGCGAACTAGTGTTCCAGGATTGCCGTGTACCCGCCGAAAACATACTGGGTGACGTCGGCAAAGGCGTGCGCGTACTGATGAGCGGTTTGGACTACGAACGCGCCGTTCTAGCCGCTGGCCCCATCGGTATTATGCAAGCCGCCATGGACGTGGTGATGCCCTATATCCATGAGCGTAAGCAGTTCAACCAATCCATTGGTGAGTTCCAACTCGTGCAGGGCAAAGTGGCCGATATGTACACCACGCTGAATGCGTGCCGCGCCTACTTATACGCCGTCGCAGGTGCTTGCGATCGCGGCCAAACGTCGCGCAAAGACGCCGCTGGGGTGATTCTATACTGTGCCGAAAAAGCCACCCAAGTCGCCCTGGATTCTATTCAGCTACTCGGTGGTAACGGTTATATCAACGAGTATCCCACCGGACGCCTGCTGCGCGACGCGAAGCTGTATGAAATTGGCGCGGGCACCAGCGAAATTCGCCGGATGCTGATTGGCCGCGAACTCTTCACCGAAACAAAGTAAGGGCCGCGCCATGAGCACACTCTCTACACAGATCAATCCCCGCAGCGATGTCTTTCAAACCAACGCGGCCTCAATGCTGGCGGAAGTTTCCAAGCTACGCGAGTTAACCGCCGCCGTCGCCCAAGGCGGTGGCCCTAAAGCTCGTGAGCGCCACGAAAGCCGCGGCAAGTTATTCGTGCGTGATCGCATCGACCACTTAATTGACGAAGGCTCGCCCTTTTTAGAGTTTTCCGCCCTGGCAGCCCATCACGTTTACGATAGTGACGTACCCGCAGCAGGCGTAGTAACGGGCATTGGCCGGGTATCTGGCGTTGAGTGCGTGATTGTGGCTAACGATGCCACGGTAAAAGGCGGCACGTATTTTCCGCTAACGGTGAAAAAACACCTGCGCGCTCAGGAAATTGCCCGCAAGCACCGCCTTCCGTGCATCTACTTAGTCGATTCTGGCGGTGCTTTCCTGCCCCGCCAGGACGAGGTGTTCCCCGACCGCGACCACTTCGGGCGCATTTTCTACAACCAAGCCACTATGTCGGCAGAAGGCATTCCACAAATTGCCGTGGTGATGGGCTCCTGTACCGCAGGGGGTGCTTACGTACCTGCTATGGCGGACGAATCCATCATCGTTAAAGAGCAGGGCACGATTTTCCTAGGCGGCCCGCCGTTGGTAAAAGCTGCCACCGGCGAAAGTATCAGCGCCGAAGACTTGGGCGGCGCCGATGTGCACGCCAAAGTCAGTGGGGTTGCCGACCACTACGCCGAAAACGACGCCCACGCGCTGCAGCTCGCCCGCGCCTGTGTATCGCGTCTGAACTGGCAAAAGCGTGGCAAATTAGCCATGCAGGCGCCAAAACCACCCAAGCTCGACCCCGCCGAGCTTTACGGCATTGTGGGTACCGACCTTAAAAAACCCTACGACGTGCGCGAAGTGATTGGCCGTGTGGTCGATGATTCTGACTTTGACGAGTTCAAACGCTACTACGGCGACACGTTGGTGACCGGCTTTGCCCATATCCACGGCTACCCAGTAGGCATTGTGGCCAACAACGGCGTGCTGTTCTCTGAAAGCGCCGTCAAAGGTGCTCACTTTATTGAGCTGTGCGCCCAGCGCAAGATCCCGCTGGTGTTCCTGCAGAACATTACCGGCTTTATGGTCGGCTCTAAATATGAGCACGAAGGCATCGCCAAGCACGGCGCCAAGCTGGTAACCGCCGTGGCCTGCGCCAAAGTACCTAAGTTCACAGTGCTCATTGGCGGCAGCTTCGGCGCGGGTAACTACGGCATGTGCGGCCGCGCCTACGATCCCAACCTGCTGTTTATGTGGCCCAATGCGCGTATTTCGGTGATGGGTGGCGAGCAGGCAGCAGGCGTACTTTCTCAGGTGAAGCGCGAGCAACATGAACGCGAAGGGCGCGAGTGGACCAAAGAGGAAGAAGAGGCATTCAAACAGCCCACCCGCGATCAGTACGAGCACCAGGGCCACCCTTACTATGCCAGCGCCCGTCTGTGGGATGACGGCGTTATCGACCCGCTGCAAACTCGCGATGTGCTGGGACTTTCGCTCGCGGCCGCGATGAATGCTGAAGTCGAAGAGACGCGCTTCGGCGTGTTCCGGATGTAAGGGGCAAATACCATGGCTTACTCAACCCTACTGATTGAAAACGGCATCGCGCGCCTGACCCTAAACCGCCCAGAGGTGCATAACGCCTTCGACGACAGCTTGATTGCCGAACTCAATGCGCACCTTGAAAAACTGCATCAACTGGCCAATGCTGGCGATGTTCGGGCAGTCGTACTCGGTTCTGAGGGAAAAAGCTTCTCCGCAGGCGCTGACCTGAACTGGATGAAGCGTATGGTCGATTACGACTTAGAAGATAATCTCGCTGACTCCCGCAAGCTGTCAGCCTTAATGCATGGCCTGGATACCCTGCCCTGCCCCACGGTGTGCCGAGTGCAGGGTGCCGCCTTTGGCGGTGCGGTAGGGTTAGCTGCCTGTTGCGATGTGGTCATCGCGTCAGGAAAGGCAAAATTCTGCCTCTCAGAAGTCAAAATTGGCCTCTCGCCTGCCGTCATCAGCCCTTACGTGCAGCGTGCGCTGGGCGAGCGCCAAATGCGCCGCTACGCTTTAACGGCAGAGGTCATAGACGCCGAAATAGCGCTGGCGCTGGGTTTAGCGCATAAGGTGGTGGAACATGAGGCGCTAGATACCGAAGTAGACGCTATGCTGGAAACTCTGCTAGCCGGCTCGCCCCAAGCACAACGCGCCACCAAAGCCCTGCTGGCAAGCGTTGCACAAGCGCCAGATGCTGACGCCACACGTGAACACACCTGCCAGGTCATCGCTAAATTACGGGTGAGCCAAGAGGGACAAGAGGGCTTATCCAGCTTTTTTGAAAAGCGCCGCCCCGCCTGGACGCAACCGTCCAGCCTTCAAGAACAGAACAACGCTGCGGAGCCACGCTCATGACGCTTGAAAACAACGCTCAGACACACACGTTCGATACCCTGCTGGTGGCTAACCGCGGCGAAATTGCCTGCCGAGTGATGCGCACTGCCCGCCGGATGGGGCTTAAAACTGTCGCTGTTTATTCAGATGCCGACGCCACTGCCCGCCATGTGCGCGAAGCCGATGAAGCCGTGCGTTTAGGCCCCGCCGCCGCCCGCGAAAGCTATTTGAATGTTGATGCGGTGATTGAAGCTGCCAAGCGTACCGGCACAGGCGCAATTCACCCCGGCTACGGTTTTCTATCGGAAAACGGTGGCTTCGTAAAAGCGCTTGAACAGGCAGGCATTACCTTTGTTGGCCCACCCGCCTCCGCGATTGCCGCCATGGGCGACAAATCTGCCGCCAAAGCACGCATGGCAAACGCAGGCGTGCCCTTGGTGCCGGGCTACCATGGCGATGATCAGGACGATGACCTGCTGCGCGCCGAGGCCGACAAAATCGGCTACCCCGTGATGCTCAAAGCCAGCGCCGGTGGCGGTGGTAAAGGCATGCGTGTTGTAGAGAGCGGCGAAGGGTTCAAAGCAGCACTCGACGGCTGCCGCCGGGAGTCCAAGGCGGCCTTTGGCGACGACCGCATGCTCATTGAGAAGTATCTAGTGCAGCCCCGCCATGTGGAAGTCCAGGTGTTCTGCGATCGCCATGGTAACGGCGTTTACCTCTTCGAGCGTGACTGCAGCGTTCAGCGCCGCCATCAAAAAGTCATTGAGGAAGCTCCGGCCCCCGGCATGACGTTGGAGCTGCGCCAAGCCATGGGCGATGCCGCCGTTCGCGCCGCCAAAGAGATTGGCTATGTAGGCGCGGGTACCGTTGAGTTCCTGTTAGATATTGACGGCTCGTTCTACTTCATGGAGATGAACACCCGCCTGCAGGTTGAGCACCCCGTTACTGAAATGATCACCGGCCAGGACTTGGTTGAATGGCAGCTGCGCGTGGCAATGGGCGAGCCACTCCCCTGCACCCAAGACGAGCTAACCATCACGGGCCACAGCTTTGAAGCGCGGATTTACGCCGAAGACCCAGAGCAGGACTTCCTGCCCGCCACCGGCCTGCTCACTCGCTTTGCACTGGATTTAGAGGGCGCAGGGCTAGACCGCGACCAAGTACGTTTAGACAGCGGCGTAGAGAGTGGCGACAACGTTTCCATGCACTACGACCCCATGCTGGCCAAGCTGATTGTTCACGGCCCTGACCGTGACGCTGCGCTTGCCACCTTGAACCGCGCTTTAGCCGCGCTGGATGTCCAGGGTGTGGTGACGAATCGCGCGTTCCTGCAGCGCCTTGCCAATCACCCTGGCTTTAAAAATGTCGAGCTGGACACGCGCTTTATCGAGCGCAACGAAGCCACGCTATTTGCCCCGCGCAGTTACTCTACCGAGGCCTACGCCAGCGCTGCGTTGATTGGTTTAAACCAGCTGGCGCAGGAGTGTGAAAGTGATTCTCCCTGGGATCGTCATGACGGCTTCCGTTTGAATGCCCCGCATACCATCCGCATTGCGCTGTGTGACCCGGCAAGTGCTCAGGCGGCAGACAGCGACGAAGCGGTGGTGATTGTGGAAGGTAAGCGCGAGAGCGGCGAATCGCTTTGGAACCTCACCATTGGTGATGAAACGCTCACCGCTAGCCTCCAATCGCTGACGGGGGATGCCGTTGCCGTCACGCTAAACGGCCACCGTCGCCGCCTTCAAGCGCGCCGCGATGGGCATGTTGTGGTGATGGCAGAACCAAGCGGCGAAACGCGCCTGTTCTGGCGCCGCATTGACGCCATCGACCACGGCCACCATGAGGCGGAATCAACCCTGACCGCCCCGATGAACGGCACCGTGGTAGCACTACTGGTTGAACCCGGCGCAGCGGTTGAGAAAGGCATGCCGCTGATGGTGATGGAAGCCATGAAGATGGAACACACCATGACCGCACCGGCCGATGGCAGCGTCGAGTCATTCCATTTCCAGGCCGGCGATACCGTGAGCCAGGGCGATGTATTGCTCGACTTCGCCCCCAGCGAATAGGAACAGAACTATGGCACTGCCAACGTCAATTAAGCTGTTTGAAATGGCCCCCCGCGACGGCCTGCAAAATGAACCGGGCACTCTGGTGCCCACCGCTACCAAGATCGAACTGATCGAACGGCTAGCCAACGCTGGCCTCACCCATATTGAGGCCGCTAGCTTTGTCTCGCCTAAGTGGGTGCCGCAAATGGGCGATGCCACCGACGTTATGAACGGCATTGCTCGCCAACCCGGCGTGGTTTACTCAGCACTCACGCCTAACCTAAAAGGCTTGGAAGGCGCACTGGCAGCGGGCGTTGAGGAAGTCGCGGTGTTTGGCGCCGCCTCCGAAGCGTTCTCGCAAAAGAACATCAACTGCTCAATTGCTGAATCCCTTGAGCGCTTTGAACCCGTGCTCGCACGGGCCAATGAGGCAGGCGTTCGAGTACGCGGCTATGTCTCCTGCGTGCTGGGCTGCCCTTATGAAGGCGATATCTCGCCCCAAAAAGTGGCCGAGGTGGCCAAGGCGCTTTATGAGATGGGCTGCTATGAAATCTCCTTGGGCGATACCATCGGCGTGGGCACGCCGCTTGCGGCTAAGCGAATGATCGAAGCCACCCGCCAGCAAGTGCCTATTGAGCACTTGGCCGCCCACTTCCACGACACCTATGGCATGGCCCTGGCTAACTTATATGCCGTGCTGGAGGAAGGAGTCAGCGTAATTGACGCCGCCATCGCAGGCCTTGGCGGCTGCCCTTACGCTAAAGGCGCATCCGGCAATGTGGCCACCGAAGACGTACTCTATTTACTTGAAGGCCTGGGGATTAACACCGGCATCAACCTTCAGGCGGTGATCGACACCGGCTACTGGATTACCAACGAGTTAGGCCGCAAGCCAAGCGCAAAGGTCGCTCTCGCAAAAGGCATTAGCCGCCAATAACCGTCCAATAATAAATAAGTACCGCCTGACGTCCCGTTTAGATAAAAAAAAGACATCGGAGAGACACATTATGGCATCACCTGCTCTTACCCTACCCAGTTACACCAGCAGCACCGCCGATAAACCGCTGCTGGGCATGACCATTGGCGATAAATTTGACCAAATCGCTGAACAGTACCCGGATAACGACGCGCTGATTGCGCTGCATCAGAACATCCACTGGAGCTATCGCCAGCTTCAGGAAGAGGTAAACCGCTGCGCCCGAGCCCTGCTGGCGATTGGCGTTAAAAAAGGTGACCGCGTTGCCATTTGGGCGCCTAACTGCAGCGAGTGGACGCTGACCCAGTTCGCCACCGCCAAACTTGGCGCTATTCTGGTCAACATCAACCCTTCCTACCGCACCCATGAGCTGGAGTACGCGCTGAACCAGTCGGGCGCTCGTTTTCTAGTCACTGCCCATAGCTTCAAGTCTTCCGACTACACCGCCATGCTTTATGAGCTAGCTCCTGAGCTCAACAGCAGCGCGGAAGGCCAGCTTCAGTCAAAAACGCTGCCAGAGCTTGAGTGCGTGATTAACTTAAGCAGCGAAAAACATAGCGGCATGTGGCGCTGGGCCGACTTCATTAATGAAGCCAGCAAGGTCAGCCAAACCGACGTCGACGATTTACAAGCCACGCTGCAATTTGATGACCCGATCAATATCCAGTACACCTCGGGCACTACCGGCTTCCCGAAAGGCGCCACACTTTCCCACCACAACATCCTGAACAATGGCTTTTTTGTGGCGGAAAGCATGGGCTTTACCAGCGAAGACCGTTTGGTCATCCCGGTACCCCTCTACCACTGCTTCGGCATGGTGATGGGTAACCTGGGCTGTATGACCCACGGCGCGGCGATGATTTACCCGGATGAGGGTTTCGACCCTGGCAAGGTGCTAAAAGCGGTACACGAGCAAAAAGCTACCGCGCTGTACGGCGTACCGACCATGTTTATCGCCGAGCTGGAGCACCCGGACTTTGCCAGCACCGATTTCTCATCGCTACGCACCGGCATCATGGCGGGTTCCATCTGCCCTGCTGAAATCATGAAGCAGGTCATCGACAAGATGAACATGAAAGGTGTGCAGATCGCCTACGGCATGACCGAAACAAGCCCTGTATCTACCCAAACCGGCGCTAACGACAGCATCGACAAACGCGTTTCTACCGTAGGCCGCACCCAGCCCCATCTGGAAAGCAAAATTGTCGATCCCGGCAACGGCGGTATTTTGCCCCGCAGCGAAATCGGCGAGCTGTGTACCCGTGGCTACAGCGTCATGCTCAAGTACTGGAAAAACGAAAAAGCCACTGCCGAAGCCATTGATGAGGCGGGCTGGATGCATACCGGCGACTTAGCCACCATGGACGAAGAGGGCTATATCCAAATTGTTGGCCGCATTAAAGATATGGTGATTCGCGGTGGCGAGAACGTTTACCCCAAAGAAATTGAGGAGTTTCTATACGCCCACCCGGCAATCTCCGAAGTACAGGTTACCGGCGTGCCGGATAAGAAATATGGCGAAGAGTTAATTGCCTGGGTGAAGCTCAACAGCAGCGCAAGCGACGTCACCGGTGAAGAACTGCGTGAATACTGCAAAGGCAAAATCACCCACTTTAAAATCCCGCGCTACTTCAAATTCGTCGATGAATTCCCCATGACGGTGACGGGGAAAATTCAGAAATTCAAAATGCGCGAAATCTCTATCCAAGAGCTTGGGCTTGAAGATCAAACATAATCACTACCCAGCGCTCTGTTAATCAACGCCGGCCAGCGGTCGGCGTTTTACGTTATCTACCGCCTCTTCCATCACGAGACACTGACATGGCCAACCACCAGCCGCTCGCTGAGCACTATCAACAAGGTCTGCGGGATGGCGATATTATTACCCAGATTCGTACTTACTACCCTGACGGTGCGACCCTGCACCAGCTCGCCCCGTTAGACCAACTGCATATCGGCGGTATTGCCGCGTCAAAAAAGCTGCTTAATTTGCTTGATGCGCACACCCATACCCACGTGCTGGATATCGGCTCAGGCTTAGGCGGGCTAATGCGCCAAGGGGCAGCGCTGGGGTTTCATATTACCGGGTTGGATATTACCCACCGTTTTAACGTACTAAACCAAGCGCTGACTGATTTATCACTTCATTCGGCCAACCCGCCCCTTCGCTGTGTTACCGGAGATGCCTGCGCATTGCCCTTTCCAAAACACACATTCGATGCCGTCCTGTTTCAACACAGCTTAATGAACATGCCTGACCCTGCCCGCGTTCTGGCGCAGTGCCGCCGCGTACTTCGCCCGGGCGGAACGCTCGTAATGCACGAGGTGGTCAGTGGCGAAAACATTGCCAACCTCCGCTTACCGGTGCCTTGGGCAGAAACACAGGAACATTCGCACCTACTTACCCTGGCTGATTTAACCCAGCGGCTTGAGGCCGAAGGATTTACGCTTTCACGTTGCGAAGACTGGAGTAGTACCGCTCTGGAGTGGCGCCAGCGTCAGCGACAAAAAGAGCAAACGCCGCACACAGCCGTGCTTTCGCCGCAGTGGGTATTTGGCGAGCGCTTTTTAAAGATGGGGAAAAACCTGCTAGAAAATTTGGCCAATAACGCAATTAACGTGGTAGAAATCAGCGCGCGTTGCTAGGCTGGTAAAGATACCTTCCATGTCAAAGGACAGAGGAACGCCAATGAACCGCTTGGCAAGCACCCTGCTCTATAGTGCATTTGGCTCGACGCTCCCCTTTATGAGCTGCCTTGCTAGCGACAGCACTCCCGTGATGGCTTATACCGCCACCGAAAGTGAACTCATCACACTGGCCAATGGCTTGGTATTGGAAGGTAGTGATTTAAACAGTTTAGATACCTACACCACGGGTTTTCGACTGACCGCCGGTTTCAGCCCAGAGCGGCTGCCGCGTTTGGATATTGGCGCTGAAATTGCGTACCGCGAAAGTGAAGAAGTGCCCATTTCCAACGGCGTTTCCCCCCTCATTATGGATACCCTCAGCTTAGGTGGCGCCCTTGTGGCAGGGGTTAGAATGGGCGCGTTTAGCATCTACGCGAAATCCGGCTTTACCGAGTGGCGTGGAGAAACCGACCAACCCCTGGCCGACAGCGGTGGCACTGCCTTACTGCAAGGCTTCGGCGCAACGATGACCATTAACCGGCTAGTGAGCCGACTTGAGTACGAACGTATCGACGCCCCCACCCTAAGCCACCTCAATATGCTGAGCGCATCGCTACACTTGCCCTTTTAATAACCGCTTGCCGAATCTCCCGTGCATTAAAAAAACATAGCGCTGCCATCGTTTTGGCATTGACCTTTTATCCCATGCTGTTAATGTACTAGTACGCTAGTACATTAATAACGGCTTGGTGATTAACAGTGTTTACAAACGTTTCCTCAAATGATCATTTTCAAGCCGAACTAGCGCGTCACTTGCTCAACATTGACTCGCCTGAGGCCATGCACGAGGCGCTTGCTAGCCTGTTAACGCCCGCCGAATACCAAGAAATCAGCAAACGCCTACAGATTTTTAAGCTGCTACGCGAAGGCGTGCCCCACCGCAAAATTGCCGAAACCCTCGGCGTGGGTATTGCGACCGTGTCACGCGGTTCACGCGCGCTGACGATGTTAGCCTCTTCACGGAATGATCACTTATGAGCACCACTGATAAGGCCGCTGCGGCAGGCCCCCAGCCGTTCACCCTGCCCCGCAAGCCTCACTACGTTACCCTTGCAGCGGACTGCGACTTCTTTGCCCTGTTTCAAAAAATCGAGCGGCACTTCGATACCTGCTACATGCTGGAGTCGCTGGGCGAAGATAGCCACATGGCGCGCCACTCGATCATCGGCTTTGACCCTGAGTACACGCTCTACGCCAATGGCACCACGCTGACCATTGAAAGCCGTGACGGCGATACCAACCACTACCCCAGCGACAACCCCTACGAGCTGCTACGTAGCCTGATCCCGCAGAACATTATCTCGCGCAAGTACGCGGGCGGATTAAGCGGCTATTTAGGTTACGACGCCATGCAGTACTTCGAGCCGTCGCTGACGCTGAAGGCTAGCGAAGACTTCGATACGTTCCGCTTTGGGCTGTATAAAGACGGCTTGATCCTCGACAAGATGACAGGCGAAGTCACCTACTTCTACTACGACAACAGCCGTTACGAGTTTCTACAGACGCTGATCGACGCCGACGACAAGCCCGCAGGCGCGCTGCACATTACCGCGTTGGGCGACACCATGAGCAAAGCCGAACATGCCGAAGCGGTCGCCAAGGTGAAACAGGACATCATCGATGGCAAAGTTTTTCAGTGCGAAGTGGGCTTTAAAAAACGCTTTCGCATTCAGGGCGATACCCTGGCGCTTTACGACCAGCTGCGCACCATTAACCCTTCGCCGCAGATGTACTACGTGAAGTTTGGCGAGCAGAAGCTGATTGGCGCAAGCCCTGAGCTGCTGTTCCGCCTGCGCCAGGGGGAGATGGAGACGTTCCCGTTAGCAGGCACTACCCTGCGCGGCCAAACGCCCCAGGAAGATACCCAGCTTGCCCGGGCGCTGCTCAACGACCCGAAAGAGATCGCCGAACACAATATGATTGTGGACCTGCACCGCAACGACATTGGCCGAGTGGCTCAGTTCGGCACGGTCAAAGTACGCAGCCTGATGGATATCAAGCGCTTCAGTCACGTTCAGCATATCTCTAGCGAAATTGTTGGGATTATTGATGAAGGTGAGGATATGTTCACCGCACTGGCCAGCAACTTCCCGGCGGGTACGCTGACAGGCGCACCTAAAATCGAAGCAATGAAGATTATCGACGACCTAGAAACCGATGGGCGCGGCCCCTACGGCGGCGCGGTGGGCCAGTTCTCGTTTAACGGCGACTGCACCTTTGCGATTCCCATTCGTACGGTATTTGTGAACGGCGAACGCGCCTACGTGCAAACCTGCGGCGGCAACGTGTACGACAGCAACGCCGAGGATGAGTACGAGGAAATTCGCCGCAAATTTGCCGGCACCCGCAAGGCCTTAGCCCCCTTTATGGATACGGAAACGGAGAGCCCCGCATGAAGGTGCTGATCATCGATAACTACGACTCATTCACCTACAACCTTTACCAGTTTATTGGTGAGATTCTGACCACGGAGAAGAATCGCGGCGAGCTGCCTCATTTTGAGATCATAGTGAAGCGCAATAACCAGATCGATTTTAAAGCGATTGAAGCCATGGCGCCGGATCGCATTATTATCTCGCCTGGCCCCGGCTCGCCGGATGACCCGCGTTACTTTGGCGTCTGTGCCGAGGTGATTGAGAAGCTGGGAAAAACCACGCCGCTACTGGGGGTTTGCTTAGGGATGCAGGGGATCGTGCATGTGTTTGGTGGCAAGGTAGTCAAAGCGCCGCTGCCAATGCATGGCAAAATCAGCCCCATCCACCACGACAACCGCTCGGTGTTTCACGGCGTGCCCGACCAGCTTGAAGTGATGCGCTACCACTCACTGATTGCCGATGCGGCGACCCTGCCGGAGTGCCTGGAGGTGACCGCCACGGTGGGTGCACTCGCCGCCGACCGCTTTGCTGAACGCAGCCGCTGGCAGGCGGCGGGTGAATTTGAGCTGATGGGCGTGAAACACCGCGACTACCCGATTCACGGCATTCAGTTTCACCCGGAGTCGTTTGCCACCGAGGGCGGTAAAGAGCTGATTGCCAACTTCCTGTTTGCCCCTAACGCAGCGGCGTAAACGCGGCTAATCCGAACAGTGCCACCACATTCAGAGTGACCGTGACCCAAAAAACACGCCGAAAGGCCGTTTTTTGGGTCTTATGCCGCAGCCATTGCTGTGCGCACCACGCCCCCGGCCACCCCCCTATCAGCGCCAGCCAGTGCAGCGTTTTTTCACTCACGCGACGGCGTCTTTTAATCGCTGCCCGCTTATCAATGGCATAAACGGCATACGTCGTAAGGCTCGCTATCCCATAAATAGCCACGATGAGTAGCACCGTTTGGCTCATGCGCTTCTATCCTTTTAGGGGCACTATTTGCGACGTGTTGGGGGCTTGCCTGCGCCTGGCTTACCACCCGAACGGGCGCCTTTAGCCGGCTTGCCACTTGGTTTACCACTGGGTTTACCACCGGGCTTGGCTTTAATCGCTGGCTTTCCCCTGCCCGCAGGTTTACCCGGTGCAGCCGCTTTTGCCTTGGGGTTTTTGCGCGCCTTGCCAGCCGCTTTTGCCCCTGGCGGCGTACCACCCGCAGCGCGTTTAGCAGCAGGCTTTCTGGCTTTTCCAGCCCCTGAGCCAGCGCCACCGCTGTAGTTGGGCCTGGCTGGCCTTTTTTTCTCGGGTACGGGATCAGAAGCTTCCGTCAGGCGAATGATGGTATCAATCTCTTTGGGCGTTAAATCCCGCCAATCGCCTAGCGCCAAGCCTTTCAGCGAAACGTTCATGATGCGCGTGCGTACCAGCTGCGTTACCTCATAGCCAAAGTGCTCGCACATACGGCGAATTTGCCGATTCAGCCCTTGTACCAGGGTAATAGTGAACACAAATGTCGACTCTTTGCTCACCTGACACTTTTTCGTCATCTGCCCCAGAATCGGAACGCCGCCCTGCATACCGGCAATAAACTCATCGGTAATCGGTTTGTTGACCGTGACCACGTACTCTTTTTCATGGTTATTGTTGGCGCGCAGGATCTTATTAACCAAGTCACCGTTGTTGGTCAAAAAGATCAGCCCTTGAGAATCTTTATCCAGGCGCCCGATGGGAAAAATACGCGTGCCGTGCTTCACAAACTCGACGATATTGTCTTTTTCTGCAGACTCCGTGGTGCTGACAATCCCCACCGGCTTGTTCAGCGCGATCAGTACTAAATCTTCCTCTTCCTGTGGCTCAATCTCCTGACCGTTAACCTTCACCCGGTCACCTACCACGACCTGATCTCCGGTAGTGGCCCGACGGCCGTTAATCCACACATTGCCCTGCTCAACATAGCGGTCTGCTTCCCGGCGGGAGCAGAGGCCGCTTTCGCTGATGTATTTATTAATTCGAGTAGATTTTCGTAACGACATAAAACGCCATATAGCCTAAATAAACGTTAAAAAGAGGAGCCGGGCTGCTTGAGGAATTCGACCTCTTCCGGAGTTGAGGTTCGGCCCAAGACCGCATTGCGATGCGGATAGCGCCCAAAGCGATCGATAATGGCTTTGTGGCGTTTCTCGAACTCTAGATTACTCTCCAGACCCGGCTGGTCGAAAAGCTGCAGAGCAATGCTATGAATGACCGGTGATTCGCTATGCATATAGGGCATATAGAGAAAACTGCGCTCCACCGCCGAGAGCGCCTGATCTGCCCCGCTGGCAACCGCCTCCTGAGCCAGCGCCAATGCAAGCATGTCGCAGGCAAACGAGCGAGCATCGTCGCGGTAGATATTGCGCGAGAATTGATCCAGTACGATCACTTCCGCCAGCCGTCCACGCGCCGAGCGCCGCCACTCAAAGCACTCACAGGCGGCGGCTTTGCTCACCACATTGCTAAAGCGCTCAACAATTTGTTGATCCATCTTGGGGTCTTTCTTGAACCATTGGGCTGGCGTCAACTCCTGAAACCAAAATGCCAACACGTCTTGGGCTTGCGCATTCATGCTCCGACCCTCCGCAACAGACATATAGAAAAGCGCCGCCACCCAGCGGTGACGGCGCTGATAGACAAACGTCAACTTAGCCTGTGTTGCGCAAGCCGGCCGCAATGCCTGCCATGGTAACCATCAATGCACGGGAAAGGTCAGCGCTGATGGCCCCATCGGCATCGCGATTACGCTGCAAAAGCTCGGCCTGTAGGCCGTGCAGCGGATCGATGTAGGGGTTGCGCACATCAATCGCTTGACGGATGAGCGGCGTATTTTCCAGCAGCTTCTCCTGCTGCAGAATATCGAGCACAGCCTCTTCAAGCTTCTCAAAGCGATCACGCAGCTTTTTACCCAGGGCTTTTAGCGACGGCTCATCGACAAGCCGGTGCTCGTAGTAAGCGGCAATCGCTACATCAGCCTTGGCCAATAGCATCTCAAGCATGTCCAGGTAGGTGCCAAAGAAGGGCCACTCATTGCGCATTTCTTGTAGCACATCGCGCCCACCCGGCTGCTCTAGCCGCCGCGAAAACGCTTCTCCGCTGCCCAGCCATGCGGGCAGCATTAAGCGAATCTGTGTCCAAGCAAAAATCCACGGTATCGCTCGCAGGGTTTCCACACCGCCATCCTGGCGGCGCTTGGTGGGCCTTGAGCCTAGCGGCAGCCTGCCTAGCGCGCCTTCCGGGGTAACAGCACGGAAGTAAGGCACAAAATCTGGATCTTCACGCACCACGCCCACATAAGCGGCATGGGCAACGTTCGCCAACTGATCCATCTCTTCCCGCCAATGCGGTTCTGGCGTGCGGGGCGGAAGTAGCGTGGCTTCTAGCACCGCACAGGCATAGATTTCCATGGAGCGCAGGGCAATATCGGGCTGGCCGAACTTAAAGCGAATCATCTCGCCCTGTTCAGTCACCCGCAGACTACCGTTTACCGAGCCTGGGGGTTGGGAGAGAATCGCCGCATGAGCAGGACCGCCACCACGACCAACGGTGCCGCCACGGCCATGGAACAGCGTCAGATCAACGCCATGCTTCTCACACACATTCACCAACGCTTCCTGGGCGCGGTACTGTGCCCAGGCAGCGGCAAGCTGTCCGGCATCCTTGGCTGAGTCGGAGTACCCGATCATGACTTCCTGGCGATCATCAATCAGCGCGCGGTAGCCCGGTATCGCCAGCAGCTGGTCAATTACATCACCCGCATGATTCAAATCGTTAAGCGTTTCAAACAGCGGCGCAATGGGAAGTGTTACTTGCCCCCCGACCTCTTTCATCAGCAGCGCAACGGTGAGCACGTCAGAAGGCTCTGCCGCCATGGAGATAATGTACGTACCCAGCGCCTCTGACTGCTCTTGCGCAATGACCTTAAAGGTATCGAGCACCTCACGGGACTCTGCAGAGCACTCCCAGCGACGCGGAATGAGCGGCCGCCGAGAGGCGAGTTCATCAAGTAGAAAGGCTTGGCGCTTCGCTTCATCCCATTCACGGTAGTGGCCAAGGCCCAGCGCGCTGGTCAACTCTTCGATGACCTGAGCATGGCGGCTTGCCTCTTGGCGCAGGTCAAGTTTGGTCAGTGTGACACCAAACACCGCGACGCGGCGCAGGGTATCCAGCAGCGCGCCGTTGGCAATGGTATCCAGGCCAACATCGCACAGCGAGCGGTAGCAGGCTAACAGCGGGGAGTAGAGCTGGTCGCGGGTTTCGATAATCGGCCCGCCTTCATAGTTGCGCCCATCCAGCTCTGCTTTGGCCCAGTCACGCGTTGCCTCCATTCGCGCCAGCAGGCGTTTTAGCACCTCGCGATAGGGTTCTGCTACGTCGCCTGCCTCCGCCTTCAACGCGCTATTGGCCTTCCACATAGAGAGTTCGGTTTTCAACTGCTCCAAGTCGCGTAGGTAGAGGTCAGCCGCCATCCAGCGACCTAGCAGCAATACTTCGCGGGTGACCTTCGCGGTCACATTTGGATTGCCGTCGCGGTCACCGCCCATCCAGGAGGCGTAGCGAATGGGTGCTGCATCCAACGGCAAACGCTCCCCTGCGGTATCCAGCAGGAGATTATCCAGATCACGGTGGAAGTCCGGCACCGCTTGCCACAGGGAGTTTTCAATCACCGCAAAGCCCCATTTGGCTTCGTCTACCGGCGTTGGCCGTTCGTGGCGAATCTCATCCGTGTGCCAGGCCTGGCTGATCAGCTCTTCCAAACGCCCTTGGGCGCGGGCACCGCGCTCGGGGTAATCTTCCGAGCTTTCAATGGCGGTTAAGCACTCATCAATGGCATCGTATTTTTGAATTAACGTGCGGCGAATAACTTCCGTTGGGTGTGCTGTTAGCACCAGCTCTACGCGCATGTTAGCGAGGGTTTCGACCAGCTTGCGGGGCGAATTACCCGCCTGCTGAGCGCGGTTTAACAGCTCGCCTAATACCGGCTGCGTTCCGGGCTTATAATCCTCTACACGCCGAAATCGCGCCCGATAGTGCTGCTCGGCAATATTCGCCAAATTCAAAAACTGGTTGAACGCGCGGGTGACCGGCAGCAGGTCCCGCTCTGGCAGCTGGCGTAAGTACTCAATCAACTGCCGCTGCTGGAGCGAGTCGCTTTGGCGCCCCCGCTTGGCATGGGCACGAATGGTTTCAATCTTATCGACAAACGATTGGCCTAAATCATCGGCAATCGTGCGTCCTAAGCTGTCGCCCAGAATACGCACGTTATCGCGTAGCGATTCGTGTAGATCATGACTCATTGGCGTGGCCTCCTTGCGGGGTCGCGTTGATAGGTGGTGACGTTAGCGCTGTTCTTGGGCTTTGGCGGCTTGCCAGTGATGTTCCATCTCATCTAACGAGGCGGCATTTAGCGAGTACTCAGCCTTGGCAAGCGCGCTTTCTACGTAGCGAAAGCGGCGCTCAAACTTACTGTTGGTACTGCGCAGACACTGCTCTGGATCGGCGCCCAGCGTGCGCGCTAGGTTGGTGACCGCGAACAACAAATCGCCGACCTCTAGTTGGGCATGCTGTTGATCGCCTGCTGCGAGCGCGTCTTCAACTTCCTCTAATTCTTCGCGAATTTTGGCCAGCACGCCGCTAGCATCAGGCCAGTCGAAACCAACGCGGGCAGCGCGTTTAGACAGCTTGGCCGCGCGGCTCAGCGCAGGCAGCGTGCGGGGCACATCATCTAGCACAGAGGGCGCTTCGGTGGCTCGCTCAGCGCGCTCGCCAGCCTTTAGCGCCTCCCAGCGGCTATTCACCTGCTGGGTTTTGACATCATCGGCACTGACACCCGGCGGGCGGCGGGACGCCAGCGTGCCGTCTGGGAACACATGCGGATGACGGCGCAGCATTTTGGCGGTCAGCGTATCAACGATATCGTGGAAGTCGAAACGCTGCTCCTCAGCACCAAACTGGGCGTAGTAAACGACCTGGAACAGTAGATCTCCTAGCTCGCCGGGGAGTTCGTCAAAGGCGCGGCGCTCGATGGCATCGGCTACTTCGTAGGCCTCTTCCAAGGTATGGGGGACAATACTGTCCCAATCCTGCTTAATATCCCATGGGCAGCCCTGATCGCCGTCGCGTAGAACGGCCATCAAGGTGAGCAAATCGTCCAGATTGTGGCGCATTAGGCCCCTCCTTTACGGGCACTCTTTTCAGGGTCGGCGTTACGCAATCGGCGGACTTCTGTCACGTTAGGTAGCTGCTGAAGCCGCGAGAAAAGCCGGCCTAGCGACTCAAGACCGTCCACTTCCAAGGTGATACGCAGCCTGGCAATGCCCTCATCCGTATCCGTGAGGGTATTCACCGCCAGTACATTCACCTTTTCATTGCCAAGCAGCCCGGTTACATCGCGAAGCAGCCCTGAACGGTCCCAGGCCTGAATTTCAATCGTTACCGGATAGTGGGTGTGGGCGCGCTCCCCCCACTCTACTTCGATAATGCGCTGGGGCTCATCCATGCGCAATTGAAGAATATTGGCACAATCCTGGCGATGCACGGTGACACCACGGCCTTGGGTAATAAAGCCAACAATTGGCTCGCCGGGCACGGGGCGACAGCAGTTCGCCATGCTGGTTTTTAAATTGCCGACGCCTAGTACGGTGATATCGCTTTGGGTGGCTTTGCTGGGCTGTCGGCGCGGCTTAGCCAGTAAACGGTCAAGCTGCTCTTGGTCGTCAGTTTCGCCAAACAGCTGCTGCGCTTGATGAAGTACTTGCCCAATGCGCAGGTCACCTGCTCCAAGCGCTGCATACATGTCATCAGCCGTTTGGTAGTTTACCGCTTTGGCTAGCTGTACAAGGTCTAGCCCCTCGACATCCAGACGGCGCATTTCGCGCTCGAAAAGGGCGCGCCCTTCCTCAAGGTTCTGATCGCGAGCTTGGTATTTAAACCATGCTTGAATTTTAGCCCGCGCTCGGGACGTGCGCACATAGCCTAAACTGGGGTTCAGCCAGTCACGGCTTGGGCCACCCTTCGTCGCCGTCAAAATTTCGATTTGCTGGCCGGTTTTAAGTTTGTAGGTCAGCGGTACGATACGCCCGTTAACCTTTGCGCCCCGGCAGCGGTGGCCAATTTCCGTGTGCACCCGGTAGGCAAAATCGATCGGTGTCGCAATGCGTGGCAGGTCAATGACGTGGCCATCGGGGGTAAATACATAAATGCGGTCGGGTGCGACATCGCTGGAAAGTCCCTCGCGCAGATCGCCAAAACCGCCGACTTCGTCCTGCCACTCCAACACTTGTCGCAGCCAGGCGATTTTCTCTTCGTAGCTGCGGCTTTTCGCGTTGGTGTCGTGGCCTTTATATCGCCAGTGGGCACACACGCCCAGCTCTGCTTCATCGTGCATCGCAAAGGTGCGAATCTGAATCTCGATAACTTTATTATCTGGCCCCATGACGGCGGTATGCAGTGACTGATAGCCATTTTTTTTCGGGTTGGCAATATAGTCATCAAACTCATTGGGCACGTGGTGCCAGCACGAGTGGACAATTCCCAGCACGGTGTAGCAGTCGGTGACTTCTGGTACCAGAATGCGCACCGCACGTACGTCGTGAACCTGGGAAAAGTCGATCCGTTTGCGCTTCATTTTGCGCCAGATGGAGTAGATGTGCTTGGCCCGACCGCTCACGTCGTAACGCAGGATATTTTGCGCTTCCATCAAGCTTTTAAGGGTTTCCACCACATCATGAATATAGCGGTCGCGGTCGAGGCGCTTTTCGGCCAGAAGCTTAGCAATCGCTTTGTAGTCATCTTCATGGAGGTAGCGAAATGAGAGGTCTTCCAGCTCCCATTTGATCTGGCCTATCCCCAGGCGGTGGGCAAGCGGTGCGTAGATATCAGCCACTTCACGGGCGACTTGCAGACATTTTTCGCGGGGGGCGTCTTTAACTTGGCGCAGTGCACAGGTGCGTTCGGCAATTTTGATCAGCGCAACGCGTACGTCGCCCACCATATTCACCAGCATCTTGCGCAGGTTTTCCTGCTGATTATGCTGGCTCATGCCGTGGTTCGGCGCTAGTGGATAACTGATGGCAGCCATTTGCAACACGCCATCAATCAGATTAGCGACTTCATCGCCAAACCGCTTGGTCACCGCCTCTAGGCTAAGCAGCCCTTCACGTACCGCGCGATACAGCACTGCCGCTTCAAGAGTCGACTGATCAAGCTTCAGCTCGGCCAGTATGTCGGCCATCTCAAGACCCATACGAAAACTGGAACCTGGCGAAAGCCACACACGGTGTGTGTTGGGGGCCTCTTGCTCTAGCTGCTCGGCCAGTTCGCAGGCCTGCAGTAGCCGCTCAGGTTCACGTAGACGCACATCCTCTTGCAGGCGCGATAACCATTGTTGTATGTCCACTTTTCCACTTCGAGTGAGCGGTTGGTCTTCACGCACTTTCACCATGGCAATATCATCCTTTCTGGGTGACGGCCTTCGCCGAGCCGCCACCGAGGCTTGATGCAATGGGCAACCTAGCCCTCGTATTCAAACAGCATCAGCGTTTCCATATGTGCAGTGTGCAGGAACATATCGGCTACTGCTACTTGCTTGATACGGTAACCTGCATGCACAAGATGTGCCGCATCTCGGGCAAGCGTTGCCGGATCACAAGAAATATAGGCGATCTTGGGGATCTTGTGGCGGCCCACGGCTTGGCAAATAACCTCTGCCCCGTTTCGGGGTGGGTCAAGCACCAGTGCTTCTATCGGCTGCTCGCTTAACAAGGCGTTTACGGTTGCAGCATCGTTTAAATCTGCCTGCTGCGCACCGACGGTCAGCTGATTATAGTCGGCATTGGCCGTAATACGTTCAACCATCGCTGGATTGCCCTCGACGGCATAAACCTTGGCACCTGCCGCTGCCAAGGGAAGGCTAAAGTTGCCTATCCCGGCAAACAGATCAACCACTGGCTGACCCTTTTTAGGCGCTAGCCATGCCACCACCTGGGCCACCATCTTTTGGTTGACCTCTGCGTTTACTTGCAGAAAATCACCGGGCGAAAAGTGTAAATTCAGAACCACTTCTGACTGCGTCGCGCCTCGGTCATTATCCCACCCTGCGAGGGTTAGCGAATCCACCAATTGCGGCGCTGCACCGACCCAGTGCAGGGTTGGGGCGTCACGCCCTACCCATGCACCCAAACGCACCCGCTGCTGTTCTGCAAAGCGCCGCCAACGGCTGTGATCTTGGGTATGCTCCTTTAATTGTCGAACCAAGATCAGCGTTTCATTCTCGGTGGCAACAAGTTCGATATGCCCCACCAGGCGTGGCGCCTCCAACGTAGCGAGCAGTTGCCGTAAAGGGGCGATTAACGACTGCAACGGCGGCACCAATACATGGCACTGCTGGATATCTACCAGTCGATGGCTGTGTGGCGCACGAAAACCAAGCAGCACGTTGCCACTACCGTCGACCTTAACCCCTAATCGCGCTCGCCGCCGATAGCCTTCACGGCTACCGTTAATCGCAGCGACAGCGTCGAGCGTAATACCCTGCCGAGCCATTAGCTCTGTTACTACTTCACGCTTGTGGGCGCGCTGCGCAGTGATATCAAGGTGCTGTAAATCGCAGCCCCCGCACTGTCCAAAATGGGGGCATGGCGGAGTCACTCGTTGTGAGGATGTGGTGAGCTGCGTTTTGATATGCGCTTCATCGAAGCGCTTACGCGTTACGTGCACTCCTACCACGACCTGTTCGCCGGGCAGCGCTTGGCTGACAAACACGGTTTTGCCCGCAGCGTTATGGGCAACACCCCGCCCGTCATGAGCTAAGCGTTCAATGACCAGCGGCGCAGCACCATCACTTTTCGCCGCACTCTCTGATGGCGGCGCTTTAGCGCCAGGGCTTCGCGCTAGGCCTGAGTGCCCTGAGGCGGGACGCGGTGGTCGCCGTTTTCCCAACATTGCCATCTATACCTCCGGGGCAAACAGGCCTGTTGAGAGATAACGGTCGCCACGGTCGCAAACAATAAACACAATAACGGCATTTTCCGTTTGTTCCGCAATGCGCAGCGCACCCGCCAAGCAACCGCCAGATGAAACACCGGCCAGAATCCCCTCTTCACGGGCTAAACGGCGCATGTGCGCTTCGGCTTCTTGCTGGCCGATGTCTAGCGTGACGTCGACGCGGGGCGCCTCAAAAATCGCGGGCAAATACTCCTGTGGCCAGCGGCGAATACCGGGAATGCTGGCGCCGTCAGCGGGCTGCAGGCCTACGATCTGAATCGCGTTGTTCTGCTCTTTAAGGTAGCGCGACACCCCCATAATCGTTCCAGTGGTGCCCATGGAACTGACAAAGTGCGTCACCTCACCGCCGGTTTGGCGCCACACTTCAGGCCCCGTCGTCCGATAGTGAGCAAGCGGGTTATCCGGGTTGGCAAACTGATTAAGCGGCTTGCCTTCGCCTCTGGCGATCATTGCATCGGCGATGTCACGCGCCTCCTCCATGCCGCCTTCTCTACTGGCGGAGATCAGCTTAGCCCCATAAGCCGCCATGGCCTGCTTACGCTCGGCTGAGGCATTTTCAGGCATGATGAGGGTCATGTTATACCCCTTGATGGCGGCGGCCATGGCCAGCGCTATGCCTGTATTACCCGAGGTTGCCTCAATTAACGTATCGCCCGGTGTAATTTCCCCACGTGCTTCGGCTTCACTTAGCATCGAAAGCGCTGGGCGGTCTTTAACCGAGCCTGCAGGGTTATTACCTTCCAGCTTCGCGAGCAGCGTATTGTTGCGGCCAGCGGTAATGCGCTTTAGGCGCACAAGTGGCGTGTTGCCAACCACATCTTCTAACGTGGGATAATTCATCATACGTTCCTTATCGTAACCGTTATGCTGCATTATATCGGTGCTGTCTGTGACTGGACAGGTAACCTCATTGAATCAACGAGCTTCTTACATGTCTTTGAACACGCGCTTACTGTTTGCCTTACTGGGCCTGCCTCTACTGGTCTATGCGTCTATGGCCATTTTGCTTGTGGTTCAGAGTGAGCTAACAGGCCGTGAGGTACTCAAAGAGCGCTTGGTGAGCGCTGGCGAACTGACAGCCCCAAGCCTGGGCAATGCAATGATTGATGGCGATCTCCAGCGCCTTGAAGCTATTGCCAGGCAGCTGCTAGAACACCGCGGTTTGCGCGCCGTGACGCTATTTGATGAACAAGGCAATCGTCTTTTAGTGCTCGGCCGCACGATGCCTCTCCCTCCGCGACTACATGCGCCGGAGGCTACCTCCGTCACTCAGGAAGACGATGTTTTACGGCTGCAGGTGCCTCTCGTTGCACTTTCAAGCAGTGTCACAAACCGCTCAAGCACCGGCTGGCTGGAAGCTGAGATGGAAACACGGGCGCTCACCTTAGAGCGCTACAAGAACATAGCCAGTTTAAGTTTAGGCGGCATGTTGCTGGGCTTACTGCTTTTTTTGATCGCCTATGCCATTAGCCGTTATACCACCCGTCCCATCGAAGAAGCCAATCAAGCGCTTTACCGTTTATCGCGCGGAGATTATCGGCTGTATTTAAGCGAGGCAAAACCCAACGAACTTAAACAGCTGACCCGCCATATCAATAGCCTGGCTGAGCACTTTCAACAGGCCCAGCAGGATATGCAAGAGCAGATCGAGCAAGCCACCAGTGAACTTCAAGAGTCGATGGAGACCATCGAAGAGCAAAATATTAAGCTGGACCTTGCCCATCGCAGCGCCCTACGCGCCAACGCGGTGAAATCAGAGTTTTTAGCCAATATGAGCCATGAAATCCGCACGCCGCTCAATGGCATCATCGGTTTTTGCCGTTTGCTGGGCCGTTCAACGCTGGATGCCCGCCAACAGGAGTGGCTAGAGCACGTTCACCGAGCATGCGACAACCTGCTCATGCTGGTTAATGATGTGCTCGATTTCTCAAAGCTGGAGGCTGACCGACTGACTCTAGAAGAGGTGGAGGTTGATGTCGTTGCGCTGGTTGATGAAGTCGTTGGGTTATACGCCCCAGAGGCTCAGCGCAAGCGGCTTCATCTGGTCGCGATGGTTTACGATGACGTGCCGACGCCGCTCTGCGGTGATCCACTCCGTATCCATCAAGTGCTCAGCAACCTGATTAGCAATGCTTTAAAATTCACCACGAAAGGCGAAGTGATTGTTCGGGTGATGCTGGATACCCAGGAAGGCCAGCATGTGGTGCTGAATATTAGCGTCAGCGATACCGGCATGGGCTTAAGTGAAGAGCAGCAAAAACAGTTATTTAGTGCGTTTTCACAGGCTGAACCTAGCCATTCGCGTCAATTTGGCGGCAGCGGACTTGGGCTAACGATCTGTCGGCAGCTGATTGAGCGCATGGGAGGGACTATTAGTGTCAATAGTGAGCTGGGCCACGGCGCTACTTTCTCGTTTACGCTTCCTTTGTTGGCACATTTAGCCGATGAGCGGCAGCCTGAAATAGCCTTGGCGAACCCCACCATACGTATCCATGAGCCCCATCTCGCTACTCGTCACGTGCTTGAGCACCTGCTGGAGCGGTGGGGAGCTAGCCCAGTGACGTTTATCGAAGCTGGAAACGAAGAGCTGATCATTTTAGGGCTGGAAGCTGAAGACTTTACCGGTGATCGCAAAACGTACTGGCAATCTATTATTGCCGAAACGCCGTGCCCAACGCTAATACTGGCCAACACGACCAGCCTAGATTTACCACAATGGGTGTTGCCAAACGGCGGTGAAATGCTGTGTAAACCCTTTACCCGCGCCCAGCTCGTCACCACCGTTAAACAGCTTTTGCAACCCAGCCAACCACTGCAAATTACCTCTCCAGCACCGGCTCGTACGCTGCCCTCATCGTCACTCAACATTCTTATCGTGGATGACAACGCACCCAACCGTGAGCTTTTAAAAGCTATGCTTGAGAACGAGCATATGACGATTGCGCTGGCCGCAAGCGGCCAGGAGGCGCTGGAATACGCCCAGCAGACAACGGCTGATTTAGTATTGATGGATATTCGCATGCCTGGAATGGATGGCGTGCAAACGACTCAGGCACTGCGTCGTATGAGCAATAGCTGGGCCCGCTGCCCGATTGTTGCGGTCACGGCTCATGCCCTTGGCAGCGAGCGACAGCAATGGCTAACAGAGGGGCTAGACGATGTACTGATCAAGCCAGTGGACGAAGCGCAGCTTCAGCAACTCTTACAGCGCTTTTTAGGCGTTGCGCCCCCCGCACAGAAAACGTTTATTGACGCGGGAGCCTCACAAACGCTGCCCTCTGCTCCAGACAAGCTACCCGTTATTGATTTAGTGTTAGGCACACGCCTAGCCGGGGGTAAAGCGCATCTCGCGCGCGAGCAGCTCAAGCGCTTAATTGATAGCTTATCGGAAAGTCAACGGCAGATGCGCAGCGCCTACGACGCACAAGATTTAACGACGCTGCTGGACTGGGTGCATAGTTTAAACGGCGCTAGCCGTTACTGCGGCGCCCCGGAGCTAGCACTTTTAGTGGAAAGTTTAGAGACACGTCTTCGCACCAGCGGTTTACATAACGCTGAGAGCCTGCTTAATGAGCTCTATGACGCCATGGCGCGGCTACAGGCCCAGCGCGTTTCGCTGGTGAATCCTTAACTAGGCCTCAAGGATCACAAACGCCACCGCGTAGTCTGCCTCATCGCTAAGCGTTACATGGGCAGACGATGCGCCGGTAGCTTGAAAGAGGCGCTGCGCTTCTCCGCTGAGCATGAAGCTTGGCTTACCCAAGGCATCATTGACGACTTGGATATCGCTCCATCGCATTCCGCTTCGCAGACCTAGACCAAGCGCTTTAACAAAGGCTTCTTTGGCAGCAAACCGCTTTGCTAAATAGGCCTCCGGTTCGCCTTTTTGACGCCATACGGCTTGCTCTTGAGGCCCTAGAATACGCGCGGCAAAGCGCGGCCCATGCCGCTGAATAGCGCGAGCAAAGCGTTCTACCCGCGCGATATCAGAGCCAATACCCACAATCACTGATTAACACCCATGCTCATCGCTCAATGCCCACAACAGCCGCTGTGTTGATGGTCGTGGTCATGGGCATCTAACGCCGCCATTAAGCCTGCTTCTTGACCTGCGATGATTAAGCGCTTCATCTCTTGTACGGCCTCTTTTAGCCCCACAAACAGCGCTCTAGCAATAATCGCATGCCCAATGTTCAACTCGTTAACACCGGGAAGCGCCGCAATGGCTTCAACATTATGGTAGTGCAGGCCATGCCCGGCATTGACGACCAATCCTAACGAAACGGCGTGGACTGCCGCTGCGCTAAGGCGGTCATACTCAACGTTTGCTTCAACACTGCCTGGCGTTGCCTCTGCATAGGCACCGGTGTGTAACTCAATCGTCGGCGCCCCCGCACGAACGGCAGCGTCGATCTGCGCCTCATCAGGATCAATAAAGAGAGACACATCACAGCCTACTGCCTTAAGACGCTGGCAGGCTGCGGCAATTTGATCAAACCCACCTACCACGTCTAGGCCACCCTCGGTGGTGAGTTCTTCACGCTTTTCGGGCACTAAACAGACGTGCCTAGGGCGTATCTCTTCAGCTAGCGCCAGCATCTCTTCGGTGACGGCCATCTCTAAATTCATTCGTGTATTAAGCACTTCGGCCAATATACGAACATCCCTAGGTTGGATATGCCGCCGATCTTCACGTAAATGGACGGTAATACCGTCTGCCCCTGCCTCTTCGGCGAGCAGCGCTGCCTGAACCGGATCTGGGTAGCGAGTACCTCGCGCTTGGCGCAGCGTCGCAATGTGATCAATATTTACGCCCAATAAAATACGCGGGGGGTGCATAACGTGTCTCCAATAATGAACAGCAGAGTATTTCGTCACTGAGTACTGCCTGAAACCAGGGCTTAACGCTGTCGACGACGGGCTAAATCGAGCATCAGCTCACGGGAGCGTAATGCGGTTGCGCCCAAATGAGGCGCAAGCGCTGCCCGCATGACCGCTTTTAAAGCACTGGCTAATCCCGTGGACTGCCAATCGCCCTGTTCAATGTAACGCAGGGTGCGGCCTTCAATCCCCGGTTCAGCAGGTAAAAAAGCGCGGCTTAATGCATCAAACCGGTAGCAGGTTTGTGGGTCAAGCGGGCTACCGTCTGGGCAACAGAAGCGTGGTGTCGCCTCTAACACTTCCAATAACGCCCACTCAAATCTGCGCAAGCCGAGGGCACGATCAGCGGGCATCGGCAGGGCTTCTAGCAAGGCGCTGTAGTAAGCAAACACTTCCTGAGCGCTGAGTTCCAGAGGGAGTAGTCGCGTCGCAATTTCGTTGGCATAAAGGCCACAAAGTAGCCCCTCGCCTGCTAGCAGCGCAGTATGACCACGGGACTCCATCAGAGTTAACCGTTTGAGTTCCTGTTCGCCCCGCCAGGCTACAAATAGCGGTGTAAACGGCTGTAGACGCTGTCGAGACTTGGAGCCGGGCCGCTGCCCCCCGTGGGCAACAGCTCGAATACGCCCATGGTTGAGCGTTAGCAGATCGACCAGCGCACTGGTTTCGCGGTACGCCCTGCGATGCAGTAAAAACGCGGGTTCTGCCGACATTACAGCCCTCAATCGAGGTCGTAACCCAGACTTTTCAATGCGCGTTCATCATCTGACCAGCCGCGTTTCACTTTCACCCACAGGTTCAGCATTACCTTGGTGCCAAGCGCTCGCTCCATATCTAGACGTGCTTCGCGGCCAATGCTCTTTATCCGGTCGCCGTTTTCGCCGATCAGGATGACCTTCTGCCCCTGGCGCTCAACGAGAATCAGCGCGCTAATGTGGGTAACGCGCTCGGTCTCACGAAACTCTTCAATTTCCACCGTCATTTGATACGGCAGCTCATCTCCCAACTGACGCATCACTTTTTCACGCACCAGCTCAGCGGCCATAAAGCGCAGGCTTTTGTCGGTGATTTGGTCTTCAGGGAAAAAGTGAATACTTTCTGGCAGATGTTTAGCTACTTCTTCTTCCAGCGTATCCACTTGGGTACCGTGCTTGGCAGAAATGGGTACCACTGCCGCAAACTCACGGCGGGCGCCTACTTCAGCCAACCACGGGAGTAGATCGCTCTTATCCGTGAGGCGATCCACTTTATTGACCGCTAGAATCACCGGCGCCTTCACGTGCTCTAAACGCTTTAATACCGCCTGATCCTCTTCGGTCCAGCGGGTGCGGTCGATAATAAACACAACGCAGTCGACATCACGCAGCGCCTGGGTGGCCGCCTGGTTCATAAAGCGGTTGATAGCCTTATTGCGGTCTTTGGACATGATGTGCATGCCCGGCGTATCAACGTAAATAAACTGGGTCTCATCAACCGTTTTAATCCCCATGACCTGGTGGCGCGTGGTTTGCGGCCGCCGCGAGGTGATGGAGATCTTTTGCCCTAGAATGCGATTCATGAGGGTTGATTTGCCTACGTTGGGCCGACCAACGATGGCCACGAATCCGCAGGTTTGGCTCATGATTTATCTCCAGGATGTTTTTCAAGGTAGGAAAGGGCTTCTTCAGCTGCTTGCTGTTCAGCATGACGGCGGCTGGGGCCTTTACCGGTGGTATGCTCGCTCAACAAATCAATGTAGCACTCCACGGTAAAGGTCTGGGCATGCGCCTCTCCCTTTACAGAGACCACTTCATAGCGCGGTAGCGCCGCTTGGCGCGACTGCAAAAACTCTTGCAAGCGTGTTTTCGGATCTTTTTGGGTATCTTGCAACGAAATATTCTCTAGCCGTTCGGCATACCAGGCCATGACACGCTCGCGCACTGCATCCATACCCGCATCAAGATAGATCGCGCCGATAACGGCCTCAACGGCATCGGCTAAGATAGATTCACGGCGGTGGCCGCCGCTTTTCATTTCACCGGAACCAAGCCGCAAACACTCGCCAAAGGCCATTTCTCGGGCCAGCTCTGCCAGGGTTTGACCTTTCACAAGGCGGGCTCGCAGGCGCGATAACTGCCCCTCTCTAGCTTGTGGAAAGCGTTGAAACAGCGCCTCAGCAATTACGAAGTTGACGATAGAGTCACCCAAAAATTCCAGGCGCTCATTGTTACGACCACCGTAGCTGCGGTGCGTCATGGCCAGCTCCAACAGCGAGTGATCGCCAAAGGTATGGCCGATTCGTCGGCAAAAAGCGGTTAAGGAATTACTCACAGTGCTCCTACGTCATTGACGTTAACTAAGATAACCACACTATCAACTTGCAACATAATCGATTTGCAACATAACGGGTTTGCAACACATACAGCGTCACTCAATACGACGCACGCTCGTAAAACTGGGCAGGCCACCATCCCAATGCATCCATACCGCAAAGGCGCGCCCTACGATGTTCTCTTCCGGCACAAAGCCCCAATAGCGGCTGTCATTGGAGTGATCGCGGTTATCACCCATAGTAAAATAGTGGCCCTCGGGCACCCTTATCTCCCGCATTTGCGGGCCAGGATCACGGGGGTTATTATAAATATAGTGGCTAACGCCACCCAGCCGCTCTTCTAACAGGAGCTGCTGGGGAGAGTCCTCAGGCCCCTCTTCAATCAGCGCTTTGTTGACCCGCTCACCATTAATATATAGCTGCTTGCCCTCATAACGAATAGTGTCGCCAGGCAACCCGACAACGCGCTTAATAAAATTGACGGAGGGTTCGTCGGGGAAACGAAACACCATCACATCGCCCCGTTCGGGGTCATCCACCTCTAAAAAGCGGTTATGCACAACGGGGAGGCGCAGACCATAGGCGAATTTATTCACGAGAATAAAATCACCCACTTCCAGCGTAGGCTTCATTGAGCCAGAGGGAATCTGAAATGGCTCAACAACGAAGCTGCGCACCACCAGCACTACCAAAAGCACGGGGAAAAACGACCGCGCATAATCGACCGGCCAAGGTTCTTTAAGCAGCTTTTCACTGGTAACGGCATCTAAGCCATCTCCCGCATTGGCTTCGGCTGCTTCAAAGCGCTGGCGACGCTTGGGTTTGAGTAGCAGCACATCCAGTAGATAAATAACGCCGGAGATTGCGACCGCCAACACCAGTAGTAATGAAAAATCCATGGGGGGTAAGTATCCCTAGTCGTTTACCTTGAGCACAGCAAGGAAGGCATCCTGGGGAATTTCAACACGCCCCACCTGTTTCATCCGTTTCTTACCGGCCTTCTGTTTTTCCAAGAGCTTTTTCTTACGGCTGACATCACCGCCGTAACATTTGGCCGTCACGTTTTTACGCAGCGCTTTCACCGTTGAACGCGCGACAACCTGGCCACCAATGGCCGCTTGAATAGCCACATCAAACATTTGGCGTGGAATCAGCTCTTTCATTTTTTCCACTAGCAGCCGACCGCGGCTATGCGCATGGTCGCGGTGGATAATAACGGCCAGCGCGTCAACTTTATCGCCGTTAATCAACACGTCCAGACGAACCAACTTAGCTGCTTCAAAACGTTCAAAGTTATATTCAAGCGATGCATAGCCACGGGAAATCGACTTCAAGCGGTCAAAGAAATCCATAACCACTTCAGACATCGGCAGCTCGTAAGCCAACTGAATTTGATTACCCAAAAACTGCATATCCCGCTGCGTACCACGACGCTGTTCGCACTCAGCAATTACGTTACCCACATACTCTTGAGGCACCAGGATGCTGGCACGGACAATGGGTTCACGCATCTCGTCCACGTCGGCCATATCAGGCAATTTAGACGGGTTGGAGATGTAGCTCACATCGCCGTTTTTCATGGCTAATTCATAAACCACCGTGGGCGCGGTAGTCAGCAGGTCAATATCATATTCACGTTCAAGGCGCTCTTGGATGATCTCCATGTGCAGCGTGCCAAGAAAGCCCACGCGAAAGCCAAAGCCAAGAGCATCGGAGTTTTCCGGCTCATACTCTAACGAAGCATCGTTAAGCGCGAGTTTTTCAAGTGCATCACGAAAGTCTTCGTAATCATCCGCACTGACCGGGAACATACCTGCATAAACCTGGGGCTTAACTTTTTGGAAACCTGGCAGGCGTGGAACGTCGGGCGTTTTGGTATGGGTAATAGTGTCACCCACCGGCGCCCCATGAATCTCTTTAATACCGGCGACAATAAAACCTACTTCACCCGCACGAAGGATATCGGTCTGCTTGCGCTGCGGGGTGAAGATACCGACTTCGGTAGCGCCCCAGTCGCGGCCTGTCGATTTAATGCGGATCTTATCGCCTTTACGCAGCGTGCCATCAAATAGCCTCACCAGCGAGACGACACCCAGGTAGTTATCAAACCAGGAGTCGATAATCAGCGCTTGCAGTGGCGCACTGGGGTCACCCTTGGGCGGCGGAATATCGCGAACTAACCGTTCAAGCAGGGCATCGATACCAATTCCGCTTTTAGCTGATACTTGGCAGGCATCAGTCGCATCAAGACCGATAATCTCTTCGATCTCCTGGGCAACCTTGTCACAGTCCGCTTGGGGCAAATCGATTTTGTTTAGTACAGGTAGGACTTCAAGTCCTTGCTCAATAGCGGTATAGCAGTTAGCGACCGATTGAGCCTCTACACCTTGCGCAGCATCCACCACCAGCAATGCGCCTTCACAAGCGTAGAGCGAGCGAGAAACCTCGTAAGAAAAATCAACGTGGCCAGGCGTATCGATAAAGTTAAGCTGATATACCTGCCCATCGGCAGCCGTATAATCTAGTGTGACCGACTGCGCTTTAATGGTAATCCCACGTTCGCGCTCAATGTCCATGGAATCGAGCACTTGCTCTTTAAGCTCACGCTCAGTTAACCCCTCACAGGTTTGAATCAAACGATCTGATAGCGTCGACTTACCATGATCGATATGCGCGATGATAGAGAAATTTCTAATATGTTTGAGTTTTTCGCTGGAAACGTCTTGAGACATCGAGTGTGCTCTACCTTATGGGTGCGCAAGGGGTGGTGGGCTCGATTTGGCCACCGAGCGCAGGTCATAATATTTGCCCACACCACCCAAATGCCAATGTTCGTCAAAAAGATAAGGGCCATTGTAGCGATATGCGCGGGATAGGAACAGCAGTCCGGCGAGAACCGCCGGACCGGAAGGGTATTAAAGAAGTTACTCTAAGCGTAAAGCCACAAATAGCGAGCGACCATCACGGTATAAACGCAGTGGAATAGCACGATCGCTAGGTAGCCCTTCAACGATGCTCAGTAGCTCATCTGCAGTAGATACGGTGCGATGATCAATACTTACTAGTATATCGCCCGGGCGTAGGCCAGCCTGGGCGGCTACGCTGTCAGCTTCTACCTGGCGAACCTCAACACCACCGCTGATATTCAAGCGTTCACGGGTGGCCTCATCCACCTCCGCAACCGCGACACCTAAACGCACCTGGTCGTTGCTACTAGACGATGACTGAGACGATTCTGCGTTTGGCCAGCTGCCTAACTCAACGGTTTCAGTCACCTGTTCACCATCGCGCATTAGCGTAAGCTCTACTTCACGTCCTGGCGCTACCCGGCCAATTAAGCGGGGCAACGTGCTTGAGCGGTCAACTTCTTCACCATTGACCTCAACCACTACATCACCCGCCTGGAGACCGCCTTGGGCAGCGGGGCCTTCAGGATCAAGATCCGCAATCAGCGCACCCACGGCCTCATCCATACCAAAGGATTCGGCCAAATCCCGCGAAACCGGCTGAATCATCACCCCCAGCCAACCACGGTTGACTTGGCCATCTTCACGCAGTTGATCGGCCACATCCATAGCTACGTTGATCGGGATCGCAAAAGAGAGCCCCATGAAACCGCCACTGCGGGTAAAGATTTGCGAGTTAATCCCAACGACTTCACCCTGAAGATTGAACAGTGGACCACCTGAGTTCCCGGGATTAATCGCCACGTCCGTTTGAATAAAGGGAACGTAAACATCACGCGGCAGCGTGCGATTAATAGCACTGACAATGCCAGCAGTTACTGAGTAGTCGAAGCCAAACGGTGAACCAATTGCCGCAACCCACTCGCCGACTCTAAGCTCGTCAGAATCACCCAAGTCCAGTACGGGCAAGTTATTCGCATCGATTTTAAGCAACGCGACATCCGTCTGACTGTCGCTACCAATAAGTTCGGCTGTTAGCTCACGACGATCGTTAAGGCGTACCAGTATCTCATCGGCATCTTCCACCACATGAGCGTTAGTCAGCACGTAACCGTCTGCACTAATCACAAAGCCCGATCCTAACGATTGACGCTCTTGGCTTCTGCCCTGGCTACCTCCGGGCGGCACAGGAAAACTATCACCAAAGAAGTGTCTAAATATTTCGGGGAGTTCTTGTCCGCCAAACCCGTGGCCAGCAGGCCCACCGCGCTGGATAGTTCGGCTAGTAGAAATATTAACGACGCCAGGGGCTGCATCTTCCACCAGCGCAGTAAAGTCTGGAAGATTTTGCGCATGGGCAGTTTGGCCCATCATCAATAGCGCAACTACGCATAGCCACAGGGTAGAGGGGAGAACCAAGCGCTTCATGCAACAGCTCCTAGTTAAGCAGATACGATACAAAGGGGAAGCAACTCGCAGTGAGTTACAGGACAATTAACTGACCAACCGTGGCCGAAAGCGTTCCATACGTCCGTGTAGGCTATATTTAAGGGCAACAGCGCTACACATCAATGTCCCAAAAAAAATAGCGGCTGTTTGCCACTCTGAGGCTTCTACCCAAACGGCGACACCTGAAAGTAACAAAGCAACCAGTAATGGCAAGGTATAAACCAGCAACGCAACGGCGGTTAGGTCTGCTTTAAAGACACTGAACGTCACAGAAGCGCCAATGGGGTAACGCTGTTGATACTGCTCAGGGGGGCAATCAGGTTTCAGTACGATCTGCTGTTGTTGACGTCGGGCTATCAGCCCCATGCCACACCCACGCCCTTTTGCGCACTCCTCGCAGGTCTTTTCTACTGATACATCGACCTTAATACCTTGCGGCGGCATGTAGCCCACTACGGTACCGGTGCGTAGCAACCCGGCGCATGAGAGGTTACTCATAAGCAGTTACTACAAAACACTCATTCAAGCTCGACGGACTGCACAATTCGAAGCAGGAGGCTCGGCGGTAGCTCCCCTACTCCTATTAACTGCCAGCGCTGCTCACCGTCATTTACAAACGACACTGCCACCGTAGACACTCCAAGCGTGTGAATACCTGGATCCAGTGCTGTTTGTGCCACAGGGGACGCAAAGACGCTTAGAGACGCTAAGCCGTCGCTAAAAAATTGCTGTTCCGCTTCGCTAACACCACCTTCAACAGGTTGGGCCAAAAAGCCGTCAGGAAGCCACGTAACTTGCCAGCCTCTATCAGGGACTGTGGGTGGGCTGTCCGCACTGATAGGGCCACGATAAGGCTCAGGGGATTGGAGCTGTGTAACCTGGAAGGTTTCAAGCACTCTGTCTTGTGAATCACTCAATACGGACTTTAATAACAGCCCTGTCTCTTTATCAACCCACCACTCATGCTGATAGCGCTTACCATCATGAGGTAGGAAAGTCAGCTGTACGGCTGAGCGCCCGGCCACACGGCTATCGTTTTCGAGCGAAATAGCATAATGATCAGCAATATGGGCAGCCCACGCCTCTGGGGTAGAGGGTGATGCATTTTCACTGGCGCCAAACCATGCCGACCGCCCTGCATGGGAGCGGCGCTCAACGCTAATTGACGGGCCATCAAGATGTTGAACCACCTGCTGACGCACACCGTCACGAATACGATGTGATAGCGCCAACGTACGGACTCCCAGCGGATCAATCGAAACGGCTCTCGCTTGAAATAAGTAACAGTGGTTTGCGTATCTGCTGTACACAAGCCACTGCTCAACATTACTGGGTAAGCTTTGCGATACTATTGATGCACACGCATTTGCATCAATTGACTCTGCACGACCGCTTGCTTCAACCGGTGTTAAAAAAAAGTGGGCACCTAACGTAAATAAGCTAAGTGCAAATACTTTTTTTAAAGGGATACCTAAAAAGGCAGCAGCAACGTTCGTCATACCTCTAACCATTATCCCTTTATCAACATTATCCATACCTGCTGAACACCGTGGACGCTCGCTAGTCAGTGATTAACGCTGGCCCAGCGGCTCTGTTACAGAGGAAGAGCGCATCAGTGGCATCCAGCTATCAGCATTGCCGCTCGCTGCGCCTTGTGCATGCTGCTCTAAGTAGCTTTGCAGCAAGCGAATTTGATCAATATCGATAGAAGCACTCTGATGAGACATCACACTCTGCGATGCGGCAGGCCCAGAAAAGCCAGCCTCACTAACGTTCATAAGACCGCTGTTACCACCCTGACCATTGATACGAAATGGAGTAGGTTCGAACATTGGCATGCTGGAGGCAGGTGCGGTAGCGGGCTGAGACGACGCTAAGCTTACCGGCTGTACTTGAGCTCCCGCTGAAGGGGTAGCGGCAAAATTGCCTGCGTCCTGCTCTTGAGAGCTGTTATTGCTGCCCAGGAATTGCACACCTGTAATCACCATTAGCGATACCGCCGCAGCAACACCCGCGCCTCGGGCGAATGATATGCCACTCGACCTAGCGGGCATGGCTTGCTGCTCATCGCCTAGCGATGGCGCTGGCTCGTCACGTAGCCGTTCCATAATGCCTGCGGAGAGGTCAACACTCACGTCCACTTCGCGTTCACGCTGCATCATGCTGCGCGCTAGGTGATAACGTCGCCACGTCTCAGCCGCGTCACTGTCATCAGGCAACGACTTTAACACTCGGCGCAGTTCAAGCTCATCGCTTTCACTATCCATTAACGCCGAAAGCGATTCCCGTGTGTTTTGACTCATACTTCACACCCTCACACTGTGTTAGAAGGAGCGCCAAGGCAAGACTGCAAACAATACAGACCACCACGACCGCTCCACAGGCCAATACCCTATTGCAAAAAATGTTTGCAAAAATTCTAGATCAAAGACCTCATTTCAAATCTACCGTCCAGGGCTATGACGCTTCTCTTGGCTGACAGTTCATAAAAAAAGAAAAAACGTAAAATAATGTGTCAGCAAAGCAGGTTTCCGTCATCAAAACGCTAACGCGCCACCAAAGTCGAGACGGCTCTACTGCGACTCATCACGACTATTACGCGCGGTGGTAACCAGCGGACGAATGTGCTCATCAACCGCCTCACGGGCGCGGAAAATACGCGAACGCACCGTGCCTACGGGGCACTGCATGACTTGGGCAATATCTTCATAAGCAAGTCCATCTAGCTCTCGCAGCGTGATCGCGGTGCGCAAATCTTCTGGCAGCTGCTCAATGGCTTCATACACCGCCGCTTCAAGCTGGTCGCGCGCAATAGCCGCTTCAGGAGACTCAGCATCTGCCAAGCGACCGCTTTGATCGACAATTTCAGCATCAACAATGTCCAGGTCACTGCCCGGCGGTCGCCGCCCTCTGGAAACCAAGTGGTTTTTGGCGGTGTTTATCGCAATCCGATACATCCAGGTGTAAAACGCACTTTCGGCGCGAAACTTGCCAAGCGCCCGATACGCTTTAATAAATGCCTCTTGGGCAACGTCCTGCACCTCGGAGTGATCGTGCACATAGCGACCAATCAAACCAATAATCTTATGCTGGTATTTTTTGACCAGTAGATCAAACGCACGGGTATCGCCTTTCTGGGCACGTTCAACAAGCTGTTGGTCTGTTTCACGAGTGCCCATTCACACGCTCCTCCTGCTTGTACGACAGACATCGAACCTGGGATATTTTTTGCCCTTTTACGCGGGCCTTCACAGCAAGCAGCATAGCGTCCCTTGGGCATTAATTAGTAATAATGATGGTATCAGATGGCAACATTGTGCCCTCTGCGCTTTATGTGATTAATTTTCAATAGTGCTTAGTGTTACATAATGCTTAGTGTTACGCGTTCTGTTCAGCGCATCAAGCGCTTAGCCTCATTGACGAAACCCTTGTAATGGAAACAGGCTCGCAACGACCGGCACCGGCTTACTAAGCGTTGAGGCTGACACTTTCTTAGCTAATCAAGTTCCGCAACAATTGATTTTTACTCCCCTCACACGCCATAGTAGAGGCCACTTTTGACCACCGCGCATACAGGTAGCACGATGTCTGATCAGCAGGTTAGTAACCTTAACGTCCTTGCCCAGGACGTTCTTACCACCCCCGAAGCACTAAAAAACGCCATCCCTCTGACCGAAACCGCCGAGCGTTCGGTAATTGAAGGGCGCACTACCATCCAGAATATTTTAGACGGTAAAGACCCCCGCCTACTTGTCGTCGTAGGGCCATGCTCTATTCACGATGTTGACGCCGCGCTGGATTACGCCCGCCGTTTACGCAAGCTGGCCGACCAAGTCAACGACAGCCTGTACATTGTGATGCGCGTCTATTTTGAAAAACCTCGCACCACGGTTGGCTGGAAAGGCTTGATCAACGACCCGCACCTCAATGACTCGTTTGAGATTGACGAAGGGCTTCATATTGCCCGCAAGCTACTGGTGGATCTAGCTGAAATGGGCTTACCACTGGCGACCGAAGCACTCGACCCCATTTCACCCCAGTATCTACAAGACTGTATCAGCTGGTCAGCGGTTGGCGCGCGCACCACAGAGTCTCAGACCCATCGGGAAATGGCGTCGGGCCTCTCCTGCCCCGTCGGCTTCAAAAACGGCACCGACGGCAGCCTGGATGTAGCGATCAATGCACTAGAATCCGTTGCCCATCCTCATAACTTCCTGGGCATCAATCAGTCAGGCCAAGTCGCTATTATTCGCACTCGCGGCAACGCTTACGGCCATGCCGTACTGCGTGGCGGCAACGGCAAGCCTAACTACGATAGCGTTAGCGTTGCCCTGGCCGAGAAAGAGCTGAAGAAAGCTAACCTTTCTGCCAACATCATGATCGACTGCTCTCACGCGAACTCCAACAAAGACGCTGCCCTACAGCCGTTAGTACTGGAAAATGTGACTAACCAGATTTTAGAGGGCAACACTTCGATTGTTGGCTTAATGGTTGAATCCAATATCGGTTGGGGCAATCAAAAAGTACCCGCAAACTTAAGCGACCTTCAGTACGGTGTTTCTATCACCGACGCCTGCATCGACTGGGATACAACGGTTGAAACCTTTACTCGCATGAACGAGAAACTGGCGCCGGTATTGGCAAAGCGCATCGCCCAATAACACCCCATTGCCGTTAAAGCGTCCCGCAGAGCGTAGGCTTGGCGGGACGTTTTTTATGGCCAGTACCCAAACCCAGCCGACTAAGCTTGGATATCGCGTTTGAAAGGCGGCAGCGCATCCAGCAGCGCTTGGCCGTAACGCCGCGTAATCACACGGCGATCCAGCAGCGTAATCACTCCACGATCACTCTCTTTGCGAATTAAGCGCCCACAGGCCTGCACAAGTTTAATCGATGCGTCTGGAACACTGATCCGCATAAACGGATTCCCGCCTTGGCTTTCAATCCATTCGGCCAGCGTGGCTCCCACCGGATCATCGGGTACTGCAAACGGCAGACGGGTGATCACCACATGGGTGAGATAGTCACCGGGCAAGTCGATACCTTCTGCAAAACTGGCCAAGCCAAAAATGATGCTGCCATTGCCCTCATCGACCGCCGCACGGTGGCGCTCAAGCAATTCGCGTTTAGGCAGTGCATCCTGCGCTAACACACGCCCCTTGGTCGCCGCAGGCAACGCTTTTTCTACGGCGCGTAGCTGCGCCCGGGAAGAAAACAGCACCAGCGCGGCTTCGCTATATTCCAATTGGGCCACAAAGGAAATAATGGCACTCTCATGGGCATCACGATCACTGGGATCCGTTGCTTCTTTGGGAACGCGTAGAATGGCATTGGCGTAATCAAAGGGACTTGGCAAGGCCTGATAGCGGTAGCGATTTGCTAACCCAGCGCGCTCTTGGATTCGCTCAAAGCGTCCTAGCGCGGTAAGTGTTGCTGACGTTACTACCGCACCATGGCAGCGCCCCCACAGATGTTTTGCAAGGGTATGTGCTGCTGACACAGGACTGGCCGAAAACTCGATTTCCGGCTCGCCCGCAACACGACTCAGCGTGATCCAACGGGCACTGGGCGGCACATTAGCCGCATCCTGCTCGCTAAACGCTTGCCAAAGCGCATGAGCCTCAAGTGCACGACCGTGAAGCAGTGCTACCAACGGCAACCACGTTTCAGCCTGCTCTCGATCCAAGCCCGTTTGCTTGTCTGGATCGAGACTTTCCCTAAGAATATCGCTGATGCTTTCCAAGCAGCGCGATAGTGTGGCAAACATGACCAGCAACTGCTGCGCCTGCTCGCGTAACGCATCGGGAATCTGGCCTTTCTCAAAGCGGAACTGATGAAGGGTCTCTTCATCACCTAGCCCATTGGGCCGCCCTGCCAGCTGATGCCCCACGCTGAACACATCACCCAGCGCGGGCTCTAAACCATGCATTAATTCTGGCAAGCTAGCCAGTAAGCGCGCCACCGTTGGCTGCACTGCCAACGCCTGGTGGAGATCCGTCAAACTGCTTTTGAGGGTTTTTAACCAGCGCAAACAGCCATGCACCGCAAAACGATGGGCAAAATGAGACAGCGCTTTATCGGGCAGGTGATGCCCTTCGTCAAACACAAAAATACAGTTTGCGGGGTCTGGCAAAATAGCACCACCACCGAGCGCCAAGTCGGCTAGCACTAGATCATGGTTAGCAACGATAACATCGGCATCTTCAAGCTCACGTCGGGAACGAAAGAACGCACAAGCGCCAAAATGCCCACAACGCCTGCCGGTACATTGGCGATGATCTACCGTTAAGCGCCGCCAGTGGGCATCGTCGATGGATTGCGGCCAGTTATCGCGATCCCCTTCCCAGTCCCCTTTACCGTAGGACTCCGCCATGTCACTCGCGATCACGGTAAAGTCGCTGCTTTCCGCCTGAAGCGACTGCTCAAATAGCGAGAGAGTGGGGTTAGGTTCACTGCCTTCCAGGGCTTGATCAAGGCGCGCCACACACACATAACGCCCACGCCCTTTGGCAAGGGCGTAGCGAAATGCAATGCCGCTGTGGCTAGCAAGGGAGGGCAGATCCTGGTTCAACACCTGCTCTTGCAGCGCCACCGTTGCCGTGGAGACGATCAGGCGTTTGCCCTGGGCCTTGGCAATGGGCAGCGCGGCAATTAAATAGGCGAGGGTTTTCCCGGTACCGGTACCCGCTTCCAACACACAGACATGGCTGTCGTTGGTGCGCTTACCTTCGCTATCTTGCTCAATCCCACCGAGCGTACGGGCAATTTCTGCGATCATTAACCGCTGCCCGTAGCGAGGTGTCAGCTCTAGCTTTTCCACCACGCTACGATAGGCTTGCTGAATATCGCTTTTTAAGCCGTTGTCCAGCATGCGTGTTACAGCATGCCTTCCGGCGGGTGCTCGCAGGGAAGCTTGCCATTGATATAGCGTTCGATCTCAGGCAAGGAGAATGCATCCTCTTCACCTACAAAGCTAATCGAGACGCCTTTTGCCCCGGCACGGCCAGTACGGCCAATACGATGAACGTAGTCTTCCGGGTCTTCCGGCAAGGTGTAGTTGATCACATGGCTGACGTCTTCAATATGAATGCCGCGCCCGGCGACATCAGTAGCCACCAGCACTTGAATCGCTCCCTCGCGGAAGCTTTCAAGGGTTTTGATACGCTGGTTCTGCGGCACATCGCCCGACAGCATGGCAACGCTAACCCCCGCTTTCTTGAGAAGGCTATCTAACTTACGCACGAGATCGCGGCGATTACCAAACACCATGACCCGCTCGAAGCTCTCTTGCTCAAGCAGATTCACCAGCAGGCGCTCTTTATCATCGTCAGAGACTAAATAGACGCGCTGATCGATATCTGCCTGATTTTCAACGGTTGCTTCTATCTCTACATGGGCAGGATTTAGCGTCCACTGACTCGCCAAGCTCAGAATATCGTCGGTGAAGGTCGCCGAGAAAAGGAAGGTTTGGCGCTCCTCTTTCTTAGGCGTATAACGAATAATCCGCTTCACATCGGGAATAAACCCCATGGATAGCATGCGATCCGCTTCATCCAGCACCAGCACTTCCACTTCTGAAAGGTCGATATCGCGTTTCTGATGAAAATCTAGCAGGCGGCCAGGCGTGGCGACCAAGATATCGATTTTCTTGCCCAGGCTGTCGCGCTGCTTTTGATAGTCCATCCCACCCACAACGCTTGCGACATTGAGCTGGGTGAACCGTGCGAGGGCTTTGGCATCTTTTTCAATTTGCAGCGCCAGCTCGCGGGTAGGCGCAATAATCAGTGCGCGGGGAGCGCCCGACTTCTGACCATCCGGGGTTGGCTCTTCCAAGAAATAGGCCAGTACCGAAATTAAAAACGCAGCCGTTTTACCCGTCCCGGTTTGCGCCTTACCGACAATATCGCCGCCTAGCAGCGTTTGACGAAGGGCTTCCGCTTGGATCGGCGTGCAGTATTCAAACCCTTGGGCATGTATAGCGCGCATTAATGGCAGCGGCAGATCAAAGTCATGAAAGCGCCATTTGCCGGCCACGGCAGGCACCTGAAACTGACGAAGATCCCAGTTCGACTGACGGCGACGCGGTTTCCGACGGCGACGTTTAGGCTTGCGGTTCTGGGCCGATGCTGTGGTCTGTTCCGTCTCGCTCATAGGCTATGTATCTGTCCATTGCTGTGGAGGTTAGGCATCTTGACGTGCGCATTGTACCAGGGGTTGGCGATAAGAGCGCGCTCTGCTGTCGAAGGAGTGCGCTAGCCTGTTAGAATGGCGCATAAATTAACCCAAGGAGCGCGACATGACGCGTAAGAAAAAGACTCGTTCACTCGCGGATAAAGTCACTATCCGCACAGGGCGTCGTAAAGATTATAAGAAATGGCGCCACGACAACCCAGACCAAGTGACCTCATCGCGCCGCTTTGTGGCAAAAAAACAGCAGCAGCGTAAGCTTCAAGCGGTGCGTAAACTGGCACGTCAGCAGGAGGGCCAGAATATCGCTATTCATCCTGAAAAAGAAGGAGACAATCCGTCTGGAGAGCGTTCTTAATGCGTTTGGTCTCGTTCAATATCAATGGCATCCGGGCACGACTGCATCAACTTCAAGCGCTGATTGATACGCAGCAGCCTGATGTCATTGGCCTGCAAGAAACCAAAGTACAAGATAGCGAGTTTCCTCTCGCTGACGTGGAAGCCATGGGCTATCACGTTTTTTATTACGGTCAAAAGGGGCATTATGGGGTTGCCTTACTGTGCCGGCAGAAGCCACAAGCGGTGCTTTATGGCTTTCCTGATGATGAGGAAGACGCCCAACGCCGAATGATCGGCGTGCAACTCGTCGCGGATAATGGCGAAGCTGTCACCGTTTGGAACGGCTACTTCCCCCAGGGTGAAAACGTTGAGCACCCGACTAAGTTTCCCCATAAGGAACGCTTCTATCAACAGCTGGCTAGCTTGCTTCACCAGCACCACCGCCCAGACGAGCAGCTGGTGGTGATGGGTGATTTCAACATATCGCCAGAAGATCAGGATATCGGGATTGGTGAGCCGAACCGCAAACGCTGGTTGCGCGAAGGTAAAACCAGCTTTCAGCCCGTCGAACGCGAATGGCTGGAGGGCATTAAAGCGTGGGGGCTTAGCGACAGCTATCGTCTGTGCCACCCGGATAACAGTGAGTGGTTCAGCTGGTTTGACTATCGCTCCAAAGGGTTTGATCGCGAGCCCAAGCGCGGCCTGCGTATTGACTATATTCTGGTATCTACACCGCTTGCCGAGTGCGTCACCAATGCGGGCATTGATTATGCACTGCGCGGTATGGAGCGGCCTTCCGACCACGCCCCCGTCTGGAGCGATTTTTCACTTCAGCTTAAGCTTAGTGAACACTAAACGACAAGCAGGCACCGCCGGGTGTTCATCAACCCGGCGGCAAGTAAGCGCTAAAGTTAGCACTAGCGGCCTGGGCCATTAGAGCGTAGTTCTGAAATGCTCAGCTGATAGTTCAAATAACTATCACTGTAGCTTCCTACGTAAATGCGGTAATCACCGGCAGGCCAGTTCGCATGCTCAATATGCTCATTAAGCCCATTACCGCCATCATCGTCGCATAACAAGAACTTTCCAGGACCATCAACAATTAATGTGGTGTCCCCATCCGCTTGCGTCCAAAGTTGCAAATAGGAGAACGGCGCATCTAGCCGCATTTCATGATCAGGCGTACTGGCGATATTGCCTCGGCAATGATTACCACGCATGTCGGTTTCAAACATAGACGATGCATTTTGCGCTCCCCCTGATACAAAGCTTACTCGCCATGGGTCCGGCGTAAAGCCAGGGGCAATTGATAGATGGCGACTTTCAGTGGTGTCGGAGTTGCCTGCGGTTCCGCCCGAAAGCTCGCTGACAAACAGATCGTAGCTGTGTACACCGCCGCTATAACTACCAACGTAGATACGGTACTCCCCTGCCCTCCAGTTACTATGCTCTATCGACTCGTTTAAGCCGCTGCCACCGTCATCATCACACAGCAAGAAACGACCTGGGCCATCTATAATGAGCGTGGTGTCCGCATCTGACTGATTCCACACTCTTAAAAAATCAAAACCATCCGTGAGCGTCATGACATGATCAGGTGTCTGCGAAATACTGCCAGAGCATGCGGTTCCTTGCATATCGAGACCGAACATTTGGCTAGCCTCCTGCCCACCGCCAGATACAAATGTGCGCTGCATAGGATCCGGCATGAAACCGGGAGAAAGCGTGAGATTGCGCTCTTGGGCGTACGCATACCCTGAGGCGAGCAACCCTGCTGTTAAGCCCGCTGATATAAAAGCAAATGCGCGGAAATGGCCCCGGCGAATAGTGTTATTCATAGCACTTCTTTACGTTGGTGAGAGTATAAGCCTGTCCCTATGCAGGCACTGTGGCGACAGTGACATTCGCCTACCCCCTTATAACACAACACTTTTCAGCTAAGCAGGCGTCACTTAAAATAAGTTAGCCACTCTTTTGACTGATCATCACCAAGATCCACCGCATTAATAAAAGCTTCTTCAGCTTGGTCATCTTGCCCCCAGCGATAGGCCAGCTGGCCGTATTGCCGCCAGTCTTCCGGCTTTTGCGTGCTTTCAGCAAGCGCTCTCCAAGCATTTAACGCCTTCTCAACATGCCTCGCCTGCTGCCACGCCCCCGCTAACAGCCGTAACGTTTCCTCATCATGTTCCAACATGCCCTCTTGAGTAGACGCTTCTAGGTGTTCACCAGCCCTTGCGGGCGTGCCACCCGCCAGATGCAGTCGAATTAACGTTAGAAGATCCTCAGTTGTGGAGAACTTACCCAACTGCCAGGCCATCTCCCACACGCCGGCAGCTACACTCGCCTGCCCCATCTGCTGGGCAAGTCCAGCCGCTTGACGCCAGGCATCAGGCTCACTCTGTGCAGTTAAGCCATCCACTAGCCAACCGAGTGCTTCATCGTTTTGCCCCACACTGCGCAATACCGCGGTGGTTAATGCTTGCTGGGCATCTGTCAATCCGCCTTTTTGCAGCAGCGGCGAGAGCCATTCAATAGCGTCATCCCAACGCTCTTCTTCCGCTAATAAGCGTATCAATCGCCATGCCGATTCATCGTAGCGAGGATTGCCCTGAGATTGCGTTAGCCACTGCTCATACAGCGCGATGGCCTCAGTACGCTGGCTGGCTGCACGACGAAGCGACGCTTCATCATGCAGCCAGCGCAGTATTTGACTGCTTGGCACGCTGGGGCGCTGCCGTGCGCTAGCTAGCTCATCAGCAGCCGCAACATAATCCCCCTGTCGCACCAACGCACTGGCGGCAAGCTGATGATAGAGCGCACTCGCCCACTGATCAGCACGATTACCGCCCGCGAGACGCGACGATTGGGAGCGCGCATGACCAATAATACGATTGAGCACATCGCTATTCACCTCGTCACGGGGCTGGTCAGCTAGCTGGCTTTGTAGCCCATTAAGATCGCGAACAATATCACCCGGCAGCGGTTCGTTCGCGTGCGCTACAACGCTTAGCGCGCTTAATACGGCGACTACCACCCAACGCTGCATACCTTTATCCTCGACTGGCCGACTCTGCTGGTTATATGGACTGGCTATCTCAGCTGAAACTCTATGCGCTGCGTAGCACGACGAAGCTGTTGGCCAGGCTCAAACTGCCAGCGTGCAATCGCTTCCCGCGCAGCGTCTTCAAACACCCGCCGGGGTTGGGCTCGGGTCACTTGAATGGTGCTGTTATCAACACTGCCATCTCGGCGAATAACAAATTCCACCTCCACAAAGCCCTCCATACCTCGCCGCTGGGCACGCGGTGGATAAGAAGGATTCACGCGACTAGTGGGAGCGACCTGCCCGACACTAACGGGCTCATTCGATGGCACAGGCTCCGCCTCTGGCGCCGCCTCACGCTGCGAGGTTGAAGGCGTAGAAGAAGGCGCTGCCGACTCTGCAGGCTGTGGCGCCGGCGTAGGGCTTGGAGAGGGCGTCGGCGCTGGCTGTGGAGTTGGCTCGGGAGTAATTTCAGTCAGCTCTGGTAACTCACTCTCTAACTCGACAGGCTCCACCGGCTCGTCAGGAAGCTCTACCTCAGGCAGCACAATCGCACTCTCAGCCACCGGGGACGGTGCGGGCATAGGCATTGGCGGCGGTGCAGTTGCCGCCTCAGAAGGCGCAGGTGGTGGCGCTTCCTGCTCTGGCGCCACTTCAGGTGCGTCTATCATAGTCATCGACATGGCCATAACCGGGGCCTCAGGCGAGCGTTCAGGGGGCGTGACCAGTAGCGCTAACATCCAAAACAAACCAACGGTTAAGGCAATGCCGCCCAGTATAGAGAGGGCATGACGAATCATGGCGCACTCCGGCTCGCTGCCACGGCGATCTGATCAACGCCTGCCTGCTTGAGACGATCCATCACTTCAATCAACAAACCTGTCGTGGACTCTCGGTCAGCCTGGATAACCACAGAGCCATCATCGCTCAACATACCGGCCACCTGCTGGCCAATCCGGTGGACATCAACGGGCTTACCATCGACCCAAACAGCCCCTTCTGGGGTCACGGCAATCAGCACCTGTACGTCTGGCCGCGGGCTTGCCGCTGCCGTTTCAGGACGGTCAATCTCAACACCGCTCTCTTTGATAAAGCTGGTGGTCACAATAAAGAAGATCAGCATGATAAAGACAACGTCGAGCATCGGTGTCAAATTAACTTCATTGCTATCAGCCGTGGCGTCTATGGAACGGCGTCTACGCATCACTCTCCTCCAAGGCACGGGCCAAGCGGTCGTGCAACCGCTGATCTTCACGACGAATCACGTGCTCTAAACGACTAATAAACAGCAACCCCACCACCGCAATCGCCATACCGGTTAGCGTGGGCAGCGTGGCACGGGCGACGCCGTCAGCCATTGCCCGCGCCTGATGGGTATCGCTAAGAGAGAGGCTATCGAAGACGGCAATCATACCCGTGACAGTCCCCAGCAAACCCAGCAGCGGGCATAACGCCACGAGTAGTTTGAGCCATGGCAGCGGGCGGCGAAGTTTAGCCACCAGTGCTTCTGTCCAGACATTTCGCAACGTGCGTGCGCTCCAACTACGGTGATCACTGCGTGCCGCCCAGCGTCGAATCAGTTGGCGACGAGCACACCGCCAGCTAACGCGGTAATACCACCAGCGCTCGATAGCCATCCCAAATACCAGCACAGCCACGAATGCCAGCACCACTAAAACGGCACCACCGGCATCAAGCAGCCGCTCAACGGGCTCCAGCCAAAGAGGTAACGTGGGCATATTAGGTCACCGCTTGCGCGTTAGAGGTCGACTGCGCTTCAAGATGATCCGCCAAGGCGGCGCTTGCTTCGCCTTCAATCGCTTGGGTAATCAAGCGGCTGCGGCTCGCTAAAGCTGTCTGAGCAAAGAGTAGCGGCACCGCAGTCACTAGCCCCAGAACGGTTGTGACCAGCGCCTGACTAATACCACCCGCCATTAGCTGGGGGTCGCCGGTACCAAATACGGTAATCGCCTGGAAGGTAACAATCATACCAGTCACGGTACCTAGAAGGCCCAGCAGCGGTGCAATAGCAGCCAGCAACTTAACAATCGGCTGCCCTCGCTCGATACGCGGTAGCTCAGCCAATACCGCCTCGTCCAACCGCGCTTCCAGTGCTTCCGGCGTTTGATGTTTATCCAACGCCTGAAAGCGCTGGAGCACACGACCCAGCGGGTTATTAGCGTTCGGCTCATCAAGCGCCTTACGCTGCCGACGCACCTGGACACTGACAACCACTAAGTAGAGGTACTGTGCCAAGGCCACTAACAAACCAACGCCCCCTAGCGCCACTACTATATAGCCAACATAGCCACCTTGATGGAAGCGCTCCCAAAGGTTTGGCTGTTGAGCAAGAGCTTGCAGAACGCTTCCCTGAGTAGGATCAATGGCAAACACACGGCTTTCACCCTGGTGATAGGACGCCAGTACGTCGCTAATTTCCGCAGGGGTGCGCGGCACTTCGGCCAAGCTACCGTCACCTTGCCCTTTCCTAAGCAGCGCAGTGTCCGTAAATGCGGCAAAATCTCCCAGGCGCACCACACTGCGCGGCTTAATCTCCCCGCTAGCGTCGGCTACCGGTAATTCCAGGCGTTCGGCACGCCCAGTGTTCTGCGTGAGCGCTACTAAACTGTCCACAACCGTTTCGATGTGTTGACGCTCCAGCACCTCGACTTCATTAAGACGCGGGGGTAGCGCATCCGCATTGAGCGTTAACCAACTGTCACCACCTAGCTCATTGCGTACCTCTTCGCTATGCCGTGACAAATCCGCCAGCAGCGAGGTGAGCGCTGCGCCCTGCTCCTCTTGACGTGCGGCCAGCGCTTCGGCCTGCTGTGCTTGCAACTGCTGCTGCTCAGCCAACGCTGTCTGCTGCTCTTCTGCTGCTTGGTGTTCAGCTCGTGCTTCTTCTAACGCAGCCTCTAGCGCCTCTTGATCCTCAAGAAACGACTGTAAACGCGCTTGATCGCGTGCCTCGGCGGCTTCGCGTGCCTCACGTAATGAACCGACATTGTCGGCTTGCGCCATCGCGGCACTGCTACCCAACAGGCTTGCCAGCACTACTAAACAAATGATGGCTCTGCGCGCGCCCCTTTGGCGTGTCAACAGACTCATTGCTGGCCCCCTGCATAGTCGTTAGCAATATCGCCGTTAGCAATAATGGAGAGCGGTAAACTCAGCAGTTCCGGCGTGCGCTGATCATCGGCAATACGCAGGCCATTACGCACCTGGCGACGAGCACTTTCATCAAGCGCCTGCCACTCACCGCTAGCTTTATCCCACACCCCTCCTTCTCGCCCGTCAGGGGTTAGATAATAAAAGCCGATTCGGCCAATGCGTAGATACTCCACCTCGCGCGGATTACCCTCTACCAATTCCAAGCGTCCACGCCAGCTGTCAACTTCACGGCCATATGCAAGCTCGGCACGCCACGCTTCCAACAAATTCGCAATGCGCGCCGCACTTTCTGAAGACTGCTGTTCAGTAGGCCGAACACGTGCTAATCGCTCGTCTTGAAGAAACGGTAGGTCAGATTCGATCCAACTAATTAGTTGCTCTGTCATATCCTGCTCAACCACTGGCAATGCGGCGCGCGTATCGCTTAATGTATCGAGCGCTTGGCCAAGACGCTGCTGGCGCTCGGCTTCACCGGCCAAGCGGTCGCTTAAAGCAGCGTTAGATGCTTCCATCTGGCGGATTTCCCGCTCTAAGCGGCGCAGCTCTTCAATTGCTGAACGGGTGGTATCATCAGCCTCATCAATTTGCTGTTGAAGTGCGGACTGCGCTTGCTGAGCCTCGACACTCTGAGCCGCTTGTTCGACTGTCTCATCGCTTGCCATGAGCGTACCGCTAACCAGCATCCCGGCAAGCCAACCACCACGCAAGGCAAAAAAAGGCCTTTTCAGCACGTTACGTCTCCGTTACTGATTAGCACACTGCCATTAACCGTGCGCTAAAACTCATTATGTATAAGAACGATTTGCGTTTCGCTTAAGTAGTGCATAGCCTAACATTAATGGAATAAATGACAATATTTATCATTAGCATTCAATGGCGTTATTAGCTTCACACTTCTTTAATCTCGACGATATTGCTTGCGACAGGTCGTCAGGGGCGGAGGTAGCAGCTTGGCAGGAGAAATGGCGAGGAAACAATGCAAAGTGGCGAGCACGCTGCTCGCCACTTTCGTCAGACTAACCACAGCGAGAGATTAAAACGCCCAGTCGTCGTCTTCAGTCGCAACCGCTTTGCCGATCACGTAGGAGGAACCAGAACCAGAGAAGAAGTCGTGGTTTTCGTCCGCACTCGGAGAAAGCGCGGCCATAATGGTGGGATCTACGTCAGTAACGCTACTGGGGAATAGCGGCTCAAACCCGAGGTTCATCAGCGCTTTGTTGGCGTTGTAGTGAAGGAATTTCTTCACATCTTCCGACAGGCCCACTTCATCGTAAAGCGATTCGGTGTAGCGGACTTCGTTGTCGTACAGCTCCAGCAGCAGCTCGTAGGCATAATCTTTGACTTCCTGCTGACGCTCGGGCGTCTCTTCCGCCAGCGCCTGCTGGAATTTGTAGCCCACGTAGTAGCCGTGTACCGCTTCATCACGAATGATCAAGCGAATCAGGTCGGCCGTGTTGGTCAGCTTGGCGTGGCTAGACCAGTACATGGGCAGATAGAAGCCCGAGTAGAACAAGAACGATTCGAGAAAGACACTGGCGACTTTGCGCATCAGCGGGTCTTCCGAGCGATAACGCTTCAGAATCAGTTCAGATTTCATCTGCAGCGTCGGATTTTCCTCACTCCAACGGAACGCATCGTCCACGTCGCGAGTCGCGCATAGCGTCGAGAAAATCGAGCTGTAGGAGCGTGCATGCACCGACTCCATAAAGGCGATATTGGTGTATACCGCCTCTTCATGGGGTGTACGCGCATCATCCATCAATACTGGCGCGCCCACGCTACTTTGGATGGTATCGAGCAGCGTCAAGCCAGTGAACACGCGAATCGTCAGCTGCTTTTCCTGCTGGGTCAGCGTGTTCCAAGATTGAATATCGTTGGAGAGCGGCACTTTTTCAGGCAGCCAGAAGTTGCTGGTCAGGCGGTTCCACACTTCCAGGTCTTTATCGTCCTGAAGGCGGTTCCAGTTGATCGCATCGACCCGCGATAAGCGTTGCATAATGGTCATCAGAGTTCTCTCACAAACATAATCTTATAAAAGCAATGCGCGATTACAGCGTGCAGGAGACGCAGCCTTCAACTTCCGTACCTTCAAGCGCGCTCTGGCGCAAACGGATGTAGTAAAGCGTCTTGATACCTTTGCGCCATGCGTAAATTTGCGCCTTGTTGATATCCCGCGTAGTAGCTGTATCCGGGAAGAACAGCGTCAACGAAAGGCCTTGGTCAACGTGCTTGGAGGCTTCTGCGTAGGTATCGATAATTTTCTCAGGGCCAATTTCATAAGCATCCTGGAAATAATCAAAGTTTGCCTCATTCAAGAATGGCGCCGGATAATAAACGCGGCCCAGCTTGCCCTCTTTGCGGATCTCAATTTTCGCTGCCACCGGGTGGATACTGGAGGTGGAGTGATTAATGTAAGAAATAGAACCCGTTGGGGGCACCGCCTGCAAATTACGATTGTACAGCCCATGCGCCATCACTGATGCCTTTAGCGCCTGCCACTCATCTTGGGTAGGCAGTGCAATGCCGCTGCGCTCAAATAGCGAACGCACCTTCTCCGTACGCGGCAGCCATGCTTGATCGGTGTACTTATCAAAAAACGTACCCGATGCGTAGGTGGACTCTTCAAAACCGGCAAAGGTCTCACCGTGCTCAATCGCCAGCTGGTTCGACGCACGAATGGCATGGAACGCTACGCAATAGAAGTACAGGTTAGTGAAATCTAACCCCTCTTCTGAACCGTAATAGATATGCTCGCGCGCCAGGAAACCGTGCAGGTTCATCTGCCCAAGACCAATGGCGCGGGACTTAGCGTTGCCTTCAGCAATGGAGGGCACACTACGCAGGTTGCTCATCTCAGAAACCGCCGTGAGGCCACGAATGGCAATCTCGACGCTGGTGCCGATATCGCCGGAATCCATGACTTTTGCGATGTTCATCGAACCCAGGTTACAGGAGATATCCTGCCCTACCTGGCGGTAACCGAGATCGTCATCGTATTCGGTCGGCGTATTAACCTGCAGAATTTCCGAGCACAGGTTACTCATATTTATACGACCGGCAATCGGGTTCGCGCGGTTGACCGTATCTTCAAACATAATGTACGGATAGCCCGATTCGAACTGCAGCTCGGCCAGGGTTTGGAAGAAGGCACGGGCGTTAATTTTATGCTTACGAATGCGCGCGTCGGCGACCATTTCATGGTACTTCTCGGTGACGCTAATATCACCGAACGGCACGCCATACACCCGTTCTACATCGTAGGGAGAGAACAGGTACATATCGTCGTTACGCTTGGCCAGCTCAAACGTAATATCCGGAATCGTCACGCCCAACGACAGGGTTTTGATACGGATTTTTTCATCGGCATTTTCACGTTTAGTATCCAGAAAACGCAAAATATCCGGGTGGTGCGCGTTCAGATAAACCGCACCAGCGCCCTGGCGCGCGCCTAGCTGGTTGGCATAGGAGAAGGCGTCTTCCAGCAATTTCATAATCGGGATAATACCCGACGACTGATTCTCGATACGCTTAATCGGTGCGCCTGACTCACGAATGTTTGTTAGCAAGAAGGCAACGCCGCCACCGCGCTTGGAGAGCTGCAGCGCAGAGTTGATGGAGCGACCGATGGACTCCATGTTGTCTTCGATCCGCAGCAAGAAGCAGGAGACCAATTCGCCCCGCTGGCGTTTGCCGCAGTTCAAAAAAGTCGGCGTGGCAGGTTGGAAGCGTCCACTAATAATTTCATCGACCAGCGACTTGGCGAGTACTTCATCACCACGCGCCAGCGTCAAAGCCACCATGCAGACGCGGTCTTCATAGCGCTCAAGATAACGCTTGCCATCAAACGTTTTCAGCGTGTAGCTGGTGTAATACTTGAATGCCCCGAGGAAACTGGGGAAACGGAATTTATAGTCGTACGCCTGTTCAAACAGTGCCTTAATAAAAGCGAAGCTGTACTGAGCGAGCATTTCTGGCTCGTAGTACTGCTCTTCTACCAAGTAATCGAGTTTTTCCTCCAGCGAGTGGAAGAACACGGTATTTTGGTTAACGTGCTGCAAGAAATACTGACGCGCCGCTTCACGGTCTTTATCGAGCTGCAATTCACCGTTGGCACCGTAAAGATTCAGCATCGCGTTCAGCGCATGGTAATCCAGGGTACGCGCCTCGGATGCCGCCGCGGGCCGCTTTGTTTCTGCCAAGTTTTTTGTAGCGACATGTGTAGAAGCATCGTTTTCAGAGGCTTCATGGCGAGAGGCTACGTTCTTAGAGACTGAGCTTGACGTTTCCAAAACTCTTCTACTCCTTTGCGGACCTTGGCGACATCGTCGTCAGTGCCAAACAGTTCAAATCGATAGAGCAACGGCACTTGGCACTTTTGGGCAATGATTCGCCCTGCCAACCCGTATGCCTCACCAAAATTCGTATTACCAGCAGCAATGACACCCCGAATGAGGTGTCGATTGTGCTCATCATTTAAAAATCGGATTACCTGCCTCGGCACTGCCCCTTCGGCATAGCCGCCACCATAGGTAGGTGTCACTAGTATGTAGGGCTGCATCACATGTGGCGTTGGTTCATCACGATTTAGCGGCAGCCGCTGGGCGCTCAAGCCAAGCTTTTGTATAAAACGGTGGGTATTGCCTGACTTGGTAGAAAAATAAACGAGCGAACCAGCACGCTCCGCGTCCACATCAGCGTTTTGCATAGCAACGGTTTACGCTAGCGCTTGAATGCGGTCAGGACGGAAACCAGACCAATGATCCTCACCTGCAACGACGACCGGTAGCTGGCGATAGCCCAGCGCTTCCACTTCCTCTTGGGCACCGCTTTCAGCAGTAATATCAATAACGGTATATTCTAAACCCTGCTTATCCAACGCGCGGTATGTAGCGGTGCATTGAACACAAGCCGGCTTGCTATAAATTTGGATATCCATGGCTATTTTTCCTTTTCATAGCGGTGTTTTTCGGGTAGAGCACATCTTGTGCTTACCCTCTCTGGAAGACACAACGCATACTATATATAGACCACGAGAAAATCAATTCAAGCATATATGGTATTTTTCATCCACAGGTTATTGACAGGCCATGCCCAGGATGTCAGTCAAAAACCAAAAAAAACCGCTCCACAAGGGAGCGGCTTTTCTGATCAGACGCCGATCACATCAGCGCCTTCTCTTTTCTGGGTCTTACTGGGTATACGCTTAGGCTTTGGCTGCCTGGTAACGACGCTCAACGTCTTCCCAGTTGATGACGTTGAAGAAGGCTTCTACGTAATCAGGACGCTTGTTTTGGAATTTCAGGTAGTAGGCGTGCTCCCAAACATCCAAACCCAATACCGGCGTGTTGCCATGCATCAGCGGGCTGTCTTGGTTCAGGGTATTTTCAACAACCAGTTTTTTCTCAGGAGTAACAGAGAGCCATGCCCAGCCGCTACCGAAACGGCCTAGCGCCGCCTTTTTGAACGCTTCTTTGAATGCGTCAAGACCGCCCAGTTCGGCATCAATGGCTTTTGCCACATCACCTTGGGGCTGGCCGCCGCCATTGGGTGACATCATCTGCCAGAACATAGAGTGGTTGGCATGACCGCCACCATTATTAATAACGGCTTGGCGCTTCTCTTCAGGTACACGATCAAGGTTTGCAACCAGCTCTTCGACCGGCACGTCTTCAAGACCCGTGCCCTCTAACGCAGCATTTAGATTAGTGACATAGGTATTATGGTGACGAGAGTGGTGAATCTCCATCGTCATTGCATCGATATGCGGCTCAAGCGCGTCGTAGGCGTACGGTAACTCTGGAAGTGTATGTGCCATGCTAACTTCTCCTTAAGTGGCTTTTGTTACGTTCACTTAACTATGTGTGGTCTTACCCCACCTTTTTCAACCATCACAGCTATATTTATTGCTGTGAGTAGCGATTATTGATAACTGATACGTTTTATACCTCAGTACCTTAGTCAACTATTGGCAGTTTATCGAATTCATCACCAATAAAAAAGCCGACTTCTGGTGAAGTCGGCTTTTGAGCCAGTTAAGATTCAGTGGCTTACAGCTTGCTTTCCAGCTCCGGCAGAATCTCGAACAGATCCCCTACCAGGCCGTAGTCGGCCACCTGGAAGATCGGCGCTTCGTCGTCTTTGTTGATCGCAACAATGACTTTTGAGTCTTTCATACCCGCCAAGTGCTGAATCGCGCCAGAAATACCCACGGCAATATACAGCTCAGGCGCGACGATCTTACCGGTTTGGCCGACCTGCATATCGTTGGGCACAAAGCCTGCATCCACTGCGGCGCGAGAAGCGCCAATGGCTGCACCCAGTTTGTCAGCAATGCCGTCCAGCAGTTTGAAGTTCTCGCCGTTACCCATACCGCGGCCACCAGACACCACCACTTTGGCGCCGCCAAGCTCCGGACGATCAGATTGCGCCAGCTCTTGCTTAACAAAGCTCGACTGGGTGTTTTCGACTACGACCTCTACCGCTTCCACTGAGGCGCTGCCCGTGCTTTCGACCGCATCAAATGCGGTAGGACGCACGGTCATCACTTTCAGTGCGTCGTCGCTTTTGACGGTGGCGATTGCGTTGCCTGCATAAATAGGGCGCAGGAACGTATCAGCGCTCTCAACGCCAATGACGTCGGAAAGCTGGCTGACATCTTTCAATGCCGCTAAGCGTGGCAAAACGTTTTTACCGGTAGTCGAGGCGCTGGCCAGCACATGCGTATAATCGCCAGCAAGCTCTACCAGCAGTGCGCCCATGGGCTCAGCCAACTGGTGGGCGTAAACAGCATTGTCGGCAACACGGACTTTACTAACGCCGTCGAGTTTGGCGGCGGCTTCAGCAGCAGCCTGAACGCCTTCACCGGCGACCAGCACGTCAATATCGTCACCTATCGCTTTAGCAGCGGCAACCACATGGGCGGTTGCGCCCGCCAACTGACCTTCATGAAGGTCGGCAAGTACCAGAATGCTCATGAGATCAGCTCCTATTAAAGCACTTTGGCTTCGTTTTTCAGTTTGTCGATCAATTCATCCACCGAGGCGACTTTGACACCGCCTTTACGCTCTGCCGGGGACTCCACTTTGAGCAGGCTAACCTTGGAGGCCACTTCAACGCCGTAATCAGCGGGGGTTTTAACATCCAAGGGCTTTTTCTTGGCCTTCATGATGTCCGGCAACTTGGCGTAGCGCGGTTCGTTCAAACGCAAGTCGGTGGTAACGATCGCGGGCAGCGTGAGCGCCACAGTTTGCAAGCCGCCGTCGATTTCACGGGTGACGTTGACCTTGTCACCGTCTACCGCTACTTCCGAAGCGAACGTGCCTTGCGGCAGGTTGGTCAGCGCGGCCAGCATTTGGCCGGTCTGGTTGTTGTCGGTATCGATGGCCTGCTTACCCAGCACCACTAGTCCCGGCTGCTCTTCTTCAACAACCTTAGCCAACAGCTTAGCCACCGCCAGCGACTCAACCCGCTCGTCGGTTTCGATGTGAATCGCACGGTCTGCGCCCAGCGCCAATGCCGTACGCAGCTGCTCTTGGGCGGCTTTGGGGCCTACTGTCACAGCCACAACTTCAGTGGCAACGCCCTTTTCTTTCAGCCGCACCGCTTCTTCGACGGCAATCTCGCAGAAGGGGTTCATGGCCATTTTGACGTTGGTAAGATCGACGTCAGAGTTGTCCGCTTTAACGCGGATTTTGACGTTATAGTCGATGACGCGTTTAACCGCGACGAGTACTTTCATAGGTTCCTCGCTTGGCTTGTCGTAAAAGCCGTTAACCTGACCCGGCACCGAAAATAGATACCGATGAAAAAAGGAGCAGCACAAGACAGTTAGCGCTGCTTAAAAAATTCATGCAAGCGTTTGATAGGTCTGTAAATGAAAAACCCCATCAATTTGCCACAACCTGCCTATGGGCAACAACACTCATCGACTACGGCCTTGGTCGTAGCTGCTATCAACACGCACCCTTCTGTAAGCAGAGTGTGGGGCTGTACCCGGTTCTGTCGAGAAATGCTGCTTTAGCCATCGTAGGGGTGACCTGACAGGGGTATTATGCCTATCATGGGACATAACCAGAAGCAAACGACCGTTTTAAATTAAGATCCTCTTTTCATAAGCTAGTTCTTAAAGCTAACTTATCGTCAAGATGGCCTTTAAGAGAATAAGGAGCAACCGGGTGGAAAACGTTGAACGCGATGTCATGGACTTTGATGTAGTGATTGTAGGGGCTGGCCCAGCGGGGCTGTCTGCTGCATGTCGCTTAATGCAACAAGCTAACGAGGCGGAGCAAGAACTGACGGTCTGTGTGGTAGAGAAAGGATCAGAGGTCGGCGCGCATATTTTATCGGGGGCTGTATTTGAGCCTCGTGCATTAGCCGAGCTGTTCCCCGACTGGGAAGAGCGCGGCGCACCGCTCAACACGCCGGCCACCCGGGACGATGTTTATCTACTCAAAGATGCTGAAAAAGCACAAAAAATCCCCAATGCCCTAGTACCTAAAAGCATGCATAACACAGGGGGCGATCTGACCCGCTATGTCATCAGCGCAGGTAACTTAACTCGCTGGCTAGGTGAGCAGGCTGAAGCACTAGGCGTTGAAATTTTCCCCGGTTTTGCTGCCCAAGAAGTGCTTATTGAGGAGGGCGCTGTTCGCGGCATTCTGATAGGTGATATGGGCGTTAGCGCCGATGGCACTCCGAAAGATGGTCACATGCCGGGTATGGAACTACGCGCCAAGTATACGCTCTTTGCTGAAGGCGCCCGCGGCCACCTCGGCAAGCAGTTAATCAAAGAGTACTCCCTTGACGCTGGCCGCGACCCGCAGCACTACGGCATTGGGCTTAAAGAGCTGTGGGACGTGCCCGCCGAACAGCATGAGCCGGGGCTGGTGGCGCATGGCTCGGGTTGGCCGCTGGATAAAAACACGCACGGCGGTTGGTTCCTTTACCATGCAGAGAACCAGCAAGTGGTGGTGGGGTTAATCATGGACCTTAGCTATCAAAACCCGTGGCTCTCACCGTTCGATGAGTTCCAGCGGATGAAGCACCATCCTACGATCAGCCAATACTTATCAGGCGGCAAGCGAGTGGCTTACGGCGCCCGGGCGATTACCAAAGGCGGCCTAAACTGCCTGCCTAAAATGACTTTTCCCGGCGGCCTGCTGATTGGCTGCGATGCGGGCACGCTCAACTTCTCCAAGATCAAGGGCCTGCACACGGCGATGAAGTCTGGCTTGGTCGCTGCAGAGAGCGTTTTTGAAGCTATTAAAGGTGGCGATGAAGGCGCCCAAGAGTTGACCAGCTTCACCGCCAAATGGGAAGACAGCTGGGCCTATGCAGAGCTGAAAGAGAGCGCGAGCTTCGGCCCTGCGATTCACAAATACGGCACGGTGGGCGGCGGCGCCTATAACTTTGTTAACCAGCTGCTGGGCAATAAGCTCCCTAACGTCCACGACACCACGACGGACCACGGAGCGCTGAAACCTGCTGCTGAGTTTGAAAAAATCAACTACCCGAAACCCGATGGCAAGCTGTCGTTTGATAAGTCGACCTCTGTCTTCTTATCTAACACCAACCACGAAGAGGATCAGCCCTGCCACCTGCGTTTAGCAGACCCTGAGCTCCCCATACGCGACAATTTACCTAAATACGCCGAACCCGCACAGCGCTACTGCCCTGCCGGGGTTTATGAAGTACTGGAAGATGACCAAGGCAATCCACGCTTCCAAATCAACTTCCAGAACTGCGTCCACTGTAAAACCTGCGACATTAAAGACCCCGCCCAAAACATTACCTGGGTGGCGCCTGAAGGCGGCGGCGGCCCCAACTACCCTAATATGTAGGCACTGTTAACCGCTAAGAACGGCATGCTGGCAGTGCTAGCATGCCGGTTGGGCAGGTGAATCCAAACACTCAATCGGCGCACGTCGGGCAATCAAGCGTCGCCTCCCTGCTTGCGCAAATCGAACATCAATCACCGGGTCTGATGGATTACCTTCCACAGCCGCCACTTCCCCCTCTCCGAACACGGCATGCAGCAGTCGCTGGCCTGGATAGTAATGCGCCGTTACGTGATACGCCGCATTCACCTCCTGAACCTGAGGGGCGGTTAATTCTATATCTTGCCTGCCCAGCCGGTCCAGATAGCGCTTCACCAAGCTAGGCGATGACACCTGAACAGCCGCCTCCGGCGAACGCGACGTTGCCAAACAACCCGCTACACGCATACTGTCTTGCCAGGCACTTTCAGCAATAAAGCGACTGGGGCGGTGAACGCCGCCATCATGAAGCATTAACAGTTGCTCTTGGGCGCGAGTAATAGCGACATAAAAAAGCCGTCGCTCCTCCTCTAATCGCTCATCGTTCAACGGGTTATCTCGGCTGTAATAGGGAAAATCCTCTTCATTGACCGCCGCCACCGCTACCAGCGGCCATTCAAGCCCCTTGGCGCCATGCACCGTGCTTATAAGCACCCCACTCGCTTGATTTTCTACCGGCCGCTCCAGCAGCTCAATAAATGCATCGGGATTTTGAACGCTCTCAGCCTGCTCAATTAACACATCCAGCAGACGCACATCCTCTTCGCCTTTGTCTCGCCTTGCGGCAGCACGCTTCAGGGTTTTTTCCGCATCGATGGTGTCTACCACATGGCTAAGCAGTTTTGCTGGCTGCCATGCGCTGAGTTTGGGGAGTTCGCATAGCAGCGCCCAGCGTTTTTTTAATGTCCTGCGCTGCAGCGGCTTAAGCGCCGCAAGCACTGGCTCGTGGCGTTCGGGCCAACGCTGGGTACTGGCCAACTGATTCGCTAACAGATGAAGCCGTTCACGGGCCACAAACGGTGTTGGTTGTGAAAGCAACAGCAGTAAATGCGCAGGATCCTGCAACAACTCAGGGCGTCGAGAGAGTTTTAAATAGCCCGCTAGCGCTTGCACCAACGGTAGTCGAAATACAAAGCGGTCTTCTCGAAGCAAACGAAAGGGAATGCCCGCCTGCAGCAAAGCTAATTGAAAAGGCACCGAAAGCGCCCAACTGCGTACCAAAAGGCTCGCTTCATTCAACGCGCGGCCTTGGGCTTGCCAGTCCATCAGCGCATCCAGCAGCAGTCGGCTACCTTGACCCACCGATAGCCGCGTTTCAGGGTTATTCACGTCCGCTAGGCAGAGCTGATCGGGACGGCGCTGGTTGGCCATAATGGCGTGATTAGCCGCTAGCGCCAGCGCATGGCCGTGTCGAAAAGTTGTCGAGAGTGGATAGTCAGTCGCTTTACCAAACGTGGCGGTAAAGTTTTCCAGCATGGTGTCAGGGCGCGCACCGCGCCACTCATAAATACACTGGTTGGCATCACCTACGGCCATAACAGCCGCGTTTTGCCCGGCTAGCACCGCCAACAAGCGCTGCTGGGCAGTATTAATATCTTGATACTCATCAATAATCACGTGATCAAGAAAGCCTTCCACGCGGCGGCGTAGAGCTTCATCCGCTTCAAGCGCTTGAAGTGGCCGATAAAGCAAGTCGGCATATGTCATCACTCCTTCTGCTTGCAATAGACGCTCAGCTTCATCAAACGCCGCGGGAAAATAGTCGGTATCTGGCTCGTAATTAAGGCGTTCGTACAGTATGCCAGCGGGCAACATTTCCGCTTTTACCAAGCCGCAAAAATGCGCTAGCGCTTCCAAGCGATCGCCTTCAAGGGCCGCATCACGCCGCTCTACCGCATTACTCAGCACGTTCAAGCTGGCCTGACGCAACAGCCGCTCCAGCTGCCATTCGGCAGACAGTAGACGCCGGGGCGCCAAGGCTCCCCATCGACACAGGCTTTGTGTTAGCCGGTGCCCCAATGAATGAAAAGTGCGTACATCCGGCAATGGCTGACCTTTCGGTGCCATGCTGTGCAGGCGACGCTGAAAATCATCTCGGGCAGAGCGGTTAAACATCAGTACTAAAATACGTTTTGGCGAAACGTCATGCGCCAACAAATGCAGCACGCGCGCTGCCATTGTGGTGGTTTTACCTGCCCCGGCCACAGCGGCAACCCTTGCGTGCCCTTTGCTGTGAGAGACGACCGCCTGCTGTTCAGCTGTTAACTTCACGGCGCCTCGCTGGGTACATCATCGGCATCCATTTCTCTGTCCAGCTCTCCTAACAGGTACTCATTACCCGCGCTGTAAAGGCGTAGCTGCATACCACCGTTTGTACAGGCATGAGAGGTTGCCTGCTCAACCAACCGATAATAAACGTTACGGTGCAGGCGAGCAGCGAGTCCAAAACGCACAGCGATCTCAGGCACAACCTCGCCCTCAGGGGTTGCACTCAACGTCAGGGGATGATCTTCATCTAGGCGCACCACATCGTCAAACTGCGTCGTAAACCACCAAGCATCATCATAGAAATCGGCTTCTACGGCGACGAGCGGGAGGTCTTCGACGTTTACCCGCCACCGTTCTACAGGAGTTACCAAACAGTAGCCGTCACTATCGCGGCGCAATAGGCTTGCCAGTAACCGTGGTATGGCCGCTCGTGCAAAGGGCTGCCCTTCGTGCTGCCAGGTACCATCGGTCTTAATTACAATATCAATGTCACCGGAAAGGTCCGGCTGCCACTTGTCAACGGGTGGTATGGTTGGCGAACCTTGCTGATGCTGTAACAGTCGATCAATATTCATCCGTCCACACCTCCCGATAACAATGGCTTACTCTACCAATAGCCCGGATTGCGCTAGTGCCTGTTTAACATTTTCTGGCGCGTCGGGCGCAGCAGCACGGAATAAGTGATAAAAATTGGCAGAGGTCTGCATCGCCACCTCATCTACACTGATTCCCCGTGCCTGTGCAATACATGCAGCCACTTCAACCACCCACGCAGGCTCATTGGGCTTACCGCGATAGGGCACTGGCGCCAAATAGGGACTATCGGTTTCAATTAAGAGGCGGTCCAGGGGCAGTTGCCGCGCCAAATCCCGAAGCGAATCAGCGTTGCGGAAGGTAATAATGCCCGATAACGAAATATAGAAGCCTAAGCGCACCGCCTCCCGCGCCATCTCGATATCTTCTGTGAAGCAGTGTAATACTCCGCCCACCTTGGGATTACTGTAGTCGCGCAGCAGTGCGAGTGTTTCTTGCTTGGCATCACGCGTATGGACAATCACCGGCAGTTCCAATTCGCGTGCCGCCAACAAATGGCGCTTAAAGCGCTCATGCTGAACAGCAATGGGCACGCTGTCCTGGTAGTGATAATCAAGCCCCGTTTCACCAATCGCAACTGCACCATACTGCTCAGCGGCCTCTACAATATCGTCAACGCTCGGTTCGTTGGGCGTTGTATGCAGAGGGTGTAAGCCTGCAGAAATCGCCACATCCTGGTGCTCTCTGGCAATCGCGGCCAAGCCCGGCAACTCTTCCAAGGTCACCGATATAGCGAGAAACTGGCTGACGTTGGCAGCACGGGCAGCCGCTAGGGTAGCCGCCACATCTCCCCCGTGGGTATGCTCAGATAAGCGGTCCAGGTGACAGTGTGAGTCAATAAACATAACGTCTCGCTTTTGGGTAATTAAGTAACGCTTGGCGTCTATTTACAGCGTAAACGACGGGGGAGCTTTATCTAACTGGCCTGCCAGCAATGTTTCAATGCGGTCGCGCACCGAATAGTCCTGCTGGCTGAAGTGCACCCCAATACCAGGTATCCGGCGCCCGCTAACCCCTTCCGGTGACACCCAAATGACTTTTCCAGTTACCGAAAGCCGCTCGCTCTCCCCAGGCAACGTCAGTAACAAAAATACTTCTTGACCAAGGGCATAAGGCGTTTTAGTGGGCACAAAAATGCCTCCCCGATCAAGAAAAGGCATATACGCGGATAACAGCGTCGGCACATCGGGTAATGTCAAAGAGAGAGCTTTTTGAGCAGCCATCATAACCTCGCTTGGCAGCTAATGGAGTTATGAGCGCAACAGCGCCGACCAGCGTACCAGCCATGCTTCAAGAACGAGCTGTGGGTTTGGGTTAGCGCCGATGGCCAACAAGCGTCGCTGCTCACGAGCATAATCCAGTAGCCGAAACCAGTCTTGTACCCGAGCATTTTTGACCGCTTGGCGATAAAGTGGCTCCAAATCAGGATTATGCAGCGCCGTGGTTTCACCTGATAGGCCTAAGCGGATAAGATCTTCCAACCACGCAATACCGTACCATAAGATGGCATCTATAGCTTGGCGATCAAGCCTTGCCGCCTCAGAAACGGGCTCGGCACCGCGTACCAACTGCTCAAAGCAGTCGTGGATTTGGTGGCGCAAGGCACGCTCATCGGGGGTGGCTAGCTCGACAGCCAACAAAGGTAATCCGCCGGCGACTCGCCACCAAAAATAGGCCTCGTCAGGCCCCAGTTTTTCAGTTAGCCACGCTTGGCAAGCGTCAAAAGGCACGCTCGCCAACGGCCATTGTTGGCAACGGGAACGAATCGTAGGCAGTGTTCGCGAGGGCACGTCCGAGAGCAGGATAAACAGCGTTTTTTCACCCGGCTCTTCTAAGCTTTTCAGTAGCGCGTTGGCCGCTGCGGTATTCATCGCTTCAGCGGGAGATATCACAATGACCCGGTACCCACTCTGCTGAGCGGTTTGTGATACAAAGCGATTAACGTCGCGTATCGGGTCGATACGTATCTGTCGCTTCCCCTCTTCAGGCGAGATACGCAACAAATCAGGATGATACCCCGACGCCAGCATGGCACAGCTGTGACACTGTCCGCAGGCTTGGTCGGTAGGTTTAGTACACAGTGTTTTTGCCACCAAGGCATCCGCCAACTGCTGCTTACCAACGCCATGCGCACCGCTAATCATTAGCGCATGGGGCATGCGATCATCATTCGCTAAGCGAACGAACTGCTGCCAAGTGGCGTGGTGCCAGGGCAGTACGCCCGTTAACGCCATTGTGTTAACCGCTCTTCCAGTTCACTTGCCAGTGCCGCCTGCACACCGTCGAGAGACTGCTCGGCATTGATGATGGTAAACCTTTCCGGTGCTGCTATAGCCCGGTCTAAGTAGGCTTGCCTTACGGCATTGAAAAAGCTCTCATGCTCTTGCTCAAAGCGGTCACGCTGAGTTTGTTGGGCACGAAACCGCCCTTCTAAACGCGTTTTTGCCGCTGCAGGGGACATATCCAGCAAAAGCGTGAGATCCGGCGTGAGCCCCTTTTGCACAAACTGCTCTAATTGAGCAATACGAGAAGACGCAATGCCCCGCCCTCCACCTTGGTAGGCAAAGGTGGCATCCGTGAATCGATCACAAACAACCCAAGCACCGCGCTCGAGCGCGGGCACAATTTTTTGTGACAAATGCTGTGCGCGGGCAGCAAACATCAATAATAGCTCGGCATCACTATCAAGAGGCTCTGCTTGAGTAGGGTCTAGTAGCAGCTCACGAATCGCTTCGGCTCGTGGCGTGCCTCCCGGCTCCCGAGTTAGCTCCACCTCCACCCCGCGCGCTTTTAACCAGGCCTCTACAAACGCTACGTTGGTCGATTTGCCTACTCCCTCTCCACCCTCTAGCGTGATGAAGCGTCCACGCTTGGTCATTGAAGCCCCTTACTCGCCAGATACACCATAAAAGAGCCTGCTTATAAAATCGTATTCAAAATTAACGGTTACGAATATAGCGATTAACAGCGTTATTGTGCTCACGCAGCGTGCGCGAGAAATGGTGCGTGCCGTCACCCCGCGATACAAAATAGAGCGTCTCACCAGGCAGCGGATTAACAGCGGCTTCCAGCGCAGCACGTCCAGGCATCGCGATGGGTGTAGGAGGCAAGCCATCGATCACATACGTGTTATACGCTGTAGCTTCGCGTATGTCCGCGCGAGTGATACGCCCCTCATAACGCTCCCCCATACCGTAAATAATGGTGGGATCTGTTTGCAGACGCATCCCTTGCTCCATTCGCCGTTTAAAAACCCCGGCAATTTCACGGCGCTCTTCGGGCGCACCGGTTTCCCGCTCGATTAAGGAGGCCATTATAAGCGCCTCATAGGGTGTATCAATCGTCAGATCATCATCGCGCCCCTCCCATACTTCTTCTAGGATACGCTCCATACGCGTTAGCGACTGGCGCAAAATATCCACATCACTCATTCCTAAGTGATAGCGATAGGTGTCGGGGAAGAACCAGCCTTCAGGAAAAGTATCTTCACGACCGAGTAACGCCATCACTTCACCATCGCTTAACTCAGCGGTGCGCTGCTCTAACTTGGGCGCCGCACCAAGAAGTTCGCGCATCTGGCGAAATGACCATCCCTCAGGAATGGTCAGCGGATACGTCACCACGTTATTGCTACCTAGTAATGCGACCATCTCTAACCCGCTCATGCCAGGCATCAGCTGATACTCACCCACGCGAAGCTGCGGTACCCGCGCTGGCTCCAAACGCGCCATTAATTGAAAAGCCCATGCGTCACTGATAACGCCTTGTGCCTCTAATTCCCCCACCACCTGATTGAAACCGGCACCCGCTGGCACTTGATAAAGAGTAGGTTCGTCCAGGGCTAATGGCGCCTCTAAACGGCTTTGCCAATAGACGTAGCCACCCACTGCAGCAGCTGCGCCAAGCACTATCAATACTCCCACTGCGGCTAATAACCGTTTCACCATGACACCTCAACGACTTTTTAAAAGACCCTAACTAACGGGATTAGGGCAAATAACCAAGCAAACGGTGCCCTAACACTTGTAATCGGTCATGTTCAGCCAGCTCCCAGGCGTGCAACACGCTACCTGATTCATCAAGCAGCACGCGGACAGGCCAAACGCCTTGTACAGAGTTAGCCACCCATAAACGCTCTACATCAGGCAAAGCGTTTAACGGCAAAGAGGCCTCACTCACCACGCCCTTATCTAACAGCGCAGCCCGCAGCGTCCCCGCCACACCACAGCGCTCAAGCGAGGGAGTAAATAGCGTCCCTGCCTGCTGCCAAAAAACATTCATGCTCGTGGCTTCCACCACGTTTTCGTCGGCATCAGCCAACAGCCCTTCCGCAATCGCACCGTCGTGCCACTCCTGGCGCGCCAGTACATTTTCTAAACGGTTTAGGTGTTTAATACCCGCCAGCAGAGGCTGGAAGCCCAGACGTAGCTGGCAGATGCGGACACTGACTCCTTGCTGCCAGCGTTCAGCGTTGGCCGCGAAAGGCGTTCGCTGACTTAGTAACCTCGGCGATGCTTCATCAGGCGACGCGTAACCACGTCCACCGCTTCCCCTCGTGAGAATCAGCTTAAGCACTTCCAGTTCAGTAGCTGGAGCCGCTTGCCAAGTAGCCTGGAGCTGCTCAGGGGGAGGTAACGGGATATTTAAGCGCGCACACCCCTTCGCCAAGCGTGCGTAGTGATAAGGCCAAAGCACTGGCTCACCCGCACGCATTAGCACTGTTTCAAATATCCCGTCACCATACGCTAGCCCGCGGTCATCAAACGGCACCTGGGGCATAGGCACAGCGCATTATACCTTTGTAAACAGCAGCGAACCGTTAGTGCCGCCAAAACCGAATGAGTTAGACAGCGCTACATCAATACGCATTTCACGGGCGGTATGTGGCACATAGTCAAGATTGCACCCCTCTTGAGGGTTATCCAGATTAATAGTCGGGGGAGCCACTTGGTCACGTATCGCTAAAACGCTGAAAATGGCTTCAACAGCACCGGCAGCGCCCAAGAGATGGCCGATCATTGACTTGGTAGAGCTAACGGCTACCTGTTGCGCAGCGCTACCCAACACGCGCTCAATAGCACGGCTTTCTGCTAAGTCACCCGCTGCGGTTGATGTCCCATGAGCATTGATATAGTGCACTTCGGAAGGCGCTATATTGGCATCTTTGATGGCGTTGCTCATTGAGAGCGCAGCGCCACGGCCGTCCTCGGGCGGCGCCGTCATGTGGAAGGCATCATCACTCATGCCGAACCCGGAAAGCTCCGCATAAATCGTCGCACCGCGGGCTTTGGCCTGCTCATACTCTTCAAGCACCATTACGCCGGCACCGTCTGATAGCACAAACCCATCGCGGTCGGCATCCCAGGGGCGGCTAGCCGCTTCGGGATTATCGTTTCGCGTTGAAAGTGCTCGTGCGGCCGAGAACCCTCCTAAACCCAATGGTGTAGTGGCCATTTCTGCACCGCCACAAATCATCACGTCCGCATCGCCATAGGCGATGGTGCGTGCACTGTAACCAATATTATGGGTACCGGTGGTACAGGCCGTCGTGATAGCAATATTGGGGCCTTTAAACCCGTGCTGAATCGCCATATTGCCCGAGATCATATTAATAATAGAGCCCGGCACAAAAAACGGCGATACACGACGAGCGCCCCCTTTGTTCAGCGCATTATGGTTATTCTCAATCATCGGAAGCCCACCGATGCCTGAACCAATCGCCACCCCAATACGCTCAGCATTCTCTTCGGTGCATACAAGCCCTGAGTCTTGAATCGCCTGAGCTCCAGCCGCCATACCGTATTGAATGAACAGATCCATCTTGCGCGCGTCTTTGGGGTTCAAGTAAGGACTGATATCAAAATTCTTTACCGAACCACCAAAGCGCGTGTTAAAGCCACTGGTATCAAAGTGCTCTATCGGCGCTATGCCGCTTTTGCCTGCGAGAATATTCGCCCACGTCTCATTTACGCTATTACCCACTGGGGTCACCAGGCCTAACCCAGTTACCACTACCCTTCTACGCGTCATCAGCTTTCCTCCAGGCATCCATGGTGACACGACCCATCTGGGTCATTTGCTGCAGAAATTTGGTGACTAGTATAACGGAGATTGAACGTTATATTCAGTGTGACCGCAAAGCAAAAAAGCCGCCCTGTGTCAGGACGGCTTTTTTTGGTGCGGGCGGTTAACATGCCACCCTGGTTCAATGCGTCGACCTAGCCCTTACTGGTGGGCGTTTACGTAGTCGATAGCTTCTTGAACCGTAGTGATTTTTTCGGCTTCTTCATCAGGAATTTCAGTATCAAATTCCTCTTCCAACGCCATCACCAGTTCAACGGTGTCGAGGGAGTCAGCACCTAAGTCTTCCGTGAAAGAAGAGCTATTCTGGATATCTTCTTCTTTAACGTTTAGGCGCTCTGCCACAACTTTCTTCACGCGCTCTTCAATAGTACTCATCAACGTACTCCAGTCGTTCACATCAGCCGTTATAGATAACTAGCCATTTGGAAACCGCAAGCCAAAAGCTGCGGGGTAGTTTATAGACGCCCTTGGGCCGACGCAACCGCCAAGCCCGAGGCCATCAACGCATATTCATGCCGCCGTTCACGTGCAGCGTTTCACCAGTAATGTAACCCGCCGCTTCGCTTGTTAAAAAGCCGACGGCAGCGGCGATTTCTCCAGGCTCGCCAAGGCGAGCGAGAGGAATCTGCTTCAACAGCATTTCGTGCTGCGCTTCGGGCAACGCCTCTGTCATATCGGTGGCAATAAAACCAGGGGCCACGGCGTTAACGGTAATCGCCCGCGACGCCACTTCTCTGGCCAACGCTCGGCTAAACCCTTCCATGCCTGCTTTAGCAGCCGCATAGTTAGCTTGGCCTAAATTGCCCATCGTTGCCACAACCGAACTAATCGACACGATACGCCCAAAGCGCGCCTTTGTCATACCGCGCAAGCAGGCTTTAGTAACGCGATAAACAGACTTGAGGTTGGTATCCATTACAGAATCCCACTCATCCTCTTTCATGCGCATAAGCAAGTTATCGCGCGTAATGCCTGCATTATTTACCAAGATGGTAGGTGCGCCAAACTGATCATTGATCGCTTTCACTACATGATCAATGCTTGCTTGATCCGTAACATTAAGGCACATACCCGCGCCATCAATGCCGTGCTCTTTAAGATCCGCGTCGATTTTCGCAGCACCCGACTCACTAGTCGCGGTTCCCACCACAATGCGGCCTTGACGCCCAAGCTCATGCGCAATGGCGCGACCAATGCCTCTGCTGGCGCCAGTGACTAGCGCAACTCTACGTTCTTGCGTCATAACGTTCTGCCTTTAACCATATGAATAAGCAAGGATAGCGGAAAATTACCGCGTATCACGCGTCGTCAGCCAACGCTTCACGCGCAAGCTCCAACGCAGCATCCAAGCTATCGGGATCATTGACGGCTAAGCCCTTCGCTCCCCGCACAATACGCTTATTTAGCCCAGTGAGCACTTTACCAGGGCCACACTCAATAAATACATTCGCCCCTTGATCTACCATGGCTTCAACGCAAGAGGACCAGCGTACCGGTTGATAAAGCTGTTCAATAAGGCGGGTACGCAAGGTTTCAATATCGGCATGCGCCTGTGCATCCACATTTTGGATGACCGTATAGCGCGGTGCACGTAGCTCAATCTCTTGCATCGCTTGAGAGAGGCGCTCGGCTGCAGGGCGCATTAAGGCACAGTGGGAAGGTACCGACACCGGCAGCGCCATGGCGCGCTTAGCACCCGCCTCCTGACAGGCTAGAATGGCACGCTCAACGGCACTTTTACCGCCCGCAATCACCACCTGCCCAGGGGAGTTGAAGTTTACGGCAGAAACCACTTCACCTTGAGCTGCGCTAGCGCAGGCGGCCTCAACTGCACTATCTTCGAGTCCCAGTATGGCTGCCATACCACCTTCACCAGCAGGCACCGCTTGCTGCATGGCCTCACCGCGTAAGCGCACAAGCTTTACGCCTTCGGCAAAGCTCATGACGCCTGCACATACCATAGCGCTGTATTCACCTAGGCTATGGCCTGCCATCACGCTTGGGCGAGGCCCCTCCAGCTCTTGCCAAACACGCCAAATAGCGATGCTTGACGAAAGCAGTGCAGGCTGGGTGCAGGCAGTGGCGTTAAGGGCTTCCTCCGGGCCTTCTTGGACGACTTTCCACAAGTCGTAGCCCAAAGCATCCGACGCTTCCTCAAATGTTGTTCCCACCACACTATAGCGCTCGGCCAGCTCTCGCAGCATTCCTAGCTGCTGAGAGCCTTGCCCGGGAAAAATGAGGGCAAGGGGTTGAGACATGTCGTTCACCTTTGCTCTTGTAGGCGTTTGCTCATTCGAGCGATAGGCGCAGTTATTGGCGCCGCTTTAAACGGTTTTGGCACATCCTGCTGCCGCCGATAACGCGCAAAAATAATTAACCAATGTTTTATTATCTCATAACTGCGGAGGTGCGTGGCGCGACCAGCGCCCCGCCACTCGCGCTGGCAGTTTATGCTCGACTTCTTGTAGCGCACGCTGGATAGCATAATAGAAGCCATCGGCACCGGCGCTGCCATGACTTTTTACGACGGTCTTATGCAGACCCAGCAAACTGGCACCATTATAGCGCACAGGATCCAATTCTTGCTTCAGACGCTTAAGCACAGGCCTGGCCAGTACGCTTGCCAAACGCCCGCTTAGGCGTGATTCAAACGCCATTTGCACGCGCTCGACCAGCATACGGGTCAAGCCTTCACTCGCTTTGAGGACTACATTACCCACGAAGCCATCGCACACCACCACGTCAAGCTCGCCTTGGAATATATCGCCCCCTTCAGCATAACCTTGGTAATCAAACGCCAGCTCACTACTACATTCACGCAATAAGCGATCAGCTTCACGCACATCTGCGCTACCCTTGGTTGCCTCTGCGCCAACATTAAGCAAGGCGACTTTTGGGCGCTCAACACCATCAATGCAGTGGGCCATCGTAGCCCCCATCATGGCAAAATCAAACAATCTATGGGCGGGCGAATCTACGTTTGCGCCCAAATCTAACAAATAACAGCGGCGTCCTTTACGAGCAGGAATAGCAGTGCTTATCGCAGGCCTGGAAATGCCGGGCAGCATGCCAAGCTCACGCCTGGCAAGCGCCACCAGCGCACCCGTATTGCCAGCACTAACACCCGCCAAAGCTTCGTTCTGCGAAAGACTACTCAGCATTCGCGCCATACTGGTTGACTGACCACGACGAAGTGCCCATGACGCAGTAGCTTCTGGGGATACACATTCAGGCGCATCGACTGCCACTAAACGTGACGTTGCCGCAGCCAAAGGCTGCGGCAAGCGCGAAAGCTCAGCAATAATCTGCTGATACGGCCCAAACAGGGTTAGCTCTAAATCAGGGCGTTCAATGACCGCCCTGGCTGAGCCTTCAATAATGGCACGGGGGCCTTGGTCACCCCCCATTACATCAATTGCTAGGCGCACACAGCACCCACCCTGTTTTGCCGTAAATAAACGCGTTAAGGCTTAAACCTCAACGACCTTACGACCACGATAGAAACCGTCTGGAGACACGTGATGACGCAGGTGAGTAGTGCCAGTCTCTTTATCTTGAGAAAGAGTCGGTGCGCTCAGCGCATCGTGGCTACGACGCATGCCGCGCTTGGAACGAGTTTTACGGTTCTGTTGAACTGCCATGGGTGTTTACTCCAAGGTATGTAGGGTAAGTAGTGCTTACTTTTTGCCTTTCAAAGCGCCGCTGCTTTTCAAAGCGTTGAGCACTGCGAAAGGGTTCTTGGCTGAAGCGGATTCATCCGCTGCGCCTTCAGTCTTGCTGACCAGCTGATCCGCCGAGACGTGGCATTCAGCCTCATCGTGATAGACCACCTGCGGCAAGCTAAGGATAAGCTCATCCTCTACTACCGTCAGCAAGTCCAGCTGTTCATTTTCCACCAGCACAGGTTCATGACTGGCAGGCAGCTCGGCAGCCAAGGCTTCGTCAGTGATCATTCCAAGCAGGAAGTCACTGGACACGTCTTGGCTAAGCGGCTCTAGGCAGCGGCGACAGGGCAGTGCCAGCGTCGCTTGCAATTGGCCACGAATTTCACGACGACCTTGGGCATCAACGCCAAACTCAAGCACGACATGACAGTCGCCGGTTTGGTCTCCTGCTTCTTCAGCAAGACGTGGCAGCTTATCAAGCGCCACTAAGCCTTCAAGTCGTTCGCGGCGGGCTGCGAGCTTATAAGGCTCAACCCGACTGGGGAGTTGTGAGGTCAACATAGGCGCGCAATGATAGGCACTCCCCCCGCCGGTGTCAAAGCTGTCAGCGTATTTCTTGATAGTTTCTCTTCCGCAGCAGCGTAAATAGGCAGATTCAACGGGTTTGGTTACACTCGCATGGACACACCCGAAAAACCAATACGCGGTCAAATAAGGAGACTTCAGTGCCACTAACGGATGACGCCCCTTTGGTTCTGGCATCTAGCTCACGCTTCCGCCAAGCGCTGCTAGATAGGCTGCAGCTGCCTTACCAGTGCTATTCGCCGGAGATCGATGAAACTCCCTATCCCAACGAATCACCAAAGGCTCTCGTACATCGTCTTGCCCTCAGCAAAGCCAACGCAGTGACTGATCGTTTCCCTAATCACTGCATTATTGGCTCTGATCAAGTCGCCCTGTTTGAAGGGGACATCCTGGGCAAACCACATACAAGTGAGCGCGCCTGCGCTAATTTGGCGCGTTTTTCGGGCCAGCGCGTTACTTTTCTAACTGGCTTAGCACTGCTGGACACCCGCAACCAGCGCCATCAAGTTCACATTGAGCCCTTTGATGTTGTCTTCCGTTCACTAAGCCAGCGAGAAATCGAACGTTACGTAGCAATTGAGCAACCGCTAGATAGCGCCGGCAGCTTTCGCATGGAGGGGCTAGGCATTGCGCTTTTTGAAAGCCTTGAGGGCCGAGATCCAAACGCCCTTATCGGCCTCCCCCTAATAGCACTATGCGATATGCTTCGCCAAGCAGGCATGAACCCACTTGGCGATGCTTAATCGATTTAAAGCAGAATTCAGCGTTACGTTAAGGAGACTCGAAACGAAGCGGAGAACTCGCCGATGACACGCCCATCACCTCAGCCGCTGCTCGGGTGAAGCGGCGTGTTAATCGCTCGAAGGGATCCAAGCTCGGCGTGTAGTCCTCCCAGTGCGCACCACCCACTTTGTCTCGCGCTAACTGCTCAAGACTCGCTAACTCATCCACCAAACCCAGCGAAAGCGCCTGCTCGCCGCTCCAAACCAGCCCTGAAAACACTTCTGGATTATCGGTTAACCGATCACCGCGCCCAGCGCGTACGTCATTAATAAACTGCGCATGGGTTTGATTCAGTACGTTCTGCCAAAACGCCGCTACGTCCTCATCTAACGGCTGAAAGGGGTCAAGAAACGCTTTATTCTCACCCGCAGTGACTACCCGTCGCTCGACACCCAATCTATCTATCGCCTCCTGAAAACCAAAACCCGCGTAAATAACGCCGATTGACCCCACCAAACTCGCAGGTGACGCCATAATTTCATCAGCTGCGGAGGCAATGTAGTAGGCGCCGCTGGCCCCTACGTCTTCAATCAGCGCATAGATAGGCTTATCGCCCTGCTCACGTAATCGCATAATCTCCGCAAAAATGCGCTGTGACTGGACAGGACTCCCGCCAGGACTATCGATATGCAGCACCACCGCAGCGGCATTATCAGCCGACCAGGCGCGATTTAGCCCACGAATAATACGCTCTGCGTTAGCCGGGGCATCGTTAGCAATAACCCCTCGCACTTCGACCAGCCCCAAATGCGATTGCGCGGGCATAGTAACCGCGGGCTCGCCCCACCATACGCGGTAAACTGTGGAAATTAATGAGACAAGCACAATGGTCAGCAGCATTAAACGGAAAAAAAGCTTCCAACGGCGCGTACGGCGCTGCTCGGTTAATACGCCACCAATCCACCGATCCATCATTTCTAACTGCGCCAGCCGCTGACGCTCGCGCAGGGTTTCGGCATCGTCGCTGGCATCGCCAGCTAACGCAGCTCCTTCCTTCGCAGACCTTGAGACGTCGGGTCCCTGCGTCCAACGATCCTGCACAGTCTCATCAGCCTGCCCGCTTAACGCCTGCGGCCGCTCGTCATCGCTGCCGCGCTTTTGATCATCGCTCATAAACTGACCTTAATTGTGCCGGGGTGTGGTTAGCCATACAGCCAATCAAAAAGCTCATTAATATTATGCGCTACCCAACGCGGTTGACTGGCCGCTAAACGGGTTGGCGTGTGGACACCATAAGTGACCGCCACACGATCCATACCAATAGCTCTAGCCATCTCCATGTCATACTCGGTATCTCCCACCATCACCGCACGGTCCACGGGAATGGCTAGCTCTTCCAGTAGCTCGCTGAGCATTTGTGGATGAGGTTTTGAGCGTGTTTCATCCGCCGTACGGCTAGCGTCAAACCATCCACCACTGCCTGTTTCAGCAAACACACGATCAAGCCCACGGCGACTTTTTCCTGTAGCCACAGCTAACCGCTGCTGCTCCCGCTGACGCAAACGCGCCACCTGCGCCGCTACACCATCAAAAAACGGCATTGGCGTTGCGTCTGAATGCACGAAATGGTGGGCATAGCGCTGACGTAACAGCTCAGCCTGGGCTGGACTGATGCCAGGACAAAGCCTGGCAATCGCTTCAGGCAATCCCAAGCCAATAATGTCCTCGATGGCGCTAACACTCAGTCCATGCCACTCTGCATCTGCCGCGGCAGCCTGCATACAGGCGACAATTTTCGGCACCGAATTCATCAAGGTGCCATCCCAATCAAAAATAATCAGCTCATAGCGCATACGGGTTCCTTATCGACGAGCCCGCTGCAAAGCGGCTTCTAACGCTTCTGGTAGCGGCGCTTTTACCGTCACAGGCCGGCCATTGCCCGGCTCAGGAAAGGTTAAGGCACGCGCATGCAAAAATAGTCGATCCACTTTTAGCTGCTGGGTCATATGCGCACTTTCACGGGTCGAATATTTATCATCGCCCAGTAGTGCATGACCTGCGTGGGCTGCGTGCACGCGAATCTGATGAGTGCGACCCGTCACGGGCTCCGCTTCAACCAGGGTGGCTTTTTCAAAGGTTTCAACAACGGAAAACAGCGTGCGCGACACTTTGCCATTCGGGTCAACACGCACGCGACGCTCACCGTTGCCAGCATCAAAACGATCTAATCGAGCGCCTACATAGGTTTTTCGTGCCGGCCAGCGGCCGTTCACCAGCGCCAGGTAGCGTTTATCCATGGCGTGCTTTTTCAGCGATTCATTAAGAGTAACCAACGCATCGCGAGATTTAGCCAGCAGCAGGCAGCCAGACGTATCACGGTCCAATCGGTGCACCAGCTCTAAAAAGGTAAGGTCATCGCGGACTTGGCGGAGCGCTTCGATCAAACCTATTTTCACGCCGCTACCGCCATGCACCGCCAAACCAGAAGGTTTGTTGAGCACCATCCAGTCCGGGCCTTCCATAATCACACTACCAATCAGCAGGTCGCGCAAATTATCGCTAACCTCTTTTACCGCCTCTCGCGGCGCTAGGCGCAGCGGCGGTACGCGCACCAAATCCCCTGCCTGTAAGCGATAATCGACTTTGACACGCTTTTTGTTAACTCTTACCTCGCCTTTGCGTACGATGCGATAGATCAACGCACGTGGCGCTCCTTTCAATCGCGTCATCAAAAAATTGTCAATTCGCTGACCCGCCTGCTCCGGGGCGATATCCACCCACTGCACTTCGCGCCCTTCGGCCATTGCCGCGCACTCCTGGTATGATGTTTTAACATCAGGCTAAAAACGGCATTCTAACGTAGACCAATGGGCATTGCGTCAATTGCTGGTAGTTGTCTTTACTGTTATATTCCAAAATGCTCGTCGGTTTAGCGTGGATAACGTGTAGATAACCGTATTATTACACGTTGCCTTCCACGATTAAGCTAAGCACCTGCCCGACTAACACGCAGGTCAGAGCATGGGGTGATAGGTTAGTGTACGCATTGCCCGCGCCCCCAATGCATTGAAAGCACGCACTGAAATAACGTACTGAAAAAAACAGTCACTCTGGTGCTCGTAATTTCTGCGCCAGATACGCATAAGTCTCGCCGGCAATGGCAGGCTTGTTTAAACAAACGTCACGCTCTGAATTACTGCCCTGCATGTCATAAAAGGGCGTTATTCGGAGCGCAATGATCAACGCTGTGCCGATGGCCGGCGTTAGCGAATCGATGAATGCCAGGTGTTGGCGGTGTCAGCAAGGCCGGATGGATGTGACAGCCACCGAAACATGTCTTGCCTCCGCCACGTACTCAACGCCCTTTCAGCCGGGTTGGCAATGTTGCCTTCCCGGTTTAATGCGTCAGCATAGCTATGCGCCGAGCACAAGCACGCAGCACCCAGCGATTCGTCTACGCCACGCCTAGACGGTTCGTCGGCACGCAATGCTATGCGAGATACTATGAAACGGATGCTGATTAACGCAACCCAGCCAGAAGAGCTTCGGGTTGCGCTGGTAGATGGACAACGCCTCTACGATTTAGATATCGAATCAGGCGCACGGGAACAGAAAAAAGCCAATATTTATCGCGGCAAAATCACCCGCGTTGAACCCTCTCTTGAAGCCGCGTTTGTCGACTTTGGCGCTGAACGCCACGGCTTTTTGCCCTTAAAAGAGATCTCCCGCGAGTACTTTATTAAGGATGTCTCTGGCCGTCCTAGCATTAAAGAGGTGCTCAAAGAGGGCCAGGAAGTCATCGTTCAGGTGGACAAAGAGGAGCGTGGCAATAAAGGCGCTGCTCTTACAACGTTCATTAGCTTAGCGGGTCGTTTTTTAGTCCTCATGCCCAACAACCCGCGCGCAGGTGGCATTTCTCGCCGCATTGAAGGCGATGACCGCAGCCAGCTAAAAGATGCTATGGGTCAGCTCACCGTACCCGACAAGATGGGCCTGATTGTGCGCACCGCAGGCATTGGCCGCAGCTCCGAAGAGCTGCAGTGGGATCTCGACTACCTGGTACAGGTTTGGGAGTCCATCACCACTGAAGCAGGCAAACGTTCAGCACCTTTCCTGATTTACCGTGAATCGAATGTCATCATTCGCGCCATGCGCGACTATCTCCGCCAGGATATCGGCGAAGTATTGATCGACAGCCCGGAGATTCACGCGGAAGCCCTGGGCTTTATTCGTCAGGTAATGCCCTCTTACCAGCAGAAAATCAAACTCTACGTTGATGAAGTTCCGCTGTTTTCGCGCTTCCAAATTGAGTCGCAAATCGAAACCGCCTATCAGCGCGAAGTGAAGCTGCCCTCCGGCGGCTCTATCGTTATCGACCACACTGAAGCGCTGGTCTCTATCGACATCAACTCCGCTCGCGCCACTCGCGGTAGTGATATCGAAGAAACCGCCTTACAAACCAACTCCGAAGCCGCTGACGAGATCGCTCGCCAGCTGCGTTTGCGGGATATTGGTGGCCTGGTCGTGATCGACTTTATCGACATGGGCCCGGCTCGCAATCAGCGAGAAGTGGAAAACCGCATGCGGGATGCGCTGAAGCTGGATCGAGCACGGGTCCAGATTGGACGTATTTCGCGCTTTGGTTTAATGGAAATGTCGCGCCAGCGGCTGCGCCCCTCCTTAGGCGAAACCAGTGGTGTCGTTTGCCCGCGCTGTAACGGCCAAGGCACAATACGCGACGTTCGTTCTCTTTCCCTGTCTATCATGCGCCTCATCGAAGAAGAAGCCATGAAAGAGCGCAGCGCACAGATCCGCGCCATCTTGCCGGTGCCGGTGGCCACTTATCTGCTGAACGAAAAACGCAGCGTGCTCGCCGATATCGAATCTCGTCAAGGGGTGCGCGTCGTCCTATTGCCTAGTCCTGACATGGACACCCCCCACTACGACGTTCAGCGGTTTCGCGATGATCATCTTGATGAAGATGATAGCCAGGCGCTTTCTAGCTTTGAGATATCGACGGATACTGAAGTAGGCAAAGAGCCTGATCCAAGCTTTACCCCACCGGCACAACGCGCTGAAGCGGCCGTCAAGAGCGTGACACATAACGCCCCTGCGCCGGTTTCGCTACAGACAGAAGAAACGCCTGCTAAAACATCGCCCTCTGCTTCAGCCCCCGCCGTCGATGAGCAGCCGAGTGTGATTGGCCGCTTTATCCGCGGTTTCGCCAAATTACTTGGCGGCGAAGACAGCAGCTCTCAACAACCGGTTGCGAAGACCCAAACTGCACGCAAGCCCGCTGAACGCAGCGTATCCAAAAACGCCCGCAGCGGCGATAGCAACAAGCCCAAGCAGCCGCGCGAAAGCAGCGACAACGCTGGGAAAAATGAGCAGCGCAGTAACACCTCGGCGCGTAGCGCCACCTCTGGGGATGAGGCTAACGATAAGCGCAACGGCCCTAACCGCACGCGCAACCGCCGCCGCCCATCGCAACAGGATGATGCTAAGCAACAAGAAAGTGCCAACAAGAGCAATCGGCAAACGCCGAAGGAACAGAGCAGCAGCTCTGAGGCTCGCAATAATGAAGACACGGCACCCGCGCAGCCTGAAAATCGCCGCAACACCTCACGCGAACAGGCAAAAGAGCAAAAAACCCGTGACAACAAGCCACGGGACAATAAGCCACGCGATGAGAAAGCCAAGAGCGATGAGTCGCGCAGCGTCAACGAGGGCGAGGCAAGTCAAGATAATAATCAGCCTGCTTCGCAACATGATGGCAAGCCAAAACGTACGCGTAATAATCCACGTAACCGCTCACGCAAACAGGCTATCAACCCTCAGTCGGAAGCCGAGCAGCAAAAGCTTCAAGCGGAGGCCGCGCTTACAGCAGTGGCCACTGTAGAGGACACAAACCAAGCCGCCGTACCAAGCACTGAGAGCCAGCCAACGGCCTCTGCGACACAAGAGACGCCTCCAGCGACGCCCGTTGACTCAGCAAGCACGCAAACGCCTGATGCTGATAAAACAGTTGATGAAACAAACGTCGAGGAGACAACCGCAGAGCAGCCCGCAAAGCCCGCTGAAAAGGCGCGCAAAGCTACGCATCAGCGCCGTAAGCCTCAGCCCGTGCAACCGGCACAAGAGGCGTCAACAGGTGATGAAGGCCAACCTATCGCTAACGAGTCTGCTAGTGATACGGCAAAAGCTGCAATTGAAGAAACACCCCAGGCTGCGACGCCTCAAGCAGCAGACGCGCCTCAGCCCGCCAAGGCAACTGTGCAGCCTGAAGCCGCGCCCGAGGCCAATAGCGAACCAGAGCCCGCCGATGCAACAGAGCGGCCTGAGTCTAACGAAGCCCTGCAGAACCAAACGGCAGATGCGGACGTTAAAGCGCCTGAAGTAGAACCAAAAGCGCATGCTACACAAACGGCCACAGACGCTGAACCGGTAGCCGACGCTCAGCCCAGCAACGCTCAGTCTGACAGCGCACAGCCTGATAAAGCGAAGGTCAACGAAGCGAACGCTGATGATGTTGAAGCCACGCAAGCCAGCGCTTCAACGCCGTTAGAAGATGCTGCCGCCACTGAAACGCCAGTGCCTCAAGCGCCAGTTTCTGAAAAAGCAGCGCCTACAGCTTCACGCAGTGATACCCCGCAGCCTGAAGAAGCATCCGCTGCAGCGCCTGAAACAGGCACAGACAGCGAAGCAACGCCTAAAGACGCTGAGACCGCGCCAGCGGCCGCTCAAGAAGAAACACCCACGCCAAGCCGTCGGCGCCGTCGCAGCCGCGCGCATAACGACCCGCGTGAACTGCGCAAGCAGCAAGCGCAAAACGCTAATCAAGAGTAAGCGTTAGCGCCTAAAAAACCCCGCTTCGGCGGGGTTTTTTTGTGGCTAGCGTTTGATTATAAAACTCTTGGCTCAGGCTCAAGCTCTACGCCAAAATGCGTGTTCACCGCGCTGACAACCCGCTCGGCAAATTGCAGTAAGCCCGCGCGATCACCGCCACCAAAGTGCACTAACACCAACGCCTGTTGGGCATGCACGCCAAAGCTGCCTTCTCGCCACCCCTTTAAGCCACACTGATCGATCAACCACCCTGCCGCTAATTTAATTTTCCCATCAGGCTGGGAAAAGTGGGGCATAGCCGGGTATTGATGAAGTAAACGCTCAGCATGAGCCTGGCTGACAAGGGGGTTTTTAAAAAAACTGCCCGCATTTGCCAATACTGCGGGGTCGGGTAGTTTTGCACGGCGAACGGCACACACGGCTTCGGCAATTGCCAATGGGGTTGGCTGCGAGGGCACGCGTGATGACAAGTCTCCATAGTGCAGTTTTGGATTGGACTGTCTTGAAAGACGCAGCGCCAGTTGTGTAATTACGACACGATTCGCCAACGCATGTTTAAAAAGGCTATCGCGGTAACCAAACTGGCACTCTGCGGCACTCATCCAGCGCATATTACCCGAAGCGATCTCGACCACCTGCACGCCCAACAGCACGTCTTTTAGCTCAACGCCATATGCACCAATATTTTGCACCGGCGCCGCGCCGCAGTGTCCAGGAATAAGCGCAAGATTTTCCGTTCCCCACACCCCCCGGGCCGCTAACGCCATCACGAGCGAATGCCAATTGACGCCTGCGCCCACATAGGCCACGACATCATCGCCCTGAGACTCAAGCCACCATTGGTGAAGCGAGGGGCGAATCACAATCCCACTCAATTGAGGCGGTAGGAGCACGTTACTGCCGCCGCCCAACAGGGTGACAGGCCACTGGCATACAGCAGCTCGGCGCAGTATAGCCTGTAAATCGCATAGCGTTTGAGGCGCCATAAACCGCTCGGCATAACATGGCAGGCGCAGCGTATTCGCTGCGGTTAAATCAACATGCGCTTGAAGAGTTAGCATGCCTTATCGGTTACCCGTTAACTCGGCAATGAGCCCCGCCGAAGCCGTTTCAATCATATCCAGCACGCTTTCGAAGCCCTCATCTCCGCCATAGTACGGATCTGGCACTTCCGCATCGGGAGTGCCCGCAAAGGCTAAAAAAAGCCCCACGTGAGCGCGACTCTCCTCAGGCTTAAGCGCTCTCATTGCCTGCAAGTTGGCATGATCCATCGCCAATACATAGTCGAACTCAAGAAAATCGCTGGTACTCAGCTGGCGACCACGCAGGTGGCTGATATCTACACCCCGCCGCTTGGCCGCTAACTGGGCACGCTCGTCCGGTGCTTTACCGACATGCCAATCACCCACGCCGCAGGAATCGACGTGAATTTGCCCTCTCAGCCCTGCTTCATCAACAGCGTGCTGAAAGACGCCCTCTGCTGTTGGAGAGCGGCATATATTACCCAGGCAAACAAACAGTACGCGCTTCATCAGTGACCCTCGCTTAACTGCGTTAACAATACTCTTACCCGATCGAGATCTTCAGCGGTGTCTACGCCCGGCGGGTTAATCGTATTGGCCAACGCGACTTGGATGGCATAGCCATGCTGTAACGCTCGCAACTGCTCTAGCTGTTCAAGTTGTTCCAAGCTAGAGGGCGAAAGCTCACGGTAGGCGTACAAAAACCCTGCGCGGTAGGCATAAATACCGATATGACGCAGCCAGGCATCGGTAGCCAGCAGCGCCGGCTGGGCCTTAAAGTGCTCGCGATCCCATGGAATGGGGGCACGTGAGAAATAAAGCGCCCGGCCAGCTAAAGAGCGAACCACTTTCACCACATTGGGGTTAAAAAGTGTCTCTACATCGCTGATTGACTCAGCGAGCGTTGCAATAGCTGCCTCAGGGTCATCAGCTAAGCGTTGCGCCACTTGGTTGATCAGCACAGGAGGAATAAGCGGTTCATCTCCTTGCACATTCACAACCAGCGCGTCTTCACTCAAGGATAAATGCTCAGCCACTTCTGCCAGACGATCTGTGCCTGACGGGTGGTCAGCCTGGGTCATCACTACCTCTGCGCCGTACGGCAGCATGGCATCCCGAATACGCGCATCATCGGTAGCAACTACCACGCGGCTAGCCTGGCTTTGGCAGGCGCGCCTCCATACATGGGCAACCATCGGTTCACCGGCAATATCGAGCAGCGGTTTACCAGGCAGGCGAGTAGAGCCATATCGAGCAGGTACAACAGCAATGAAACCTGGTTCAGCGGCTGCCATTATGCCTCCCCTGTTCGACCTGGCGAGGTGTGCAGTTTTTCATCAGCGTCCATTGCTCGCGCCTCTTCGGGCAGCATAACCGGAATCCCTTCATTGATGGGATAGGCGAGACCATCGTAATAGCAGAGTAACTCTTGAGCTTCACGATCATACTTCAGCTTGCCGTTGCAGAGTGGGCAAACCAGCATCGCCAGTAGTTCCTTATCCATGGGTGCATCCCCTTTCAATAAGCGCTGACAGCTTGGCTGCCAGCCAATGTTCAAACGATGATGGAAGCACCGCCTCCACCTCCAACACCCAGCTATCGGGTGGCGCTATATCTTTGCATTTCACCGCATCTTTTGCGGTCATCACAACGGGACGCCGGTCACCAAACTCTAGCGCCGCTGGATGAAATTGCTGATGATCCTCTAACGGATGCATCTCGCCCTCAACTCCCAAGCTATGTAGGGTGTTGAAAAATCGTTCTGGATGGCCAATACCTGCGATGGCATGCACCGGCAAACGAAATGGAAGCGGTGTCAGCTCACGGTGCTGACCATCTCGCAAACATCGCCAACGCTGCGGCATTAATTGCATCGCGATAGAGGCGACCGGTAACGGCTTAGATAACTCACCGTTGACAATCACAGCATCGACACGACCTAAACGGCTGGGAGCTTCCCGCAATGGCCCTGCAGGCAGACAGCGGCCATTGCCTAACCCTCGAGCACCGTCGACAACGACAAGTTCAATATCCCGCCCGAGCGCCAAATGCTGTAGACCATCATCACTCAATAGAATATCGCACCCCATTTCCACTAACGCTTGGGCACCCCGCGCGCGCTGAGGATCGGCCACCACGGGTAAGCCCGTTTGCTGAGCAAGCATGAGAGGCTCATCGCCACTTTGGGATGGCGCCGTCTCAGGGGTTACGAGTAGCGGATAAGCATCCGACTTGCCCCCATATCCCCGGGTAACAATACCCGGTGACCAGCCCTGGTTAACCAGCCAGCGGGCAAGCCATGCCACCAACGGGGATTTACCAGTACCACCTAGCGTGATGTTACCCACGACAATAACCGGTACCGGCGCATGCCAAACGAATTTCTTACCACGGCGATAGCGTGCTTCTCGGCGCCGCATAAGATAACGGTATAATCCACCCAAAGGATAGAGTGGCATAAGCCATGGACTAGCACCGTAAGCGGCCCTTAGCCAACGTTGCTCCAGGCTCATTCACTCTCCTGAAACTGCAGCTGATGCAGCGCTGAGTATGCACCACCAGCCTCCAGCAGCGCTTGGTGAGTGCCCTGCTCGATAATGCGGCCTTGATCCATGACCAGGATACGGTCAGCCCGTTCGATAGTAGAAAGGCGATGGGCAATGACCAGCGTAGTGCGACCTTCGCAGACCCGCTCAAGGGCTTTTTGAATATACCGCTCTGACTCCGTATCCAGAGCAGACGTGGCCTCGTCCAAAATGAGGATTGGCGCATCTTTGAAAATCGCTCGGGCGATTGCTAGGCGCTGGCGCTGCCCCCCTGAGAGCATAACGCCGTTCTCCCCTACAACGGTGGCGTAGCCTTGGGGCAGCTTCTCAATAAATTCGCTGGCGTAAGCCGCTTGCGCTGCAGCTTCAACAGCCGCTGGATCAGGATTAGCAACGCCGTACGCAATATTATCGGTAATACTGGCGTTAAATAGGGTCACTTGTTGCGACACCAGAGCGATACGCTGCCGTAGCGGCCCGAGTGCGTACTCATTAACATCCAGGCCATCAATCAAAATCCGCCCTTCGGTTGGACGATAAAACCGCGGCAATAGACTGACGAGCGTTGTCTTGCCGCTGCCTGAGCGCCCTACTATCGCGACTAGTTCACCCGGCGCTACCTTGAGGTTAATACCATGGAGCACATTGGGCTGATCATCCGCGTAACGAAAGCTGACGTTATCAATTACCAGCTCACCAGTGACGTGTTGAGGTACTGTTTTACCCTCATCTTGCTCAGGGGGTAAGTCCAGCAAACCAAATAGTTCAGAGGCGGCGGCAAGCCCCTTTTGGATCTCACCATTAACTTCAGTAAGCTGACGCACTGGCTTAATCATCAATGCCGCTGCGGTAATAAACGCCACAAACTCACCGGGCGTCATATCAGCCATTAGTGCGGGTGCCATCGCCATCCACACCAATAGCGCCATAGAGATAGCAACCAGCATCAAGATAACGGGGGAACTCACAGCGCGGGTCATCGCCTCTTTCATACTCTGGCGACGGTTCTCTTCACTCACCCGTTCAAAACGCTGTTTTTCATAAGGCTCGGCACCGTGGGTGCGCACCACGCGATAGCCTGAGAGCGCCTCAGAGGCAATATGAGTGACATCACCCATGGAGTTCTGAATACGCTTGGAAATACGCCTAAACCGCTTGCTTACATAGCTGACAACCGCTGCAATAACGGGCGTTACTGCTAAAAATAGCAGCGTCAGCATCCAATTTGTCCAAAGCAAATAACCAATGAGACCGATAACAAACAGGCCTTCACGTAAAATAATCGTAACTGCCTTAGTCGCCGCCCCCGCCACTTGCTCTACATGATACGTTACACGCGAAACAAGATGACCGCTTGAGTGGTGATCAAAAAAGCTACCCGGCAAGTGCAATAGATGGCTAAAAACGTTGCAGCGCAGCGTATGGATCACATACCTGCCGACATACGCCATAAAATAGGTACTTAAAAACGTCCCCAACCCACGAGCAGCAAACATCAAAATGACAAACAACGGTAAAAAAAGCCTGAAAGCAGCATCAGGATGCTGAATACCGTCAATTAATCGCTTCATCATCTCAGCTAGCGCTGTACTTGAAGCGGCATAAATCACGAAGCCTAAAATCGCTAGCGCAAATGCGCGCCAATGTGGTTTAACGTAGCCTAATAACCGTCTGTAAAGAACCCAACCTGAATCAGTCACACGCGCTCCCGGCAATAGTGTGCAGTGCGCAGAATTCTACCTTATGGTGCGGCGCTTCAACACCGCTTACGACCTTCAGGCAGCTTTCGCCACGGAATAATCTTTACAGGCTGCCCTGCTTCTAGCGTAAAGCTAAGGGCTCCATCCTGTGCGGTACTCCATAAACAGCTCTCCTGGTATCGAAACCGGCGCACCACTTCATCCGAGGGATGATTAAACGCATTATTGCGTCCGGCACTAAAAATCACATGAAGTGGGCGGCTCAGGCGCACAAACTGAACACCTGAACTTGTGTGGCTGCCGTGGTGCCCTGCGATCAATACACTGACGGGCGGCGTGAGGTCAGCAACAAAGCGGCGTTCAATATCACGCCCTACGTCACCGGTAATCAGCAAATGCTGATCACCTACGCTTACTTCCAGCACGCAGGAACGATCATTAGCTGATAGCGTATTGTCACCTTCAGGCGGCCAAAGCACGCGGTAGTCGATGCCATCCCGCTGCCACTGCTGCCCCCGCTCACAGGCTGTCGCCTCTATCGGCAGCGCTTCCCCTAGCGGTGCGTGCCATTGGTTAACCTCATGATCGTTTAGCAAACTGTTTATCCCACCCGCATGATCCGTGTCTGCATGGCTAACGATGACATGATCAAACTGCTGACCTGGCGGCCAGAGCGTTTGCAGCGGCATAAAACCACTGCGAAAGCGCGGTCCCGTATCGTAAAGCATCCGATGAGTCGCGCTTCGCAATTCAATTAACTGACCCTGCCCCACATCGTATACCGTCACGTGAAGCTCGCCTTCAGGCAGCGTTTGCGCTTGTGGTACCCACAGTAACAAGCCGGTTAACAGCAACGCACTGATGCGCAGCCATCGGGGTATACCCGGCAGCCCCCAGCATAAAGCGAGAATGCCCAATACCGCCGCCAGCGGATAAATCAGTGACGGCACAGGCTCCCACAGCGGTGCATGCCTTACAGCGACGTTTAACAACAGATGAAAACCGGCGAGCGCCTGTTCAAATCCCCACCACATCAATAGCTCTACGCCCGGCAGCGGGGAAAGCAGCCACCCAAGCAGCGCGCTGGGCACCATCACCGAGCCAACCCACGGCACAGCCACTAGATTAATGAGCGGAGCTGCAGGCGCAACGCGCCCAAATGCCAGCAGTACCGCGGCGGCCATCAACGGCGCGAGCAATAATTGCGAGCGCGCTAAGGCCCAACACCACCCTTTTACCCCCGTCGGGCGCGGCCTTCCCTGCCAGATGACGATTAACCAGCCCACCGCAACAAATGAAAGCCAGAGACCCGGCCGCCAAAAAGAGAGCGGATTTACTAACAAAATCAGCGCCAGCGCTAGCCACCACGCCTGCCAAGCACCGGGAGAGTGGCGACCGCTAAGCACCCACAGTCCTAACAGTGTCATTACCATCGCGCGAAGGGCTGGCGGCGCCAGCCCTGCTAACGTGGCATACGCCACTGCTGCAGCCCCCGCCAACCACCATGGCCACGCACGCAACCGCCAATTAGTCGGTGAGAGCAACCGCGCCGCCCAACGGGCTAGTAACAGTGTAAACGAGGCAACTAAGCCCACGTGAAGGCCAGAAATAACCACTAAATGCGTGGTGCCCGTGGCGTTTAGAAGCGTCCAGTCCTCTTGGGTCAGCTGGTCGCTATCTCCCAGTGTGAGTGCGGCCAGCCAGCGCTGAGTTCGTGCTTCAAGAGGCTGTCGAGCAAGCATTTCCAGCGCTTTTTGGCGCAGCCCAGCCGTCGCTGTGGTTAAGCGTTGCGGAGCAGGATTCTGACGCACGTATCCCGTGGCATGAATACCTTCACGCCATAACCAACGCTCAAAATTAAACGCATTAGGATTAGCAAAGCCGCTGGGTGGGCGAAGCCGCAGCGTCATTTGCCAGCGCTCTCCCTCCTTATAGGCATGCTCGCCGTAAGCACTCACCCGCACCCGGCGCAGTGCATCACAGCGGGGAAGGTGGCTGGGCGCCTGACATGCCTCCACCGCTAGCTGCAAACGCGAAGCACCTTCTTCACGCTGAACGCTCAGAATGCGCGCCTGCAGGGTAACGTCTTCACCGTTTAACCCTGCCGGCAAACGTCGCCCCCACTCCTGCTGAACGCTGACAAATGCGAAGCTACCCATTAAAAGCCATATCAGTAACTTAGGCCGCCCTGACATGAGCCAAAAAAGGCCAACGAGGATAATACTTAGCCACGGTAAATAGCGCCCTTCCGCACCACTCCAAGCTGCCAGCAACACACCGCTTAGTGCTGCCAAGGCAGCAGGCACCGCCACACCGAAACGCATCACCTCTCCTTGGTGTTAGATCATTAACGCCCGTGGCATAGCCGAAGCACTGCGCTATATGGATAATGGGCCGCATCAATCGCAAGAGTATATGACATGCCGCGGCGTTTTCTGCAGCGCTACATGCCTAAACCTGACACGCTTAGACGCCAGCGTTCGTTACGCTTTATGGCGCCGCTCATTGCCGACCCTGGATTATGGCTTTTAACACGACGAAGCGTTGCTAACGCCTTCAGCGTAGGGCTGTTTTGCGCCATGTTGCCCATTCCATTTCAAATGGTCGTGGCTGCTTTAGGTGCACGCCTTAGCCGCTGCAATTTAGCGCTCTCTGTTGGCTTGGTATGGATCACCAACCCGCTTACGATGCCGCTAATATTCTATTTTAACTACCGCGTGGGCACTTTTCTGTTAGGCGCGCCGGTACGCGATGCGCCGTCACGCATCTCTACCCGCTGGATTGCTGAGCAAATGCACGACATCATGCCACCTTTGCTGCTGGGCTCATTAATCACGGCTATTTTTCTGGCGATTGTCGCCAACGTTGGTATTCGTTTGATTTGGCGCTGGCACGTTTCCCATAACTGGAAACGCCGCCGCTTAAATAGGCGGCGGCGTCGAGCGCGCATTGAGTCAGAGTTTGATGATTAGCGTTAAGCCAACTAAGCAAGCTTAAGCAGTCGCACCCTTTTGCTCTACCAACTGCCCTCCATCCAGCTTCAAAACACGGTCCTGATGGGCGGCTAGCGCCACATCGTGGGTCACAATCACAAAGGCGCAGGCGCTCTCTTTAGCCAGCTGATCCATCAGCGCTAATATCGTGCTCGCGGTGGTTTGGTCCAAATTGCCGGTGGGTTCATCCATCAAGACAAGGCTTGGGTCGGTCACCAGCGCCCGCGCAATGGCAACCCGCTGGCGCTCCCCGCCAGAAAGCTCGCCAGGTTTATGATCAGCCCTAGCTTTCATCCCCACGCGTTCTAACAACTGCATGGCCCGCTGCTCCGCTACTTTTTTCGACTGACCACGAATAATCAGCGGCAGCGCTGCATTCTCTACCGCGCTGAACTCAGCCAGCAGGTGATGAAACTGGTAAACGAAGCCAATGTAGCGGTTACGAAACTTGCCCAATGCTGCTTCATTAAGGCCTGAAAGCGGCTCACCGGCAATCACCACGCTGCCGTCACTTGGACGGTCAAGGCCGCCAAGCAAATTAAGCAGTGTCGTTTTACCGGATCCCGAACTCCCCACAATGGCGACTCGCTCACCCGCGTGTACCCGTAATTCAAGCTGGTCCAGCACGGTAAGATCTTGAGGGCCTTCACTATAAACCCGGGTTAAGCCCTGGCACTGCAACATAATTGCCCCTGGCTGCGGTGTCGATGAGGTCATTAAATCATCCTTATTCATAGCGCAATACATCAGCTGGCTGAACCCGAGCAGCCCGCCATGCAGGATAGAGCGTCGAGAGGAACGTCAGACCAAAGGCAGCGATGACAATATCGCGCACATCGCCCCAGCGGAGCTGAGAAGGCAGGTTGCTAATAAAATAAACCCCGGCATCTAAGAACTGAATACCAAACGCCGTTTCAAACCAGCTAATTAAATCGGAGATCGTAAGCGCCAGGAGAACGCCTACAGCAACGCCTATCGCAATCCCAATCAAGCCGATGGCCAAGCCTTGGACGATAAAGATACCCATAATCGAACGTGGCGTTGCCCCGATGGTGCGCAAAATGGCAATGTCAGCGCGTTTATCGGTCACCACCATGACCAGTGTTGAGACAATGTTAAATGCAGCAACGGCAATAATCACAGTGAGCAGCAGCGCAATCATGCGCTTCTCCATTTGGATCGCCTGGAAGAGGCTGCCATGGGAGAACGTCCAGTCACTACCGCGATACCCAGCGCCTAGCTCGTTCACAATGGCCTGGGTTTCACTACCCGCAAGGAACAGGTCATCAAGCTCAAGACGCAACCCCCCAACGGCATCGCCTAACCTCGCTAGGGTTTGCATATCATAAATATTGGCATAGGCCAGATTGGCATCTAAATCGGCACCAACGCTAAAAATCCCGCTAACCGTAAAGCGCTTTAAGCGCGGAAAGACTCCCGCCGGCGTAATGGAGGCCTCGGGCACCAGCAGTGTGACCCGATCACCCACGCCAACACCCAGACGACGCGCCAGCATTGAACCTAAGACAACGTTCCACTCCCCAGGCACCAGGTCTGCTAACTCGCCCTGACGCATGTGTTCGCCAATAATGGATACCTGTCCTTCCCAATCCGGGTGGATCCCGTTCACCATAGCGCCTTGGTTACGCCCGCCAGCAGAGAACATACCCTGCTGCTCAACAAAGGGAGCTGCGCCAATGACGCGCTCACGCTCGGTTAGCCGCTCGGCGAGCGCTTCCCACTCAACGAGCCCCTCCTGCGCCTCAATTTTGGTATGGGGCACCATGCCCAAAATGCGGGTACGCAGCTCATGATCGAAGCCATTCATGACTGACAGTACTAAGATCAGTACTGCCACACCGAGCATAAGGCCCAGCATGGAGGTTAAGGAGATAAACGAAATAAAGTGGTTCCGGCGTTTAGCGCGCACGTAGCGCAGCCCCACCAGAAAAGGCAAACGATCAAGCATGGCAGTCTTCCTTAATAATAAGCGCCCATGGTACGGTTTTTTTAGCAGGGCTGCATGTGCAAACGCAGCCTTAGAGCAGCATCATGCAAAGCCGTTCCCTTAGCGAAGGTAAGGCTTGCATGTTTCTGAGCAAGCCCCTACATTGCGCCGGTTCCTCTTGCCCCTAGGGTAAGTCTTTATACTTTTATTGAGAGCATTTGTGACGTTGGCTACCAAAACGCATCGCCTGCTACCGGAATGGCACCCCCAAGACGGCCTTCAGCTTACCTGGCCCCGCTCAGACGGTGATTGGGCGCCTTTACTGTCGCGTATCGAAGCAACGCTTGAGCGAATTGTTATCGCCACCGTACGCTATCAGCGCGTACTTATTAGCGTCCCCGATGAGGCAACACATGAGCGTCTAGCCACGACGTTTGCCGCCTATGGCATTAGCCAACATCAGCTGCTATTGGTTGTCGCCCCTACCAACGATACCTGGGCGCGAGACCACGGGCCGATTACCGTCTTGGATGAAGATCATCAGCCGCTGCTACTGGACTACACCTTTACCGGTTGGGGCGGGAAATTTCCCGCTGAGCGTGACAATCAGTTGACCCAATGGCTAGCGGATGCAGGGGTGTGGGCATGCCCAGTCGCCTCGCGCGAGCTGATCTTAGAAGGTGGCGGTATTGAAACGGACGGCGAGGGCACGCTCCTTACCACCGAGGCCTGCCTGCTGAACCCCAATCGCAACCCTACGCACTCCCGCAGCGATATAGAAGCAATGCTAGCCGAGGACTTTGGCGTCGACCGCGTACTATGGCTGTCCAACGGACACCTAGAAGGTGACGATACAGATAGCCACATTGACACCTTGGCGCGCTTTTGCTCACCCTCAACCATTGCCTACGTGACCTGTGATGATCCACACGACCCACACTATGCGGCACTCAAGGCAATGGAGCAGGAACTTAAGGCATTTCGCCAGCGCGACGGCCGCCCCTATAACCTTATCCCCCTGCCCTGGCCGCAGGCATGCTTTGACCCGGATGAAGGTCACCGCTTACCGGCCACCTATGCGAACTTTTTAATCATTAACCAAGCTGTTCTGGTGCCGACTTATGGCGACCCTGCCGACATGGTCGCACTGCAAGCGCTAGCCCAGGCGTTTCCTAAACACACGCTGATTCCCATTGAGTGCACAAACGTGATCCGACAGCATGGCAGCCTACACTGCTTAACCATGCAATTGCCGACAGGCACACTTGCCCCGGCCACCTTGGAATCGTAAGGAGCTATCATGACGAATACGTTGACCGTAGGGGTCGTCCAGCAGTCCGCATGGCCTGATAAAGCACGTAGCCTAGCCGCAAGCGAAGCAGGTATCCGCGAAGCGGTTACGCAAGGCGCCCAACTGGTACTGCTGCAAGAGCTTCACGCTACCCACTATTTTTGCCAATACGAAGATCCAGCACTGTTTGACTTGGCTGAACCGCTTGATGGGCCAACGGGTCAACGCTTAGCGGCGCTGGCAAAAGAGCTGGATATTGTGCTGGTGGGTTCGCTGTTTGAGCGTCGTGCGCCTGGGCTTTATCACAATACCGCAGTCGTCTACGACCGCGCCCAGGGGCGCGTGGGTCAGTATCGCAAAATGCATATACCCGATGACCCAGCGTTTTATGAAAAGTTTTACTTCACCCCAGGTGATGTAGACGATGCCCGGGGAGAGGGCTTCACGCCCATTGACACCTCGGTTGGCCGGTTGGGCCTTCTGGTGTGCTGGGACCAATGGTACCCGGAAGCAGCTAGATTAATGGCGCTCGCAGGCGCAGACCTGCTGCTCTACCCCACGGCCATTGGCTGGGATCCTAACGATGACGACGCGGAAAAAGCCCGTCAGAAAGACGCTTGGACCATTATCCAGCGCGCTCATGGGGTCGCTAATGGCTTGCCGGTACTGGTGGCTAATCGAGTAGGCTTTGAAGCCGACCCGTCGGGTGTTGGTGACGGCATTACGTTTTGGGGGGGAAGCTTTGTTTGCGGCCCTCAAGGGGAACTACTGGCCCAAGCTGGCGAAGAAACCCAACAGCTCGTGGTGAATATTGATATGGCACGCAGCGAACATACCCGCCGTATTTGGCCCTACCTGCGAGACCGCAGGATCGATGCCTACGGGGATTTAACCCGTCGCTACCGCGATTAACCAAACGGCCTTCATCCATACGATAAAAAGCGCCTGCTCCAAAAAAGAGTAGGCGCTTTTTTATCTAAGCATGCCGAGCGGCAGACTTATTTCCAAAAATCACGAATCGACGCAATACCCTGTGCGCCCACGGCGCGGGCGTGGTTGGCATCAAATCGAGTCATCCCGCCTAGAGCGAACACCGGCATACCGGCACGCTCTACCAGCTGCTGGAAATCATGCCAGCCCAGCGGCGCCACTTCAGGGTGCGACGGCGTGGTGCGTAGTGGAGAAAGGGTCACAAAATCGCAGCCTAGCACGGCGGCTTTAGAGAGCTGGGCCTGGTCATGAGTAGACGCGGAGAGCCACTTATTTTCAGCTATCGGCCGACGATCCAGCTGCATTAAGCGCTCACTAGTTAAATGAACGCCATCAGCATCCACTTCATCCAGAAGCGCAGGGTCGGCATTAAGTACCATACGGGCATCGTACTGACGGCATAGCGCTAGTGCACGCTCTGCCCGCGCAAGGTACGCGGCTTTATCCAGCTCCTTGGCCCGCAGTTGGACAAGGCGTATGCCATCTTCGCGTAGCGCTCGCTCTAACCGTGAATCAAAGCGCGCCTCATCTGCCTCTTCACCGGTTATCAAATAATCAGTGGGTAGCATCACCGCTCGCAAAATCGGTAGATTAGCTGCCGGGAACGGGTAATTAACCAGCTCTTCCATGGGCACCCAGCGTACCGCTTGTCCTTCGCGCCCAAAGGGTTCGCCTGCGAACTCTTGAACCTGCCAAACATCCAGCAGAATATGCTTATCTGGGTACTCATGGTGAATACGAATCAGTGGGCGGGCACGTACAATTTCAACGCCGAGCTCTTCATGTAACTCACGTTTAAGCCCTTCAAGCCCCGTTTCATAAGGTGCTAATTTGCCACCGGGAAACTCCCATAGGCCTCCATGGTCGACATTAGAAGGTCGACGCGCAATTAGCACTTGCTTTTGATCGGCGCTGATCATTGCAGCCGCCGCGACATGAACCCGTCGTTTTACCATTACACTCATTACGTCTTTGTCCACGTTGTGCGCGCCACCCTAAATCCAGGCGGCGCTGTATCGCTGCACTAACCCCTACTGCTGAGGCTAGCTGCGGTAATCTGCGTTGATCGACACATACTCATGGGAGAGGTCTGAGGTCCACACAGTGGCACTCTCTTCGCCTCGCCCTAAGTTGATCCGGATTGTAATCTCTTCCTGCGCCATCACCGCGCTACCTGCTGCTTCTGTGTAGCTGGCAGCACGCCCCCCCGTCTCAACTAAGCGCACATCACCAAGGTCAATCACGACGCGACTCACATCAAATGCGTCAACGGGTGCTCGGCCTACGGCGGCTAAAATGCGCCCCCAGTTAGCATCGGATGCATATAATGCGGTTTTAACCAGCGGTGAGTGCGCAACAGTAAACGCTACATCCAGTGCTTCTTGGCGGGTCGAAGCATCATTTACCTGAAGCGTCACAAACTTTGTCGCTCCTTCCCCGTCACGAATAATCGATTGAGCAAGTTCCGTCATCACCCGCTGCAGGGCGTTACGAAATACTGCAATTTGCTCATCGCTTTCGATACGTGCCCCAACGCCTGTGGCTGCCAGCATGCAGGCATCATTAGTCGACGTATCGCTATCGACGGTAATACAGTTGAACGAACGGTCAACCGTTTCGCGCAGCAGCGTTTCAAGAAGCGATTGCTCTATAGCGGCATCGGTGACCACGAACCCCAGCATGGTCGCCATATTGGGCTTAATCATGCCGGAGCCTTTGGTGATGCCGTTAATCGTGACCTGCTGGTCACCAATGTTTACGGTCACCGTCGCGCCTTTAGGGCGAGTGTCCGTCGTGAGAATCCCCTCACCCGCATGCTGCCACGCGTGGCTGGTATCAGCGAGTGAACCGACAGCGCTTGGCAGGCCGGCCAATAAACGCTCCATGGGCAACGGCTCGCCAATCACCCCTGTTGAGAAAGGTAGCACCTGGCTTTCTGCCATACCCAGCTGCGATGCCAAGGCGGCGCAGCTGGCATAGGCATCGCGCATGCCCGCGTCACCTGTGCCCGCATTGGCATTGCCAGTATTGATTAGCCAGCAGCGCGGCGTTAAGCCTTCACTGGCACAGCGCGCTATATGTGCTTTAGCCACGGCCACCGGCGCCGCACAGAAGGCATTTTGCGTAAACACGCCTGCAACCGTGGCAGACTCAGGCAGCTCAATCACCACTAAATCACGGCGATCCGGTTTCTTAATACCCGCCATTGCAGTGCCTAGGCGTACCCCGTTTATAGGGGGTAGCTCAGGAAAGGGAACGATTCCCACCGCCATATTCTTCTCCTTCACATTAGAGCGATTAGCTTAACTTACCGCAGCACTGCTTATATTTTTTACCGGAACCACAGCTACAGGGGTCGTTGCGACCTACTTTGGGCCCTTCCCGGCGAAGCGGACGTCCATCAGCACCTTGCGACTCCTGAGAACGCCCGCTGCTATTTTGCGCGGCAGCTTCGTCGTGGCGGCTGTCCGCCGTTGCTTTTTCCCGGGCCAATTCTTCGCGGCGCTTCTGCTCGAGCGCATCCACTTCTTCGGGCTGGCGTACCTGAACATGGCTTAGAATACGCGTGACATCAGCTTTAATATTGGTGAGCAGATGTTGGAACAACTCAAACGATTCACGCTTGTATTCCTGCTTGGGGTTCTTCTGCGCATAGCCTCGCAGGTGGATACCACGGCGCAGATGATCCATCGATTGCAAATGCTCTTTCCAGCGAGTATCCAAGACCTGCAGCATCACCTGTTTCTCAAAGCGGCGAATTAACGCAGCGCCCGCCGCCTCTACCTTGGCTTCGTAGGCTTCGCGATGCATGGTCTGAAGGCGTTCACGGAGTTTCTCTTCACTAAACCGCTCATCTTCTGCTGACCACTGCACCACCGGTGCATCAAGATTAAACTCAGTTTTTAGGTGTGCTTCCAAGCCCGGCAGATCCCACTGCTCTACCAAACTCTGCGGTGGCACAAAATCGCTGATCGCCTCTTCCATGACCTCTTCACGAATACCCAGCACTGCATCGGAGATATCGTCAGACGCCAGCACTTCATTGCGCTGGTTATAAATAACGCGGCGCTGGTCGTTGGCCACATCATCATATTCAAGGAGCTGCTTACGAATATCGAAGTTACGCCCTTCCACCTTTTTCTGTGCGCGCTCAACGGCGTTAGACACCATCTTGTGTTCAATGGCTTCCCCACGCTCTAAGCCCAACGCCTGCATCAAACGCTTAACGCGATCAGAGCCAAATAGCCGCATCAAGCTATCTTCCAAGGAGAGGAAGAAACGTGTGGAGCCTGGGTCACCCTGACGACCGGCACGGCCACGCAGCTGGTTATCAATGCGACGTGATTCGTGACGCTCAGAACCTACTACGTGCAAACCGCCCGCTTGTAAGACGCCATCATGGCGCTTTTGCCACTCAGCTTTTAACGCGTCAATTTGTTCCTGGGTGGGGTTTTGCAGTTTTGCCGCTTCCGCTTCCCAATTGCCCCCCAGCATAATATCGGTACCACGACCCGCCATGTTGGTCGCAATGGTAATCGCCCCAGGGCGACCTGCCTGAGCAATAATTTCCGCTTCGCTTTGGTGCTGCTTAGCGTTCAAAACGTTAAATTTCAGACCCGCCTCGCGCATTAAACGGGCAAGGTACTCAGAGGTTTCAATCGACGCGGTACCTACCAGCACTGGCCGACCTGCCTCTGTTTCAGCTTTAACATCTTTAATTATGGCTTCGTATTTCTCTTCCGCACTCAGGAAAACCAGATCATTCAGATCTTTACGGGCCAGCACACGGTTGGTGGGAATCACCACTACATCCAGGCCATAGATCTGACGGAATTCGAAGGCTTCTGTGTCGGCCGTGCCCGTCATACCCGCTAATTTCTCGTACAGGCGGAAATAGTTCTGGAAGGTAGTAGATGCCAGCGTTTGACTTTCACGCTGAACGGTAACGCCCTCTTTGGCTTCAACAGCTTGATGAAGCCCCTCAGACCAGCGGCGGCCCGGCATTGTGCGGCCGGTATGCTCATCGACGATGACGACTTGGTCTTCAGCAACAATGTAATCTACATCGGGATGATAGAGATGCCGGGCTCGCAGCGCAGAATGCATATGCTGTAAGAGATTAAGATTTTGCGCAGCATAAAGGGAATCCTCTTCCCCCAGCAGCCCCTCAGCGCGCATCAGGGCTTCTACCTTGTTATGGCCCTGCTCGGTAAGTTCTACCTGCTTTTGCTTCTCATCAAGCAGGAAGTCGCCTGTCACGGTGGCCTCTTCATCTTCTGACACCTCGCCTTTTTCCAGATGCTGGGCAAGGCGGTTTACCACACCGTAAAGATCGGTATTTTCGTCGACAGCGCCCGAAATAATCAGTGGTGTGCGCGCTTCATCAATGAGAATAGAATCCACCTCATCGACGATAGCGTAGTGCAGGCCACGCTGCACTTTGTCTTCAAGCGAGAACGCCATATTGTCGCGCAGGTAATCGAAGCCGAACTCGTTGTTAGTACCGTAGGTAATATCGCATTGGTAGGCGTAGCGCTTCTCTTCACCGCTCTGACCCGAAAAAATCACGCCAATGGAAAGGCCTAAAAACTCATACAACGGACGCATCCACTCGGCATCTCGGCGGGCCAAATAGTCATTTACAGTAACAACATGCACCCCTTTTGCAGGCAGCGCATTCAAGTAAACGGCCAGAGTCGCTACCAGCGTTTTACCCTCGCCCGTTTTCATTTCAGCAATGCGCCCACGGTGTAGCGTCAAACCGCCGATCATCTGCACATCAAAATGGCGCATGCCCATGACTCGCTTGCTCGCCTCGCGCACGACGGCAAAAGCCTCGGGCAATAGGCTGTCAAGCGCTTCACCCTCGTTTAACCGCTGACGAAGAAGCGACGTTTTACCTTGTAAATCAGCGTCGCTTAGCCCTTCCAGCTCTGACTCTAACTTATTGACCTCATGCACATTTTTATGCATCCGCTTTACTTCGCGATCATTTTTAGAGCCAACAACTTTGCGTAACAAATTATTAATCATGAAAATTCCAAATCATCATGAGCGACCTTTATGAAGGCGCCCTTTATATATAAGGCAAATAAAGTAGTTCTAATGCGGGAGGGGCAAACAAGGAGGGCCGCGCTGAGTCAGCACGTCTTTAGCTGCAACTAGGCGCCGTTTAACCAACGGTAATATCCGGGCATGAGCAGGTCGCAGGATAAGCTGACGCGCAAGGCGACTACCCCAGAAACGAAGCGCACGACGTTTTTTAGCAATCCACTGAGACTGCGCACGCAAAATGGCAGGCACCCAAAAACAGATAGTGACGCTGCGCTCACTGCCGCGAAACGCATCTGATGGGTGTAAACTTGCAGGCAACAAACAACTTACCAGAAGCCCAGCCAGCCACCAGCGCGCCAGGCCATGACGGCGCTGGCGCCGTGGCGAAGCGGTTAAGACTTCTGGTGTTAACGACATGCTGTGGGCTAGCTCCTGGGCGTGTTAGGCTCTTCTGATTGGCGTTCGATAAAGTAAACTATTTATGGTCGCCCGCTTCGGACTGCCAAAAATTTATATCAAGCCATCTCGGAAATTAGGCGTATGAGTATAAAGGTTAAGCGATCTCACGCACAGCCCATCACCCAACTGCTGTCTAAGTCTGGCGATATTGGGCAGTTAATGCGCCAGTCTCGCTTAATTGACCAAGCACAGCGGCATCTACGCGCTCATTTACCTGAAGAAATGCGTGAGCACATTTTTGTGGGCGGGTTTCGTGACGGTCGATTAACGCTGATTAGCGGCCAAGCGAGCTGGCTAACGTGGTTGCGCTACGAACAACATCGCCTGCTTACCCTTCTGCACCAGCTACCAGGGTTTGAAAGCGTTAGTGGCTTTACCTTAAAAGTCCGCCCAGTACGGCCAGTAGAGAGCCCAAAACGCTATACGCGCTCGCTCTCTAGCAACGCCGGAAAAACCTTAGCTGAGTGCGCAAAAGATACCGACGACCCATCACTCAAAAAAGCGCTAGAACGCCTGGCCTCCCATGCGCCACATTCCTCTAAAGGTGAAGCCTAAAGCCCTTACTCAAAACGCATAAAGCACCGTCTAAGCGGTGCTTTATATGGTGGGGCTAGAAACCGATATTTCAACCAGTTAGACTTTCGCAAGCCTGACTATGCCATGGCAGGAGCCGCATAAGAGATGGGTGCAACCGCCTTCTCTTCTTCAAAAGTCACGATCTCATAAGCATCTGGCTGAGCCATTAGCTCACGGCAAAGCTGATTATTGAGCGCATGACCCGATTTAATGCCACGAAATTCACCAATTAGGCTGTAACCTAGCTGGTAAAGATCGCCAATCGCGTCAAGCACCTTATGTTTGACAAACTCGTCTTCATAACGTAGCCCGCCTTCATTAACGATACGGTAGTCGTCAACCACGATAGCGTTATCTAGGCTGCCACCGAGCGCCAGGTTATTAGAGCGCAAAAATTCCAAATCGCGCATAAACCCAAACGTGCGTGCGCGTGAGACTTCTTTAACAAACGAGGTCGTTGAAAAGTCTATCAGTGCAGTTTGCTTTTGCTGCTCAAAGACGGGGTGATCAAAATCAATCGCAAACGACACTTTAAAGCCCTGATGCGGCAGAAACACGGCCTCTTTATCGCCATCACTGACTGCAACACGACGCTTAATACGGATAAATTTCTTAGGCGCCTCCTGCTCAAGAATGCCCGCCGATTGAATCAGAAAAACAAACGGGCTGGCACTGCCATCCATGATCGGCACTTCAGGGGCACTAACATCTACGTAGGCATTGTCGATACCTAACCCCGCAAACGCTGACATTAAGTGTTCAACTGTTGCCACTTTTACGCCTTCTTTAGAGAGCGCAGTGCACAGCGTAGTGTCTTCAACCAATTCCGCACGAGCAGGCACATGCACAACAGGATCTAAATCGGTTCTAACGAACACAATGCCCGTATTTGCCGGCGCCGGACGCAAAGCCAAGTGGACTTTTTTTCCAGAGTGCAGACCCACTCCAGTGGCGCGGATAACGTTTTGTAGTGTGCGTTGTCTGATCATGGGCAGTGGTCTAGCTCTAGTGTCGGCGGTGATTGGCACAAAACTGGCAAATACCGCGGGGGAAAAGTTATCAAACAGTGTTCACCTTAACAGCAAACGAGCGTTTTAACCAATAAAACTCTCGTTTACTGTGTCGGTGAGAGACGAAGCGCAGTTTAATCTGCCTGACGGCGTAAAAAAGCAGGAATGTCCAGATAGTCGTCGGCTTCTGAAGCACGACGCTTTTCTGGGCGGGGTTTAGCTGCTGGAGCAGGTGCGGCCTCGGCGCGAGCCGTTGCTTGCTGACGCATTACAGTTGGCTGCTGAAGCTTGCGGTAATCTGATGACTCCGCTGCTGAGCGGCGCGCAGGTTCACGTGTGGCAGCCTTCGCTTTACTACCATCCAGCCCCGCCGCTACAACCGTAACCCGCAGTTCATCGGACATTTCCATATCAATGGAGGTACCAACGACAATGGTGGCTTCCTGTGAGGCAAACTCTTGAACCGTCGCCCCCACATCGTTGAACTCACCAATCGACAAGTCAGGACCAGCGGTAATATTGACCAAGATGCCGCGAGCACCGTGTAGGTCGATATCTTCCAGCAACGGGCTACGAATCGCTTTTTCAGCCGCTTCACGTGCGCGGTTCTCACCGGTCGCACCACCGGTACCCATCATGGCCATGCCCATTTCCGACATGACGGTGCGCACGTCAGCAAAGTCAACGTTGATGATGCCGGGGCTTGTGATCAGTTCGGCAATCCCCTGAACGGCGCCTAGCAATACATCGTTAGCGGCACTAAATGCAGTAAGCAGCGTGGCATTTTTGCCCAACACTGAAAGTAGCTTTTCGTTGGGAATAGTGATCAGCGAATCTACGTGCTCTGAGAGCTCTTTCATGCCCTCTTCTGCAGCGCGCATCCGCTTTGGCCCTTCAAATGGGAAGGGGCGGGTCACCACGGCCACCGTCAAAATACCCAGCTCTTTAGCCACCTGAGCAACAACCGGTGCACCGCCAGTACCAGTACCACCGCCCATACCCGCGGTGATGAACACCATATCGGCGCCATTTAACAGCTCGGCAATTCGATCTCTGTCTTCCATAGCAGCTTGGCGCCCAACCTCTGGGTTGGCGCCGGCGCCTAGCCCTTTGGTTATTTCACTGCCAAGCTGCAAAACCGTTTTTGCGGATACGCGTTTAAGCGCCTGGGCATCGGTATTAGCGCAAATAAACTCTACGCCTTCGATGTTGCTCTCGACCATGTGGTTGACAGCATTACCGCCGCCACCGCCAACACCGACCACTTTGATGACCGCACTGCTCGAGGGTGCGTTATCTACCAATTCGAACATAAGCCCCGTCTCCTGAACCGCGCTTGCGGCCCTGTCAGAAATTTCCTTTGAACCAGCCTTTAATTTTCGCCAGCGCTGGATTGCCTTCCTTGCTATCACGCCGGGCAAGCTCGTTACGCCCTTTATGCGCGGCAACGACTCCCCCATGGCTTTCTAGGCCCTGCCCATGGCGCATTTCCTGCAAGGCATAATGCAGCAAGCCAACGCCCGTTGCATAAATAGGATTACGCACCACGTCCGCCAACCCTCTAACATTTTGCGGGCAGGCGATACGAACCGGCATGTGGAAAATCTCTTCTGCTAGTTCGCTAACGCCTTCCATGCGCGAGGTGCCGCCGGTCAGTACCACACCGGCGGCTACCATATCTTCATAGCCACTGCGGCGTAATTCGTCTCTTACCAGCGTAAACAGTTCTTCGTAGCGCGGTTCAACCACTTCGGCCAATGCTTGGCGTGATAGATCCCGCGATGGACGATCCCCTACACTGGGTACTTTAATCATTTCATCGCTTGCGGCGAGGTGCGTTAACGCACAGGCGTACTTTACTTTAATCTCTTCGGCATGCTGGGTAGGCGTACGCAGCGCCATGGCGATATCATTAGTGACTTGGTCACCGGCAATAGGTATTACCGCAGTGTGGCGAATCGCCCCTTCGGTAAATATAGCCATATCCGTCGTGCCACCGCCAATATCCACCATACAAACGCCTAGCTCACGCTCATCTTCAGTCAGCACTGCCATGCTAGAGGCTAACTGCTCAAGGATGATGGCATCAACATCCAGCCCGCATCGGCGAACACACTTTTCGATGTTTTGTACAGCGTTGAGCGCCGCGGTGACCAAATGCACCTGCGCCTCAAGTCGTACACCCGACATGCCCAACGGCTCGCGGATGCCGCCCTGGGCATCAATCGAAAACTCTTGCGGCAGTACATGCAACACGCGCTGCCCTTCAGAAATAGCCCGAGCACGTGCAGAGTCAATTACCCGATCAATGTCAGAAGGCGTTACTTCACGCTCTCTAATTGCTACGACACCATCTGAGTTCATCGAGCTAATATGACTACCCGCCACGCCCACGTACACCGAGTGGATATCGCAGCCTGCCATCAGCTCCGCTTCTTCAACTGCGCGTTGAATTGATTGAACCGTTGATTCAATATTGATGACCACGCCGCGCTTCATGCCACGTGAGGGGTGGGAACCGATACCGGCTATCTCAATCCCACCATCATCGGTGGGCTGACCGACTATCGCGACGACCTTGGACGTTCCAATGTCCAGCCCGACAACCATATTGGATGCGTTGGGTGAGCCTGCCATGAGTCGGTAAATCTCCTTGTCGTAATTTTAAACGTGATCGTATTGAGGGATAACGCTGTCTCGGTAAAACATCCCAATCGGCGTCAACCAAAAAATTGTTACGGCCTATTGATAAAACGCAGCTAAAACTCAAAAGGAATAAATAAAATCCGCAAAATCGCTGATAGGGACATAGTATAGAAACAATAGTCGCAATACGACTAGTCCATACCCACGATAATGGGCATAACGGTCAATTAAAACCCTATTAATGGCTCTCAGCGTTGGTGACCACTCACATTTACCTGCTTTTTGCACATTACCAAAGGCTATTCACTCTTGGTAACTTCAAAATCGCTCTCACCATGCCAAGCAACCGCCACACCATTAGGATAGCGCAGGTCAATATACCGAATATGATCACTAAGCTGCGCTAATTCGCGCTGCCAGGAAGCAGACAAACGCGCTAGGCGAACATCATGCTGGCGTCTACCTAACATTATCCAAGCCCCATTATTTAGCTGCAACCGCCACGCACCGCGTGGCTCCAAGCGCAGCTGCGCCAACGACAGCGACAAGTTGGCGAAATGCGGCGTCAGCCGGTGGTAAAAAGTAAGCACTTCTTCACTACTACCTGCCGGGCCAGCCAAGTCGGGCAACCCTGACGGCGCTGAAAGCGGAGCAAATGCGAAGGGCTCCCCTTGTGGATTGAGCAAAAAGGTGTCGTTCCAGCGAGCAACCGGCTGCTGTTCAACCAGTTCAAAAACCAGCGCGTTGGGCCACTCTCGGGAAATGCGCACCTCTTTTAACCAGCCAATCGCGAGTGCTCGGCTGCGCAGATCTCCCAAATCCGCAGACAACCAAGTGGCATGTTGGACAAGCGGCGCTAACTGAGTACGCAGATAGTCAGCGCTGACATAGTCCCACTCTCCACGAATGGAAACCCGCTCGATAGGTCGGTCTAGCCACAGCCAAAGAGCGCGACTGCCAGCACCTAGCACCAGTGCCAGCAGCAGAATACCTAGCCAAGCATTACGCCTTTTCATAAGGCGCTCTTCATGATGCGCTCTGCTTGCCGGCGGTCTGTAGTATCTGCACGACCAGCTGATCAAAGCTGATTCCTGCATGGGCCGCTGCCTGAGGAACCAAACTGTGGTCGGTCATCCCCGGCACGGTATTGACTTCGATCAACCAGAATTTACCGTCAGCATCGCGCATAACGTCGACTCGGCCCCAACCCTCGCCACCAATGGCTGCAAACGCCTGGCGGCAAAGTACCGCTAACTCATTTTCCTCTTGAGCTTTTAAACCACAGGGAAGATGGTACTGGGTGGTATTGGACACATACTTAGCTTCGTAGTCGTAAAAGCCCCCTGGCACCTCGACACGTATCGCGGGTAGCACTTCGCTGCCTAGCAGAGCAACGGTGTACTCTTCACCGACAACAAATCGCTCTGCCATCACGCGAGCATCGTACTGAGCAGCAGCACGGTATGCGGCTTCTAAAGCTTCCTGGCTTTTAACAATACTGATACCCAGCGTGGAGCCTTCATGAACGGGTTTTACCATCATCGGCAACCCTAGCTGAGCAACAACGGCTGCCCAGTTTGATTCAGCGCTCAACATTATGCTTTCAGGCGTTGGTAGGCCCACCGCTTGCCATACTTGCTTGGTACGCTGTTTGTCCATTCCAAGCGCTGAGGCTAAAACGCCGCTGCCGGTATAAGGTATTTTTAAAAGCTCTAACGCTCCCTGAAGCGTTCCGTCCTCTCCACCGCGACCGTGCAGAGCAACAAATACCGCTGTGGGCGCCAACCGCTCAAGCCCAACTAAACCGTTATCCTTGAGATCGTAGCCTACCGCTTGAATGCCTGCTCGTTTCAAAGCGTCTAACACAGCGGCGCCACTTTTCAGTGACACATCGCGCTCGGCGGACATTCCGCCATAAACCACCACTACACGCGCTAAGCGATCTGCTTGAGATACTTGGGCACTCATAGCTCAACCCCGTCCAACACCAGTTTTGACTGCGCTAAACGCAGCGATATGCCCCCTACGTCACCAGCCCCTTGGGTAATTAAAATATCGTCAGGCCGCAAAACGTTGCCCAGCAACGAGGGAAGCTCCTCCTTATGCTCTACAAAAAGTGGGTCAACATCGCCTCGCTGACGGATAGAGCCTGCTAACGTTCGCCCTTCTGCACCCGGGATCACCGCTTCGCCAGCGCTGTACACATCTAACAAAATAAGCGTATCCACTTGAGAGAGCACCCGAACAAAGTCTTCGTAAAGGTCACGGGTGCGACTATAACGGTGCGGCTGATACAACATAACCAACCGCCGATTTGGCCAGCCAGCGCGTACCGCCTGAATGACCATGTCCACTTCACGAGGATGGTGGCCATAATCATCTACCAGCATCACTTCGCCGGTATGTTTAGGCGTGGGAAAGTGTCCATGCACCTGAAAGCGCCTGCCTACACCCGCAAAACCGGCGAGTCCACGCAAAATAGCCTCATCACTAACGCCTGCATCGGTAGCTACTACAATGGCCGCCATGGCATTAAGTGCATTATGCCGCCCTGGCATCGCCAGCCGAATGGCAAGCGGCGTCGCGCCACCTGGGCGTAGGGCTGTGAAAGTCACCTCACCGGCTTGCTGTTTAAAATCAGCAATACGATAATCTGCATCGCTATCAAACCCGTAGGTTACAAACTGGCGCTTCACCCGCTCACACAAGCCGCGTACGTGCGGGTCATCTATACACAAAACGGCTAACCCGTAGAAGGGCAGATTATGTAAAAACTCGATAAAGGTGTTTTTCAGCCGCTCAAAGTCGCCACCATAGGTCGCCATGTGATCTGCATCGATATTGGTGACGATCGACACCATGGGCTGCAGGTGCAAAAATGACGCGTCGGACTCATCGGCCTCAGCGACCAAATAGTCACCCTCGCCCAGGCGCGCATTGGCGCCGGCACTGGTCAGTTTGCCACCTATAACAAAGGTGGGGTCTAAGCCTCCTTCAGCGAGCAGCGTAGCCGTCAGGCTAGTTGTGGTGGTTTTCCCATGAGTACCCGCCACAGCGATGCCGTGACGAAAGCGCATGAGTTCAGCTAACATTTCCGCGCGACGCACTACTGGCACCCGATGCTCATGAGCCCAGCGGATTTCAGGGTTGGTTTCGTCTATTGCACTCGACACCACCACAACATCGGCGCCTTGTACGTTTTCTTCAGCATGCCCGATCGCCACACTCACGCCGCACCCGCGTAACCGTTCAATAACGGTCGACGCTTTCATGTCACTACCGCTGACGCTATACCCCTGATTCGCCAGGACCTCTGCAATACCACACATGCCTGCGCCACCGATACCCACAAAATGCAGCCGTTTAATGCGGCGCATACCAGGACCGCTTGGGCGAACATCTTGTAAAGACGTACTATTCACTATATCGGTCACGCCGTTTCTCCTCGATTTACTAACGCTAAGCAACCATCTGTTAAGCGCTGGGTAGCATCTAAATAGGCCGCTTGGCGAGCGTTCGATGCCATCTCAGCTAATTTGTCTGGCGTTAATAATTCATTTAAATAGTCAGTTAAGCGCTCTGTCGTAAGCTCTTTCTGTACGACACAAAGGGCAGCACCCGCCTTTACTAAAACGTCTGCATTGATACGCTGATGATCGTCTACAGCAAAAGGAAAGGGCACTAACAGCGCAGGCTTTGCGGCCGCTGCAAGCTCAGCCACTGTCAATGCGCCAGCGCGACAGACCACCAGGTCCGCCCACTCATACGCCGCAGCCATATCATCGATAAACGGGCTTACCTGTGCCACAACGCCGTGCTCTGCATAAGCTTGCGCAGTCTCATTATCACGGCCTTTACCCGCCTGATGGCGCACGTCGGGACGCCTTTCCGGGGCGATAGCAGCTAAGGCAGCCGGCAATCTGTCATTAAGCGCCACGGCACCCAGCGACCCACCGACCACCAGTAAGCGAAGCGGCCGGGCACTCATGATGGCAGCAGCGCGGGGGTGCTCTCCTAGGGCCGCGATATCGTCACGCACTGGATTGCCAATCACTTCCGCTCGCGGCCCAAACGCCTCACCAAAAGCAGCGTAAGTGCGCGTCGCTAGGCGGGAAAGAACCCGATTAGTTAAGCCAGCCACGGCATTTTGCTCATGGATCACCAGCGGAATACGCGATAACCAAGCGGCAAGGCCGCCCGGACCGCTCGCAAAGCCGCCTAACCCAACCACAACATGGGGTTTAAATGTTTGGATCACCTGCCGTGCTTGGCACACAGCCCGCGTAAGATTAATGGGCGCTTTGAGCCAGCCGCTTACGCCGTTGCCCCGCAGCCCACTAATCGCAATCGCGTGCAGTCGAATACCTGCCTCGGGAACCAAGCGATTCTCAATACCACGCGGACTCCCCAGCCATTCAACGTCAACATGATGCGTTTGCAAGGCGCGAGCCAGTGAAAGCGCTGGGATAACGTGACCGCCGGTTCCCCCAGCCATAATCAAAACGCGCCGACGTGTATTCGTTGCCACACACCACTCCTTAAATAATTACGACAATCGTGGTTCGTGACGAGACTTGTAAGGCGTAGGCGTACGGCGTGGACGATGACGTGTTTCCGCATCCGTACGAAGCAACAGTCCCACCATTAATCCAGTGACTAATAAACTTGAGCCACCATAGCTAATCAGCGGGAGCGTTAAACCTTTGGTAGGCAGTAACCCGGCACTCACCGCCATGTTAATAAAGGCCTGGGCCGCGATCACAAAACCAATGCCATAGCTAACGTAGGCACCGAACATGTGACCTGCCAGCTCTGCTCGGCGAGCAATCCACATTGCACGCGCAATAAAAACAGTAAACAGAAGCACGACGGCGATGGCGCCGATCATACCCAGCTCTTCTGCGACCACGGCAAAAATAAAGTCGGTATGCGCTTCTGGTAAATAATGAAGCTTCTGGACGCTATTGCCCAACCCCGTGCCGGTGACATGCCCGCGCCCAAACGCAATGAGTGCCTGGGTTAATTGATACCCCGTCGCAAACTGGTCCGCCCAGGGGTCTAAGAAGCTGGTCCAACGTGCTAATCGATAAGGCTCCATTGCCACCATCATGACAGCACCTGATGCCAATACCCCACCACTGCCTAAAAGTAGCGTCAGCGATGCACCACTCATCATTAACATGCCAATAACGCAGACGGTATAAACCACCATGCCACCAAAGTCGGGCGCCAAAAACAACAACCCTGCAGGCACTGCCAATACGGCTAATGGCCGCCACATACTAAAAGCGCGCTGACGGAGCTCATAGGTAAAGCGCGACATAAACGCCGCCATGTAGAAAATCAGCCCCAGCTTGGCAAACTCTGACACCTGCAAGCTTGGCAGTGGCCCTGGCAATGAAATCCAGCGCTTACTGCCATTGACCTCTTGGCCGATAATAAGCACCAAAACAAGCATAAAAATACTGGCTAGCAGGAGCAGTGCCGCATTCTGGCGCCACATTTCAAGCGGTACGCTAATCATGAAAAGGCACGCCAGTATGGATATCACCAAGAAAATCCCGTGCTGGCGAGAGTAGTAGTAACTGTTTTCCAGCAACCCTATAGACGCAGAACTGACCATAACCCATCCGAGCCCTGCCAGCCCAACGACCGAAATGATTAACCAAACATCACAGGGCAAATGGCGCGTGGTTAGCGCCTCACGCAGACGCTCCAGGCGACTCATGAGTTCACCTCGGTCTGCTTATCCATTAACCAATGACGAAACGCATCACCGCGTTCCTGGTAGTTAGCAAATTGATCGAGACTTGCACAGGCGGGGGAAAGCAGCACGCAATCGCCTGGTTGCGCTATTTGCCAAGCAGCCGCCATAGCCTGATGCAAATTATCAACGCGGTGAACGTTATTAGAGGCCGACAGCGCAGCGGATAAGCGAGGGGCATCTTCACCAAACAGGAGTACCGTTCTGGCGCACGCTTCTAGCGGTGCCGCCAGCGGCGTAAAATCAGCGCCTTTACCCACACCGCCAGCCAATAAAATCAATTTCCCTGCCAGCGTCGCGCTAATGCCATTAATCGCCGCAAGGGTAGCGCCGACGTTGGTACCTTTTGAATCATTTACCCATGTTACCCCGTTAATGTGCGCGATGACCTCACTGCGATGCGGCAACCCTTTAAATGCACGTAGCGCTTCACACATCGACTGCTTGCTAAAGCCCAGAGCTCTGCCCATCGCTAATGCCGCCAGGGCATTCAGGTAGTTATGCTGGCCTGCAACGGTAAGTTCGCGTGCACTGATCCAGCAATCATCTCCCTGAACAAGCATGATATTGCCATCGAGACATGTTAGCCCCCACGCCTCTCCTGCCGGCGTATCAGAAGTAAAGTGCTCAACGATTGCCAAATCATCGGATGGCCAAGTAAGAGGGTCATCCGCATTAACAATCGCGTGTTGCGCCCCCAGAAAGATGCGCTGTTTAGCGGCGCGGTAACCTGCCATATCCCCGTGACGATCCAAATGATCTTCACAAATATTTAAAAATGCGACGGAGGCAGCACCTAAATAAGGCGTTGTCTCTAATTGAAAGCTAGACAGCTCTAAAATATAGAGATCTGCATAGGGATGCTGGGCCAACAAATCCAGCGCAGGCGTTCCTAAGTTCCCCCCTACTGCTGCATAAACGCCTGCAGCAGCGGCCATTTCCCCCAGCAGGGTCGTTACCGTGGATTTAGCATTCGAGCCAGTAATAGCAGCGACAGGAGCCTTCACAGCCCGCTTAAAAAGCGCTATCTCTCCCACCAGCATTGGCTCGCCGGTGGCTGGATTATGACGCGCCAACAGCCCCTCAAGCCCAGGAGTATTGGGGTCAACCCCAGGGCTGACGACTATTTCATGGGCATGACTAAAATCAATCGCCGTTAACGGGCCACAGTGCACAAGGGTTCCAGGGTGGGCCGCGTAAAAATCATCTAAGCCTGGAGGCGCTTGACGAGTATCAGCCACCATAAACGGCACATTATGACGCGCTAGATGGCGGCAGATCGCCCGCCCTGACACCCCTAACCCCACCACGACCGTCATTCCATGTGCTACTTGCACCATTGTGGCTCCTTTACATGACACGCCAGCAGCGCTCCGCTATAGCGCGACTCATCAACGTACTTTCAGCGTGGCTAAACCGAGCAGCACCAACACAACAGTGATAATCCAGAAGCGCACGATGACTCTAGGCTCTGGCCAGCCTTTCAACTCATAGTGGTGGTGTAGCGGCGCCATACGAAAAATACGCCGTCCGGTCATCTTATAAGAAGCAACCTGAAGAATGACCGACACTGTTTCCAAAACAAAAATCCCACCCATAATGAATAGAATAATCTCTTGGCGAACAATCACAGCGACCACACCTAGCGCCGCTCCAAGTGCTAGCGCACCCACATCGCCCATGAACACCTGAGCGGGATAGGTGTTAAACCATAAGAAACCTAACCCTGCACCTGCGATAGTGGCACAAAATATTGCTAGCTCACCGGTGCCATTAATAAAGGGTATGTGCAAATAGTTGGCAAATACTGCATTACCGCTGGCGTAAGCAAATACGGATAGACCCATAGCGACTAACACGGTCGGCATTATGGCTAAACCGTCTAAGCCGTCCGTTAGGTTAACCGCATTTGAGCTACCCACAATCACAAAGTAGGTCAGCACGATATAGAACACACCCAGCGGGAGGGCTACATCTTTAAATAGAGGCACTAACAGGCTGGTTTCGACCGGCGTTGCCGCCGTTGTGTAGAGCACGATAGCCGCGCCTAAGCCAACGACCGACTGCCAAAAATACTTCCAGCGCGCCGGTAGGCCTCGGGGATTTTTTTCTACTACTTTGCGGTAGTCATCTACCCAACCAATCGCACCAAAGCCTAGCGTAACCGCCAGCACTACCCAGACGTAATGATTGGTGAGATCCCCCCACAACAACGTGCTAATCGCAATAGCCAGCAAAATCATGGCGCCGCCCATCGTGGGCGTACCGGCTTTCGAAAGATGTGATTGCGGCCCATCATCACGAACCGCCTGACCGATCTGACCTTCTACTAGCCGTCGAATTACCCACGGCCCTAGCCAAAGGCAAAGCATCAAAGACGTTAAAGCGGCCAGGATAACGCGTAACGTAAGATAGTTAAAAACCTGAAAAGCAGTTTGATATTGGGCTAAGAAATTCGCCAGATGAAGTAACATGAACGGCGCTTACCTTATTTATCCGAACGCAGCGCGGCGATGACATTTTCCATGCCCGCGCTCCGCGATCCTTTCACCAGCAGCGTAGTGTCAGGCGGCAACGTATTAATAATATGACGCACAAGCGTCTCGTGGTCGTCAAAATGCTGCCCGCGACCAAAGGCGTCACTGGCTGACCGTGCGGCATCCCCGTACGTCAGCAGCGTGTCGATACCCAGTGAAGCAGCAAAGCAGCCCACCTCAGCGTGCAGTGCTTCAGATGCCTGCCCAAGCTCCCCCATCGCCCCCAGCGCACACCAGCGTGGCGCTGGAAAACTGGCCAACACCTCCAAGGCAGCTTTCACCGCGCCTGGATTGGCGTTATAGGTGTCATCTAGCAGCGTGGCATTACGTAAACCCGGCACACTGCTTAAACGCCCTGGCAGGCAGGGCAGTCGTGACAAGCCAGCCACTACATGTGCAGGCATTATCCCAACGGCCAGTGCAGCAGCAGCAGCAGCTAGGGCATTGCTTACATTGTGCTTACCTATTAATGGCAAACATACCTTACCCAGCGGCTGCCCATGGTAGACAAGCGTGAAAGCATACCGCCCCTGGGAGTTACAGGAAAGAGCAGCAGCATACACATCAGCTTGGCTGTCCCAGCCATAGCTAATCACTCGGCGCGGTGCAGCACAGGCTGACCAAAAGGTGAAATAGCGGTCTTCTCTATTGATCACCGCTACGCCGTTGGCGCTTAAACCCAATAGGATTTCGCTTTTTGCCTGGGCTATCTGCCCCATGCCACCAAACTCTCCCACATGTGCCCCAGTCACATTGGTAATGATGGCAACCTCAGGCAACGTAAGCTGGCTAGTCCAGGCAATCTCACCTAAATGATTCGCTCCCAGCTCCACAACCGCGGCTTGATGATCAGACGTGAGTCGCAATAACGTTAACGGCACACCAAAATCGTTATTTAAGTTACCCTCTGTTGCCAGCACATCGCCCAGCGGTGCTAGCAGCGCAGCGGTCATCTCTTTGACGGTCGTTTTACCACTATTGCCCGTCACCGCAACGATAGGCAACTGATAGCGATGGCGCCATGCCTGCGCTATCAACCCTAGTCCCAGGCGGGTATCCGCACACTGTAGCTGAGGCAAAGTACTATCGGCTGTTTGCTCAACCAAGGCAGCCACTGCCCCTTGCTCACGCGCCTGCTCCAGAAAGTCGTGCCCATCAAAACGAGGCCCTTTTAGCGCTACAAACAGTGACCCCGGCACGATTTTACGTGTATCCGTCACGACACTCGTCAAAGCTACATCGTCGATGTATAACGGTACGTTAAGCGCCGCCGCCACGCTTTTCAGCGACCAGTTCACGATTGCTTACCTTTTATCCCTCGGCCATTTAACTCTAGCGCCTTGTGCACTTGCTGCTCATCTTGGTAATCGTGGCGAACACCGGCTATGTCTTGGTAAGCTTCATGCCCTTTACCTGCCACGAGCACCACATCCTGCGGCCCGGCTTGTTCAACCACATAGGCAATTGCTTTACGACGGTCGCCAATCTCCGTAAAGGAGGCGCCGGCAGAAAAACCTGTAATAATCTGCTGGCGTATCTGTTCAGCAGACTCAAAGCGGGGGTTGTCGTCGGTCACCACAACATGATCGGCATGGCGTTCTGCAAACGCGGCCATCTCAGCGCGCTTGCCCGTATCACGATCGCCGCCGCAGCCAAACAGGCACCACAACTTACCTTCGCTTCCGCCTAGGTGCGCTTTAAGTGCTTCAAGTGCGTTTTGGAGGGCATCAGGCGAATGGGCGTAGTCAATCACCACACTTGGCCCGCTATCTGCGCGGTAAAGCTCCATCCGCCCTGGCACTGGTGCAAGTCTTGACGCTGCCCCAAAGAGGCGGTCAAGCGGCTCTCCTAGACCGTAGAGCACTGCCATCGCCAGCAATACATTGTCTAAATTAAATCGCCCCATCAAGCTAAGGTCGATGGTTTTTTCACCCTCAGGCGTCGCAATAAGCGCTTGCTGCCCCTGCCCGTGAGGATGCCAATCAATCACGCGGAGCGTTACCGCCTCATCACTACCGGTTGCCAGCACACGCACATTGCTTTCACATCCCGCTAACATAAGTCGTGCTAATGGGTCATCTGCATTCACCACAGCAAGCGTGAGTTCTGCGCGACGAAAAAGCTTGGCCTTGGCAGCCGCGTACGCTGCCATACTGCCGTGATAATCCAGGTGGTCGCGGGTTAGATTAGTAAAAACGCCTACATCGACCTCCACAGACTCCAGTCGATACTGGTCTAATGCATGCGAGGAAGCCTCAAGCGCAACACGCTTTACGCCCTGTCGCGCTAAATCGCCTAAGATATGCTGAAGTGCCAGAGGGCCAGGTGTCGTTAAGCCACTTTCTACCAATTGGCCAGGGCGCCCAACGCCTAACGTGCCAATCACGCCTGCAGGCGTGTTAAGCAATTCACTTAAGGCCGCAATATAGTGAGTAACTGAACTTTTGCCGTTAGTACCGGTCACCGCAATGACCTGTAAATCATTAGGCACCTTAAACAGCGCCCTACCTAGCTCTCCCAAGCGCAATGAGAGGTGCGGCAAGAAGAGTACCCGCCCCTCGAAGGTGACACTGCTCTGTTTGGTGTGCGCCAGTACCAATGAGGCACCACCTTCAAGCGCATGCTCAATAAACGTTCGCCCATCCTGCTGGCTTCCCGGCACCGCCACAAACACATCACCTGCTTCCAGCTTGCGGGAATCGGTTATTAAACGAATCGTATCAGGCAAACTTGCTTCTAAGTCAGGCAGCACGGCATTGGGCCACACTTGCTTAAGTGCCCGCCATAAATTATCTGGGTGCAACGTCATGCAATCTCCTTCAACACTATTCGACCTCATGATCAGGCGGCACGTCCAGTAACCGTAACGCATTGCCCGTTACACTTGAAAAAACCGGCGCGGCCACCGCTCCACCATAAAACTCACCCGCTTTTGGGTGATCGATCATCACTACGGTGACAATACGCGGGTCTGAAATGGGCGCAATACCCGCAAATACGCTGCGGTAAGCATCAGCAACGTAGCCCTGCTGTCCCGTTTTGCGCACCGTTCCGGTTTTTCCGCCTACTCGATACCCTTCCACCCGGGCACGTCGCCCGCCCGAGTAGGCGCCTACCGAGGTTTCTAAAACGTCTAACAGGTCATCGGCTACGCTAGGGGAGATAGCAGGAATCCCCTGGGGAGGCGCTGACAGTCTTAGCAATGAAGGAGGTAGACGCTCCCCCCCATTTGCCAAAGCAGTATATGCGCTGGCGAGCTGAAGCGCTGACGTTGAGAGACCGTACCCATAAGAGAGTGCAGCACGCTCGCTGCGTGACCAGCGAACCGGCGCAGGCAGGCTTCCCGTCGATTCACCCGGAAAGCCTGTGCCAGGGCTTTGCCCTAAGCCTAGCTGGTTATATTTTTCCCAAATAGCCGTATCGCTCATCTGCAACGCCAAACGAGACATACCAATATTGGACGATTTCTCTAAAATCCCCGCCAGATCTAACTCACCGTAGTTACGGAAATCGCGGATAGTAAACTGATCAATGCGCATCCATCCCGGCGAGGTATCCACGACCACATCACGATCAACAAGCCCACTTTCCAGGATAGCGGCCATCGCAAGCGGTTTCATAACCGAGCCGGGTTCAAACACGTCGACTAACGCTTGATTACGCAATCCTCGCGGGTCTAGGCCGGCACGATTATTGGGGTTATAGGAAGGCAAGTTAGCCATCGCCAGTACTTCGCCTGTACGGGCATCCAACATCACCAGCACGCCGCCATCTGCCTCATGCTCAGCCACAGCCGCACGTAACTCTCGATACGCCATATACTGGATGCGTTGGTCAATCGCGAGGGTTAGTTCGCCCCCCGGCTGGGCATCACGAATCACTCCCAGCTCTCGTACGAGCCGACCACGGCGGTCTTTAATGACTCGACGCTGACCAGGGTGCCCAGCTAAATAGGGTTGATAAGCAAGCTCTAAACCTTCTTGTCCAACGTCATCGACATTGGTCACGCCGAGTACTTGGGCGGCCACTTCGCCTGCCGGGTAGTAGCGCTTATATTCGCGCTGGGGATAAACACCTGGCGTTCGCAGATCAAGAATACGCTGTGCCGCCTCTGGCGTCATTTGACGGCGCAGGTACATAAACTCGCGGCCGCTAAAGCGTTCAACTCGGGACTCAAAATCATCTAGCGTCCACCCAAGGGCTTGAGCCAGCATAAAACGCTGAATGCCGTCACTGGGGAGTTCTTGGGGATTTGCCCAAAGTGTTACCACCGGCGTGGATATAGCAAGGGGCTCACCGTTTCGATCGGTAATCATCCCCCGGTGGGCAGGAATCGCCTCATGGCGTAGGGTTCTTGCATCCCCCTGGCTCTGCAGGAAAGGCCGGTCGATCACTTGCAGCAGAGTAATCCGCCCAACCAAAATACTCGACGCTAATATCACAAG